>JBOFGX010000426.1:0-2641 GCA_051649345.1 Leadbetterella sp. | reverse complement strand
AGTATTGGATAAACATATCCTTTTTCTCCAATATTTAATGTTTTGATTGAATCATCTTGAACATTGAATAACTCGGCATCTACATCTTTTATTTTTTTATTTCCATTACTTATTAACCCAGGTTGAGCAAATAGGTCATTTTGATTAATTCATGACAGCATTTTTAGGGTATTTTGATTTTTTTTGGACATATTTCAGTTTTTTTTAGCTTCTCAAAAATGGTAATGTATTGATTTTCAGGAGATTTATTTTTCAAAAATTTGGTTTGTAGTACACAGGGGAGTTGACTTATTGCTTTGGTTATCAGTACCTTTGCTGGATGTATTTCAAGTCAGTTTGTAGGATAAATCCCGTTTCACAAAAATGGGACAGCTATTATAGGATAGTCGAAAGCTATCGTAATAGTTCGGGAAGGGTTTGCCATCGAACCATACTAAATATAGGGTTTATAGATTCAAGTATTACCCCAGAACAACTGAACCTTGTTGCAAGATGCTTAACGGATATGTATCAGCAGAAAACATCTATTTTCCCACAAACAGATCCCATTGTAGTTGGCTTAGTGACCGAGTATTGGTCTAGAATTAAGAAAGAAAACAAGCTTGACTTAACCTTGTATGCCCCCGATAGCCGTATGGTTGAGTCCGACACAATCCGCCATAACAACGTACGAGAGGTAGGTGCAGAATGGATATGTTATAACGCTTGGCATCAATTGGGGCTCGATAAAGTACTTGTAGACCTTGATTTTACGGAGTCTGAGATACAGCTAGCCCAAACTCAAATCATCAGTAGGGCTGTATATCCAGGCTCAGAACTAGCGACTTCCAAATGGATTCAAGAGAACTCAGCCATTACCGAAATCACGGGTTATGATCTTGGCAAAATCAATAAAGATCGGCTATACAGAAATGCTTTGAAGCTCAATAACATCAAAACGGAACTAGAGCAACATCTATCCATAAAGACCAATGAACTCTTTGATATTCAAGATAAAATAGTGCTATATGATCTTACAAACACATATTTTGAAGGAGAAAAAAGAAACAGTAGCTTAGCCAAATTTGGACGAAGCAAAGAGAAACGATCAGACTGTAGATTAGTCGTATTGGCATTGGTCGTAAATATGTATGGTTTTATCAAACACTCCTCCGTCCATGAAGGCAATTTCTCGGACAGTAGCGGGCTAGATAAAGTAATTCAAAGCTTAGATTCAGCCACAACAAGCAACAGACCCCTCATTGTATTGGATGCGGGTATTGCCACAAAAGAAAATTTAGCATTGATACGAAGCAAAGGATATCATTATTTATGTGTTAGCAGAACAAAACTCAAGAACTATAAATTTGATACGAATAGCTTGGCTACTTACTTAGAGACCAAGTCGAAGAAACAGGTGGTACTCAAAAAAATAAGTACAGAAGACAATACAGACTTCTGTATGGAGATACAAAGCGAAGCCAAATCTCTAAAAGAAAGGGCAATGAAGAGCCAATTCGACTCCCGATTTGAGGCAGAATTAGAAAAAATACACCTATCGATTCACAAAAAAGGAGGTGTAAAACTGGCCGATAAAGTAAACCAACGCATCGGTCGTGCAAAACAAAAATACCCTTCTGTCCAAGGTAAATATGACATAGAGCTAAGCTACGACAGCAGCCATAAAATGGTTCAAGACATGAAATGGACTTTGAACGAGCAAAAAGAAAAACAAGCCAACGATAATTTGGGTAGATACTTTATCAGAACCAGCTTAGATATGAAAGACGAAGTCTTGGTTTGGAATGTCTACAACACGATCCGAGAAATAGAAAGCACATTCAGAACGCTCAAGTCAGACTTAGACTTACGTCCAATATATCATAAAAACGATGCATCAACAGTAGCACACCTCAATCTAGGTTTACTAGCATACTGGCTAGTAAATACCATACGATGTCAATTAAAAACACAAGGAATCCACCATAACTGGACAGAAATAGTCCGAATTGGTAACACCCAAAAAGTGATCACGACAATAGGTACAAATAAAGCAGAAAAAGAGATTACTGTGCGGAAATGTTCTGAGCCAGAACAGAAATTAAAGCAAATACAAGATGCTCTAAATATAAAACACAAACCCTTTACAAAACTAAAATCTGTAGTACACAAACCAAAACTCAAAAACAAAGAACCTGCTTTCTTACAATCTTTTAGCTCTGCTTAATGCTCAAGCTGGGTTAAAACACTTATTGAATTATACAGCTAACTCTTCGAATATTTCTTCCGTGCCCTTTGGGTTAAATGGTATGATTAAGCCCTAACTTTTTGGCAGTTACGTATTATATATGTCTATTCCGATTTTTTTAATCAAACTTGCTGTGGCATTCGTGAACTCATTTAGAACCCAAGTATCATTGATTTTTACTTTTTTTATGTTGGTAAGTGTAGTGATATAATCTCTAACAGATATTTTTTTAGTTAAATTTTTATCTTTCAGCTCTAGGTATAGTTCTTGATACCATTGTAAGCATATATGATTGATAAACATCCAGCCTCTTAGGGTATCATCATTCTGCATATATGTTTTGTCGCTTTCTAGAACGTTTTTCAATCCATCAAACATGGTTTCGATGAACATTCTTGTTTTGTAGTTGCTATA
>JBOFGX010000425.1:0-5168 GCA_051649345.1 Leadbetterella sp. | reverse complement strand
GGTTTTCTTTTGGGCTTCCTTTCCTTGTACCTGTTATGGTAGTCGTCGTATATTTTATACAATTCAAAAATTTAAAGTAAAAAAGATTCAAAAAAAACACATAACATTTTTCTTTAACACTTTCTTCCCCATTTATGATATTTATTAACCGTTTATAGTAAAAAAAACGACTCGTTGATAATCAAAACCAAAGATGTAAAACCGAACCTATTTTTCAAATTTTTTTAGCTCAAAACCCGTTATAATTTAGAAATAATACGAGTAAAACCTTTGAAAAAATGTATTTTTACTATAATTTTATGCACATTTATTCAAAATGACGATGAAATTTAAAAGTTATTTGTTTCTGGCAATTCTTTCTGTCTTCGGATTGGTGGCTTTGCAGTACACCATTTCTTCTTGTGGAATTGGAAAAGCACAGAGCTCAAATAGCCAAGACGTAGATTACAACTTTCATATTCGTCCGATTTTATCCGACAAATGCTTCCATTGTCACGGTCCAGATGCCAACAAAAGAGAAGCTAATTTACGCTTGGATACGGAAACTGGAGCCTATGCAGCCTTAAAGGACAATCCAAAATTGCATGCCATTGTCAAAGGCGATTCCAAAAATTCAGAGGTGTTTAAACGTATTATGTCAGAAGATTCTGAAGCAAAGATGCCACCTCCCAACTCAAATTTAAGCTTGACCGATAGCGAAAAAGATCTAATTAAAAAATGGATAGATCAAGGAGCGAAATATCAAAAGCATTGGGCTTTTTTACCTATCAAAAAAACAGAAATACCTGAAGCAGACGAGGACTGGACGCATAATCCTATTGATAATTTTGTGTTTGCCAAAATGAAAGAGAAGGGTCTTTCTCCTTCGGAACAAGCCGAAAAAGAGACCCTCCTAAAACGCGTATCTTTTGATTTGACAGGATTACCTCCAAGTGTAGAATTACAAGAGAAATTCTTAGCTGACAAAAGTGAGGATGCATACAAAAAAATAGTTATAGAGCTACTTAAAAACAAGCATTACGGGGAGCGAATGGCTCTCAACTGGCTAGATGTAGCTCGATACGCAGATTCGCACGGATACCAAGATGATGGAATGCGTACCATGTGGCCTTGGAGGGATTGGGTCATACACGCCTTCAATTCTAACTATAGTTATAAGAAATTCATCACATGGCAACTAGCCGGTGATATCATTGCTGAGAAAGCTAAAAACGATACTTTCAAAAAAGAAATGATTCTAGCCACAGGCTTCAATCGTAACCATAAGATTACACAAGAAGGTGGTGTAATAGACGAAGAATACAGAGTAGAGTATGTATCCGACAGAACAAATACTTTTGGGAAGTCTATGATCGCTCTTACCTTGGAATGCTCAAAATGCCATGATCATAAGTTTGATCCTATAAGCCAAAAAGAGTATTTCGGTGTTTCGGCCTTTTTCAATCATGTACCTGAGAAGGGATTCTTTGGACATATAGATGCTTCGTTTGCAGATCCTCCCAATATGAATATTTCGAAAAAAGACGTAGACAATATTCTCAAGTTTATCAATCTGAAAGACACCGCTTCTGTCAATGTCATGGTTATGAAGGATGATACGTCTTTACGCAAAACCTATGTACTCAATAGAGGAAACTACGATGATCATGGTCCCGAAGTTGACTATTCTCTCCCTGTTTCTGTTAAGGCATTTAAAGGATACACAAAAAACAGATATGGCCTAAGCCAATGGATGTTTGCTGAAGACAATCCCTTGACGGCCCGAGTATATGTAAATAGAATTTGGCAACAAATTTTTGGAAGAGGTATTGTAAAAACTGTAGGAGATTTTGGTATGCAGGGAGAGCTGCCAACCCATCCAGAACTCTTGGATTGGCTTGCTAAAGATTTTAGTGATAATGATTGGAACATAAAACGTCTGATCTTTCAAATTGTCACATCAGCCACCTACATGCAATCTTCGGATGTAAAAGAAGACCATACCAACAAAGATCCTGAAAATATTTATTTGTCACGTGCCAGCAGAATTCGTTTTCCTGCTGAAATCGTGAAAGATCATGTTCTTGCAAGTTCTGGTTTGTTAAACCCCGAAATCGGCGGTCCAAGTGTAAAAACGTATCAACCAAAAGGCATTTGGGAGGTAGCCACTTCTGGTAGAGGATCATTAGCTACCTACGTACAAGATCATGGCAATAGTCTTTACAGACGAGGAATGTATACGTTTATTAAAAGAACAGTTCCTCCACCTTCTATGCTAATTTTTGATAGCAGTAACAGGGATCAGTGTGAGGTAAATCGCACAAAGACCAATACTCCTCTACAGGCATTGGTAATGCTTAATGACCCGCATGTAATAGAATGTGCCAGTTATTTAGCCTTGTATGCTCAAAATTCAAACAAGAGTAAGGAAGAATTAATAAATGAAGTTTTTCAAAAGATAATTTGCCGAAAGCCCAAAAGTGAAGAGACAAGTTTACTTCTCGATTATTTTGAGAAGGAAGAAGAGAGTTTTGCCAAAAATACCAAGGCATCTGAGAGTCTTTTAAAAGTTGGTGAGTTCAAAAAACTAAGTCCAAAAAATAAGGCTCAATTTGCTGCATATTTGCAATGCTTTCGGTTGGTATATAATATGGAAGAAGCAATTACCCGAATTTAAATCATGAACAAAAACGAATTTCTAGAACATAAATTCAACGTGAATCGGAGGCATTTCCTAGGAAGTGCGGCTGTGGGTATAGGTAGTATGGCATTGGGATCAATGATGCTTCCCAGTATATTTGGAGATAAAAACGATGCGAATGGTCTTCCGATTGGCCTACCGCATTTTGCTCCAAAAGCCAAGAGGATCATTTACCTTTTTCAAAACGGTGCACCGTCTCAATACGAAACATTTGATTGGAAACCCAAGCTTCTCGAACACGCAGGTTTAGATTTACCAGACTCCATTCGAGGAGGACAAAGGCTTACGGGAATGACAGCCGATCAGAAAAGTTTCCCTATAGTACCTTCTCATTTTAAGTTTCAACAATACGGCAAATCGGGTGCATGGATAAGTGAAATATTACCCAATATTGGAAGCATAGCAGATGATATTTGTATCATAAAAAGTATGCATACCGAAGCCATCAACCATGATCCCGCCCTTACGTTTATGCAGACCGGGGCTCAAGTAGGAAACAGACCTAGCATGGGTTCATGGATGAGCTACGGACTAGGTTCAGAAAACAACAATCTACCTTCTTTTTGTGTCCTACTTTCAAAAGGCAAAGGAAATGGGCAAGGCGTATATTCTAAACTTTGGAGTAATGGCTTTTTAGATTCTACCCACCAAGGTGTAATTTTTTCTAGTGGCGAAGACCCAATCTTGTACCTCAATAATCCTGAAGGAACAGATAAACAGTCTCTTAGAAAAATGCTAGATGAGTTAGCAAAGCTTAACTCAATGGGTTTTGAAGAAAATGGCGACCCAGAAGTAAAGGCCAAAATCGCACAATACGAGATGGCCTATCGTATGCAGACGGCCGTTCCTGAGCTGACCGATCTTAGCAAAGAGCCAGATCATATCATCAAAATGTATGGTCCAGAGTGCCTTGTACCGGGTACATTTGCAGCAAATGCCTTATTGGCAAGAAAACTTTCTGAATCAGGCGTTCGGTTTATACAACTGTATCATCAAGGCTGGGACTCTCATGGCAACCTTGTTAAAGAAATGAGCGGACAAGCCCTGGATGTAGACAGAGCTTCTGCTGCTCTTGTTACTGATCTTAAGCAAAGAGGCTTATTAGATGAGACTTTGGTCGTATGGGGTGGAGAATTCGGTCGTACAGTTTATGGCCAAGGACAAGTAAAAGAAGACTCTTATGGAAGAGACCATCATCCCAAAGCCTATTCTATTTGGATGGCTGGAGGTGGCATCAAACCAGGTATGGTATACGGTGAAACCGACGACTATGGATATAATATTGTAAAAGACCCTGTGCATGTCCACGATTTTCAAGCTACTATAATGCATTTAATGGGCTTAGATCACGAAAAACTAATATATAAACACTTGGGCCGCAGATATAGACTTACCGACGTATCGGGAAAACTTGTCCCTGGCATTTTGGCTTAATAGTATGATTCAAACGATTCTCCGATACGCAAGTTTAGGTCTTAATGTCTTTGTGTTATTTATATTGTTTTTTAGAGAAAAACTAAGTTTACCCTCTATTCTTCAGTATAGTGGCAAATTGCATCCTTTGGTTCTACATATTCCTATAGGGGCATTGGTCATTTATGTATTATTTCAATTTGTATTTAAAAACATATTAGACCGTCATGCGGAGAGGATCATACTTTTGTTATTGGCATTTTCTGCTGCAGTTACAGCTCTTTTTGGCTTTTTCTTAGGTCAAGACGGGGCGGATTCCCCCGAACTCAGTTATCACAGAAATTTTGGCGTTATATTCAGTATTGTTTGCTATTTAGCTTATGAGCTGTCTGATTACTTCTTCGACAATAAAGTAGCTAAAAATACAGTTTTGATTAGCATCACAGGGTTGTGTATGATTGTAGGGCATCAAGGAGGCTCTATTACACACGGAGAAGATTTTTTGAGTTTTTCAAATAAAAAAAATGAAGACCTAGCCCTAGAGATAACGGGAGACGCTACGCTATATGATGCTAAAATATACCCCATCTTTAAAGAGAAATGTGTAGCCTGCCACAACAACTCCAAGGCCAAGGGTGATCTCAATATGTCTTCGATTGAAAAATTACTGAAAGGAGGCAAAAATGGTGCTTTTCTAGTTGCTCATCAAGCCGAAAAATCTTTGTTCTTTAGCAGGATCTCGCTTCCCAAAGAGGATAAAAAACATATGCCTCCCACGGGCAAAGAACAATTAACGAGTGAAGAAATAAAAGTATTAGAAAATTGGGTAAAAGAAGGAGCCAACACAAAAAAGAAGTTGAAGGAAGTGGCACAAAATTCGTTTTTTTATGACTTTGCAAAACAATCTTTGGAGTCAAAAGTAAAAGTCAAGAATTACACTTTTTCAGAAGCCAGCCAAAGTACCATAGACGAGTTATCGACACCCTTTTTGCATATAGCACCGATCGCTATAAGCTCTCCAGCATTAAAAGCCAACTTTTTTGTAAAAGAGAAGTTTGATATATCTAAACTAAAC
>JBOFGX010000424.1:0-4446 GCA_051649345.1 Leadbetterella sp. | reverse complement strand
AAAAATGTGAATAAGACGCTTGTTTTTAATCAGGGAATTGTACCCCTTTGCCTGCATTATCTTTGATTTTGATACCATCACTAGGCTGCACTTGTCCATTCAAAGTAGCATCTTCTTGACGATAACCTGATAATCCAGAGGCTGCTTTGAAGAGGATATTATCCCCACTTTGCACCTGCCCATTTGCATTTACATCTCCTGTGTACATACCAAATTTACCATTACTTAAGGCTTTTAAGGCATTTGCACCTCCCATTGCGCTAGTGGCTGAGGTTGTGAAATCGTAGTTTGTAGGCGTTGGAGAAAGTGAAATAGGAGTAGCACTTTCGATAGCTAAGTGGTTGCGGTGGCGAATGACTAAATAGTAATCACCTGGATTTACACCTTCCATAGTTACAGCCCCTCCATCTTCTGCATCTATAATATTGCCGTCTGATAGCAACAATGCTGCTTTACGGGAAATAGCACTGTCTTTTAGATTATATGCCACTGGACGAAGTTCTAATAATACCCAATCTACTACATTCGTAAGAGGAATACGAGCGACAATATTATCCATATCCCCAAGCCTAAAGTCAAATGCTAGATATTCAGGTAGAAGATTATTTGCAGAAAGCAATGAGTTCATAGTAGTACCATTATAAGCTCCTTCTAAGAAAATTTTAGGTTGAATTTGGGCTGTTGCTCCAATCGTATTAATAGTAGCATTTGTTCTAATTGAATCATTCAAATCAAAATAAATATAACCTCTATTTTTAATGATAGTACCAGTACTTAAGTTGTTTTTAGTGCTAATTTTATACCTAATATGCCCCATTGCAGTTTCGGGCTGAGTAGAATCACTCAAATTAATATCCCTAAAAATGAAGGTCAAAATATTTCCATCACAAATTACAAAATTAACATCATGACTGGCATGTTCAATTTTGAAGGTGGATATATCTAAATCTTCATCTATTGTATCTACTATACCTACATTTTGAGCTATTCCTAACCCCTTATTTTCAAAGTCAATTTGATAACTTAACTCTGTTCCAGCAGAAATATACCCTCTTCGCCCTACTCCTCTAGGAAATACATTTTTGTGATTAGGGTCATATGGGTACCTATAGATATGCTCTTTGGTATTATTAGCCAAATTACAGTCTCCTGTACAAGTAGAAATTACAGCTCTTGTTACATCATCATCAACCATGCTCCCTGAACATAAATACCGTATATTTAAAAATACCCTTATTTTTCTTTCTTCTCCCGCTTGTAACGCAGGGACAGGAAATATCACGGTTTGAGCAGGAGGAATAGGAGGATTACCGCAATCAGGCACATCATAGCATCTAGGCGTTATATTATTAGTTGGTATTATGGGGGTTGGATTATTGCCTGTCACATCTAATGCAGAGGTAAAATCATATCGTCTTGGTAATGTAACAGTCAAAGTTTGTGTTAAGGAAGCTGTGTTGGCTAAATTCTTGTAATAAATATCCACATAAGAAAAAATACGGTTATAACCAGCCAAGGCATTAGCACAAGTAGGGTTTGCATTTTGCCAAATAGTTTGTACCGTAGAATTAGGGGAAGTTAGTGTTGAAACATGTAATACATCTAAATAAGTAACCGCTAAATCACATGTAACAGGATTTTGTAAGCAATTTGAATTTGCATTTGTATCATGATAATTCCCTGTTGCATTCAATGTAATGGTTTTGCAAACAGGTCCACCGCAACTAGAACTAATATTGATACAAAGTGTAACTAATGCTGTTTGACCTGGATTAAATTCTGGCACTTCAAAACGAAAAATCCCACCTGAATTTGTATAGGTTGTCGAAGTCATAAGTGCTCCTGATGTTGGATGGGTATAAGATAAAGTTACCTCTACAAGGCTAGTTCTAGGAAATACACAATTCATAACATTTCTAAACGCTTGCGGCGTGGCAATGAGTGCCCCCTTTAAAATAAGAGTTGTTGCAGCTATCGTTACATGAACATCAAATTCTCTTTGTCCTGCATTATAGGTAAGGATAGGCATTTGTGGTATTAATATCTCTATTTGATTATCACTAAGTACAGTAATATCCGAAGGAGCAACATCTATAACGGTATTAGGTGCAAAAATGCCTCTAATTTGCACACTTGGTGTACCAGATGTAAAACCAGAGCCTGTTATTACTGTATAATAGAAACCACTATTTTGAGCGAATGGATAATCAACACTTGATAGTGAGAATTGGGCAAATGTACATTGCAGCCAAAAGAAAACTAATCCTAAAAGAAATAAAGCTTTTTTGTGAAAGAAAGAAAATATATTTTTCATAGACTTGCGATATGAAATAATGTCTTTATAAAATGAATGCCATTAATATATACGTCATACAATAGACGAAGCACATCACACAACCCAAAAAAGGGAATCACCAATACCTCAAAAAACATTTGTCCAAGAGCAAAAAAAAACCTACCTTTGTTTTTAGAGATAGCGAAGCCCTGCAAGTTGCTGGGAACTTGCTTTTTCTACGACAAGCTGTATTTCGTGTAACTTTCTCAGGGTGCTACGAAATGCGGCTTTCTTTTTTGTATAAAAATCGTTAAGATGTATCCATAATCATGTCGAGAAATAAAATGAAAGAAAGTGGCAAAGTAAAATTTATCTTGTAATTGATTTCATATCTATGTATCCTATCTTTCATCAAAAAGGAAACAATAAAAACGTCTTTTTTCGATATTTACCCAATTTATGTAGGCTTTTATTTCCTTTGCTTTCATACTCATATATCTACTCTTTCATCAAAAAGGAAACAAAACAAAGCTTGTTTTTATCTTAACCACCCAATTCATGTAGTTTAATTACTATTTGTTTCAATTTATACTAAGTCAATATAAAGGAAGCAAATTATACACATTCATAATAAAATCCCAGATTGTCGCTTGATAGATGATTATAAATGCGAAATTTCTTAGTTTGAATTGTAGATTCTTTAAACTCTTTTTATTTTTGCAAAAGATTTTTATTTTTTGAATAAAAAAACATACAATTCATTTCATCAAAAAATCCTCAATTATTAATCATTATGCGAAGTGCAAAAACACCTTTATTCAATTTTCTAAAAAAAGCGTTTCAAATTGCTTCATTTTCTAACCAAAATCAGCATTTATCTACCCCAGAAGTCATAGAAATGGCGCATGAAAAGGGCTGGAGTCGCCGAAAATTCCTTAGCTCAACCGCAAAAGCAGGGGTTTTATTAGGTTCTGCTGGCTTATTAACGCATTGTAAAAGAGAGGATATGCCTCGAAATAGAGATACAAAAGTAGTTATTGTAGGTGGGGGAATGGCAGGTTTAGCGGCAGCTCATACCTTTAAAAAAAATAAATTTGAGCGTTTTACCATTTTTGAAAGCAGTAGTCGTTTGGGTGGGCGTATGTATTCTGCCCAAAATATCATGGGACAAGGGCTAACTACAGAGCTTGGCGGCGAATTTATTGATTCAAACCATGAAGATATACTGAATTTGACACGTGAGTTTGAAATGAAGTTGATAGATGTAAGCCTTGATGACACGCTTATCCAACAAGCTTTTTATTTTGAAGGAAGGCATTATACTTTGGAAGAAGTAATCACCGAATTTCAGACTATAGCATCACAAATACAGGCACATATTGATAGCTTGCCCGATAGCATTACCTACGAATCATTTGGTGGTGCACAGATATATGACCAACTGTCTATCACTCAATATCTGGAAAGCATAGGACTTACGCAAAATATGTGGTTGCACAAATTGCTAGATATGGCTTATCTCACAGAATTTGGATTGCCTTGCAATACACAATCAGCTATCAACCTCTTATTTTTGATTTCGGCAGATGTAAGTGCGGGTAGATTTGATATATTTGGAGAGAGTGATGAAAGATTTAAGGTAAAAGGAGGAAATCAAAAAATAACCGATAAATTGGCTTCTTTATATGATTCTCATATCGAAACCAATCAACGTTTAACCCAAATTAGCCAACATAAAGATTGTTATGAGCTAAAATTTGATGGTTATGCAAAACCGATAACTGCCGAATATGTAATTTTGACCCTTCCTTTTACAGCATTGAGAAATGTCCAAATGGATATAGAGTTACCAGATTGGAAGAAAAATGCCATCAATAATTTGGGCTATGGCATGAATGCAAAGCTGATTTTAGGCTTTGATAAGCGTCACTGGAGAGATATAGGCTATGCAGGTTATCTTTTTGCAGATAATGGTGTGCAATCTGGCTGGGATAGTAGCCAATTACAAGGCGGTACAGCGGGGTCATTTACTTGCTATTTGGGCGGGCAAGAGGGGATAGACTTAGCCAATGGAACAGAAGAAAGCTTGGGGCAAACCTATTTACAAAAATTAGAAGAGGTATATCCGAATATTGGCAACCATTATAATGGATTAGCCAAACGCTTTCATT
>JBOFGX010000423.1:0-6758 GCA_051649345.1 Leadbetterella sp. | reverse complement strand
TGCAGTGAGTATGGGTTCGTTTTGTAAAAAAGGATAGCCTTTCACTATCCAAAACTCGCAGCGTGCTCCCATGCCATCGGCTATGGCTTCAGCCATTTTTTGTATTTTTTGAAGGCCTTCGGCTCGCCATTCTTCATTCATACATCTGAACGTGCCTTCTATGTAGACTTCATTAGGTATAATATTGGTGGCTCCCAAGCCCTGAATCTTTCCAAATGTCAATACAGAAGGGTAGGATGGGTTCTTGTTTCGAGAAATGATCTGTTGCAAAGCAACCAGTATATGTGAAGCCACGAGTATGGGATCTACAGCTGTATGGGGTGATGCTCCATGGCCACCTTTGCCGTGTATACGAAGATACACTTCGTCTGTGCTGGCCATATACATACCCGATCGAAAACCGATTTTGCCTACGGGTACATTGGGTGCCACATGTTGTCCTAGAATAGAATTGACAGACGGGTTTTGTAAAACGCCTTCTTTGATCATGATGGATGCCCCACCGGGAGCTTTTTCCTCTGCAGGCTGGAAAATAAGTTTTACGGTTCCCTCAAATTCAGACTTTAAGGTATGTAATATTCTGGCAGTAGTCAGCAGGCTTGATGTATGGACATCGTGTCCACAAGCGTGCATTTTACCCTGTACCTTAGAAGCATACGGAGTATTGTTTTCTTCGATGATAGGCAATGCGTCCATGTCCGCTCGCAGGGCAACGGTTCTACTTTCTGGCTTATTCCCATTAATGATACCTACAACTCCGTAGCCTCCAACATTTTCTTGAATTGGGATTCCAATAGCCTTAAGTTCTTTTGAAACGTAAGCAGAAGTTTCCTTTTCCTCATACGATAACTCTGGAAACTGGTGCAGGTGATGCCTATGTGATACCGTTTGAGAATTATACTCTTTGGCGAGTTGCTTTATTTTTTCTATCATGATTGAAAATACATATTCAAAAATAAGGGGAATTCGTGAGAAGTAGGATATTTATATATTTCTAAATTCAGTTGTAAGTAAATCAATTTCTATTTTTGTTGAGTTTTATCTTAAAAGAAAATTAATGACAGCATTTTATATTGTTATGGGTGTAGCCGGGTGCGGCAAGTCAACCATTGGTGGTTTATTGGGAGAAAAGCTGGGGATTCCATTTTTCGACGGTGATGATTTTCATCCTCAAGCTAATGTTGATAAAATGAAACAAGGTATAGCCCTTACGGATGAGGATCGAAAAGCCTTTATTGGGGCTATAAATTCTAAGATGCATGATCTTAAAAGTCAACATCAACAAGCTGTTTTTGCGTGCTCTGCACTGAAAGAATTGTATAGAGATTGGTTATCGGAAGGATTAGAGGGCGAAGTGCAAATCATATATTTACAAGGTAGCCAAGAGTTGATTTCGAAACGAATGCAAGAACGAAAAGATCATTTTATGCCTCTTTCGCTCCTAGAATCTCAGTTTGCCACACTGGAAGAACCTCACAACGCTTGGGTATATTCTATAGAAAATTCTCCATTAGAAATTGTAAAAAATATTGTTGTCCAAACCCAAAAAGCAGAGTTTGGATTGGTGGGTTTGGGTGTGATGGGAACGAGCTTAGCTCGTAATTTGGCATCCAAAGGTGTGAAAATGGCCCTCTATAATCGTCGGGTAGAAGGTTTTGAAGAAAGAATAGCAGAAAAAAGAATTTCCGAGTTCGATGAATTATCTCAATCAAGTGGATATGAAAATTTAGAAAGTTTTGTTGTAGGGCTTCAAACACCCCGAAAAATATTTTTAATGATAAAAGCAGGAGAGGAAACAGATAAGTTTTTGGATATATTGACTCCCTTACTCCAAAAAAATGATATTGTTATTGATGGAGGAAATTCGCACTTTGAAGACACAGAAAGGAGAATTCTACAATTAAGCAAAATGGGGCTATCATTTGTTGGTACTGGAGTTTCGGGTGGTGAAAAAGGAGCTCTCGAGGGACCTTCCATTATGCCATCGGGAAGTTTGGAAGCGATTAAAATCATTCTTCCATTTTTTGAGAAAATCACAGCTACTGATTACCAAGGCGGTGTCTGCACTACGAGTATTGGGGAAGGGGGTAGCGGACACTTCGTGAAAATGGTGCACAATGGTATTGAGTATGCTGAGATGCAATTGATTGCGGAGGTGTATGCTATATTTCGTCACCATTTTAAATATAGACTTGAAGATATTGCAAGCATATTTGAAGAGTGGAATTCAGGAGCCTTACGGAGTTATTTGTTGGAAATCTCGGCTAAGATTTTAAGAAAAAAAGTAGATGGTAAACCGATTTTGGATTCAATTTTGGATAAAGCAGGTAATAAAGGAACAGGCAACTGGACTTCTATACTTTCATTACAAATGGGAGAGCCCACTACGCTCATCACCTCGGCTTTGTTTGCTAGATTTATAAGTACAATCAAGCAGCACGGGGAGGTTATATATCCTACTGTAGAAGTGAGTTCTATTGATCAGAAAGCGGTAAAATCCTTAGAAAATGCTTATTTACTGGCACGTATACTCAATCACGATCAAGGTTTTCGCTTGATAGATACGACATCTAAATCCAAAAATTGGAATATAAATTTGCCTGAAATAGCGAGGATTTGGACCAATGGCTGCATTATCCGTGGAGAGTTAATGGAAAAGTATGCGGAACTGCCCAAAGACTCATTTCGCTTGATCCATGAAGTTAGTTTATTTGAGGAAATAGGAAATTTAAAAGAGGATTTGAAAAAAGTAGTCGTAATGGCTACGGAGTCGGAGATTCCCATTCCTTGCTTAAGTTCTGCATTTAATTTTATTCTAGGTATGCAAAATCACGTGCCTACCGCACAAATGATTCAGGCACAAAGAGATTTTTTCGGTGCTCATACCTATCAAAAAAGAGGAGATAATTCAGGGCAATGTTATCATACAGTTTGGGAGTGATGGTTAATCATGTGTTAATTCTTGAATTTTAAAGTCTTTCCGAAATTTTTGTATGATATTTGCGTTGAGTATTTGTAAAGAAAAAAGTAAAACTATGCGTGCTCTTGTATTTGTTTTTGGAATGATCTTGTTGTCCTGTAAAGGTCAAGCACAAGATAAAATCAATTGGATTTCACTAGAAGAGGCCTATAAAAGAACCCAGTCTGCACCCAAAAAGACTATCATAGATGTGTATACAGGATGGTGTGGCTGGTGCAAGGTGATGGATAAGAAGACATTTACTAATCCAGAGGTGGTTAAATACATCAACGCAAATTATTATGCTGTGAAGTTTGATGCGGAGACCATGACAGATATAGTTATTGGTGGTAAAACGTATAAGTTTAATGCGGAGGCCAAAGCCAATGATGCGGCTATCGCACTTCTTGGAGGCAAAATGAGTTACCCCAGTATTGTATATCTAGACGAGCAGTTTAGTATGATACAGCCTCTGCCTGGCTACATGGAAGCTGACGAATTTCATAAGATTATTACCTATTTTGGAGGTAATTATCATAAAAAAGAAAATTTTGATACCTACAAGGCCGGTAATTATAAGACAGCTTTCAAGTGATTTAGAGTATTAGCTAAGTTATATTATTGCTTCTCTCCGCTAATGCTCGAATGATAGGAGTTTCCTTTTGAGTCGATGATCAATACAGAAGGCTCCATACTCCATCCATTGTTTTTGATAGGAACTTTCCAAACAATATTTCCAGTTTTAGAGTCAACAGCCAATAAGTTATTCATTGTTGTAGTATACACAAGTTGATTGAAATATACTGGGGAAGTTAAAATATCATTTTTAAGATTCCAATTTTGCTTTCCTGATTCTAAATCGATTGAATATAATTTCGAATTAGAGACAGCATAAATAGTATTCTCATTTACAATAGGCGATGCTGTAAATGAATAGTACTCTCTTGGTTCTGGAAAATTGTATGTCCATTTGAAGTTCTTATTTGTTAAATCATATTTAACGAGTTTTGCTTCACTATTTATAATCAATGATTTGTCAGCAATAGTAGGAGAAGCCATTGTGTAAGGTTTCAAATCAAAAAGGAATGTACTTTTTTTGCTGAGAATATCATAGCTATACACATTAGATGGTTTATATGGGTCTATATTATGGCAATAATATATATTGTTATCAAAAACACATGGTGAACTGTGTGATGAAGGGGTTGCGAGGATTTCTTTTATTCGAAGTTTTTTTAGATATGTTTCGTCGTTTTTTCCTGTTAGCGAGTTAATGATGGTTATACCATTTATACTTCCAATATATATATTATCATCCTTAATTGTTGGTGAGGAGTCAATTAATGAAGGAATATCGGTTTGCCAAATTACTTCTCCATTTTTAGCGTTTAAACAGTAAAATACAGCGTTTGATTCATTCCAATTATTGCTTACTAAGTAAATCTTGTTGTTTTTTATTATTGGAGTTGAGTATAAATCGTATTTTAAATCAAATTCCCATTTTTTTGTTCCAGAATCCAAATCTAATGCGATCAGTTTAGGTTGCTTTGAATTAAAATCTGCTCCTATAAAAATTTGGCCATTTGAAAAACAAGGGCTAGCATTGAAATAAGTATTTGGGAAGTTTACTTTCCAAAGAACGTCACCATCTTTTGCGTCTGCTAGAATACAGTTTCCATTATCATCCAACACAACAATTTTGTCAGAATTGGTTGAAATAATATTGACTCCAACACCTTTTTTTGTAGTGGTGTCCTTCCCTTGCTGAACTACCTCTGTGGTTTTCGAAGTCGGTGGAGTAACTTCTGATGGCGTTGAACATGATGTCCAAATTGAAATAATGAGTAATGGTATGGCTTTTATATGTGTAGGCTTCATAAAAATAATAACTTTCAATATCTATCAGAATTCAAATATACAAAAAACGTAATTGATTAATAAGGGAATAATATTAGTTTATCTGTTTTGGGTTAAGCATTTACTTGTCATTTATCATAATATTTGAACTTGATTTACCCAATACAATAACCTTACTATTATTCGAAGTAGCCAATTCTTTTTGAGCTTTTATTTGCTCGTATTGTAGCATTTTGTCGTTTAGTCCCGAACTTACAATTTTTTGATAATCTGCGATACCTTGAGCTTCTACACGTTTACGTTCTGCTTCTTGTTTTTCTTTTGCCAATACAAATTGCATTTTTTGAGATTCTTGCTCGGCATTAATTTTAGACTCAATGGTGGCTTTTACAGAGGCAGGCAAGTTGATGTTTCGGATAAGTACGCTCTCTAGAATCAATCCTCTTTTGGTGAAGTCAGATTCTATGTTTTGGAATATTTTGTTTTGAAACTCGTTTCTACGGGTAGAATACAAGGATACAGCATCAAAATAAACGGAGTTATCTCTGATACGAGTTCTTGTAACGGGCCGTACAATTTTTTCCTTGTAATCTTCTCCTGTATTTTTCAAGATGGAGGGGGCACTTACAGGATTTATTCTAAAAAGTACGGTGATGTCTATGATGACCTCCAATCCATCCGCACTCAATACCCGAATGGCATCATCTCCTTCTTTATCTCCTTCACTATGTACTGCAGACATAGTATAGTTTTGAGTCTTGGTATCAAAAGTAGTAATTGTTGCAAATGGATTTACGAAATTGAGACCACTCGGTAGAATATCAGAATTCACCTTACCAAAAAGAGAATTTACGCCAATTTCTCCTGAGTTTATTTGTTTTATTGTAGACATAAATGCACCTATACCTATACATGCAACAGCAAGAATTCGGAGTTTTCCGGCTAAGGTAAAATCTGGGTTATTTAATTTGAGAATGTAGACTCCTACGAGGATTACAATTCCTAATGTAATCAAAATCATGTTTTTGTGTTTTATTTACAGTAAATGTATGTAAATTTTAGATACCAAAATCAGAATTGTGATAAATGGATTTTTGATAGGTTGATTGGATGAAAACTAGCTTTCGTGTTCTAAAAACTCTCGAATTCTGCGGGTTTTGTCTTTACCTAATAGCTCAATCAATTCTTCATCACTTGCGTTTTTGATATTGGCAATTCCTTTGAAATGATTTAGTATTTTGGTAGCCGTGTTTTTGCCAATTCCGGGAACAGACTCTAGACTGCTCACAAGAAAATTTTTACTACGTTTATTTCTGTGGTGGGTAATACCAAATCGGTGAGCTTCATCTCTACATCTTTGTATGAGTTTTAGAGATTCTGATTTTTTATCAATATACAAAGGCAACGTATCCTCTGGAAAATATATTTCTTCGAGCCGCTTAGCAATGCCTATGATGGGTACTTGACCATATAGACCTACGGATTTTAAAGCTTCACATGCAGAAGATAATTGACCTTTTCCGCCATCAATGATGATGAGATTAGGTAAGTCGCTTTTTTCTTCCAATACCCGCTTGTATCGCCTAGCTACCACCTCTCGCATTGTGGCGAAGTCATCGGGTCCATCTACAGTCGTGGGGATAAAATGTCTATAGTTTTTGGTACTTGGCTGTCCATCTATAAAGCAGACCATGGCCGATACAGGATTGGTACCTTGTATGTTAGAATTGTCAAAACACTCTATGCGACGAGGTAAATCTTTGAGCTGTAAGTCTTGCTTGAGTTTGATCAATACCCTGTCTTTTTTGTTTGTACTCCCACTAGCAGCTATGGCATCTTTTTCGGCCTTTTCATGCCTATAATACATGACGTTTCGCAAGGACATTTCGATAAGCTTTTTCTTATCGCCTATTTGAGGTATAGTTACGGTTACTTTAAAATC
>JBOFGX010000422.1:0-7965 GCA_051649345.1 Leadbetterella sp. | reverse complement strand
AAAACGGAGTTTTCTTATCATGAAGCCAAACAGCCCTATTTAGGAGTTGCAGCAGATAAACTTCACGATTTGGGTCAGTTTTTATTATATACTGAAGGTTACCATTTTGATTTTCTCACCTGTATCACAGCTCTTGACAACGGAGTCGATAAAGGTACTTTAGATATTGTGTATATACTACAATCCATTACCCAAGGACTGATTATTAAGCTTTTGGTCAATGTGCCAAGGGTATTAGAACATTCTCATCTCCCCACGGTTTCAGATATTTGGCCCACAGCCAATTGGCATGAACGTGAGATATTCGATTTTTTTGGAGTTAGATTCATTGGGCATCCCGATTTACGGCGTATCCTTTTACCCGCTGACTGGGAAGGGCATCCCCTTCGTAAGGATTATGAAGAGGCAGAGATGTATCATAGTGTTAAGATTAAGTATTAGTTTTTAGTCAGATAGATGTCGGATATTAGATGTCGGTTGATAGAAAGGCGTTGAGTGCATAGATTTTAGTGCTGAGTGTTTGCAAATAGCCTAAAGCATTTATTGAAAAATAGATAGTCGGTAGAATGATAGATTTTAGTGCTGAGCGGTATAATCGTTTATTCAAAGACAAACATCTAACATCTGCCAACTAACATCTGTCATCTAACATCCAACCCAATATTTATGCTCAAAATAGGACTTATTTCTGACACACACGGCTACTTGGATCCTACTGTCTCTACGCATTTTCAGGATATGGACGAAATCTGGCATTTGGGAGATATTGGCTCAATGGGTGTGTTGGAGCAACTCCAAAAAATCAAACCGACCAGAGCCGTATTCGGTAATATAGATAGTCCAGAAATTCGTCTTGAAACCTCTGAGGTACTCCAGTTTACTGTAGAAGGCCTTCACGTCTATATGATTCACATCGGAGCACTACCCCCCAAATACACCCAAAAGCTAAAAAATATTCTTCATGAAGAGGGTATTCACTTGTTTTTGTGCGGACATTCCCATATCTTGAGGGTAATAAAAGACCCACAGAAACCAGATTTGGTCTATATCAACCCAGGAGCTGCAGGTCACCATGGTTTCCATCATACCCGTACCCTTATGCGTATGCACTTGGAAAATGGTAAAATTACACATTTAGAAGTTGTAGAATTAGGAAAACGATGAAGCGTCTCGTCTCAATTATTATAGGTATGCTTTTGTCTTGGAGCTCGTATGCACAGTTTAAGGTGCAAAACCTGTCCCAATTTGCATTATTTAATGAATACGAAGATTCTCATACATTTCTAAATCTAGGGTCTAAAGGCGGGATGACGTTAAACGTGCAAAGGAAAAAGTTTTCACAGATATATACCCTCAAGATTCACCGATTTGATCAAAACATCAAGAAAATCTGGGATCTTGACTATAAGATTCCCAAAAATTATGAGTTCCTAAAAATGTATAGTGACAGTATAGCCTTACATGTTTTATTCAAAAAAGATAACAAAAAGGATTTCATAGTTACTCGGTTTGATTTGGCATCAGCCGAAATCAGCGAGTTTGAAAGTGCCCTTCTTACCAATCACAATGTTACATTTTTTGGGTACCTAGAAGATAGGTATTTGTTAGGTGGAGATTTAGAAGATAAGCCGGTCATAGAGCTACATAAGCTTATAGATAAATCTGCCAAGGTTTTTCCTCAGATTTTTGATGAGTATCGTAAAATTGGAGCTATTGAAATTTGGCAAAGCAAAGTTTATTTTTTAGTAGAAAACACCAAGAAGTGCCTTTCTAATCTGTTGGTTTTTAATGAGAAAGGGGAGTTTTTGTATAAAAAAAATCTTTCTCCTGATGATACAAATATTCATAATGCTATTTTCCAGTTCAATTCAGACAATGAGCTTATCCTAGTTAGCAATTTTGGAAAATATTGCTCAGATCATAGTGAGGGTTTTTTGATAACCAAAGCGGATTCAACTTCTCCGATTCGCAAAATCGAGTTTATAGATTTCCCCAATTTTTATAAGCACCTACCTGAGCGGCAAGAGCGAAATCAGGTTTCACGTGTTCAAAAACGAAAGGCCAAAGGCAAAAGCTTGGATATTTTATCAAAGGTAAATTTTGTTGGTACGAATCACACAACAGGTAGAAGCGGTTTTGTGGCAGAATTGTATCATGGAGAGTACAAAGCAGAGACAATCTCCCGTACGTATGCTGCCATGCCTTATGGATTGGTCATGCCACATAAGCCAGAATTTACGACGTATAAGTACTCCAATGCCTTGTTTGTAGCTTTTGATTCCCAATTTAATGTAGCCTATAGTTATAGCTTTGATATGGATGATCTAGCGGTCGAAAATACGCAAACGTATACAGATTATATATTAAATGATCATAAACTCACTTTTGCTTTTGCTAATAAAGAAAGCATTGAGATCTCTACACTCAATAATCCCAATGAAAAACCTAAGCTACCCATGAAAATAGATTTTGAGAAAGTCGGGAATAAATTGTACAATCATCAAGAATTGAATGTGCAGTATTGGTATGCTGATAAATTTATCGTTTATGGGTATCGAAACGTACGAAATTCATCTTTTTCCAGTAGCCAGGAGTATTTCATAGCAGAAATATCCCCAGAATAAACGTTGGCAAATGCTTTAGCTTAGGTAATTTTATGCTGACTGCATTATGAATTCAACCAGTCTTTCACCTCGCTTACACGTTCTTTAGCAATATAAACCTCTTGACTAAAAGGAGGTTCCAGATACACTTGTATGCGTCTGTTGAGTAATGTTTTGAGTTTTTGGACAGAACTAGCCGCCACGATGACTTTCCTGTTGAGGCGTGTGAAGTTTTGAGGATTCAGGATAGATTCTAATGTTTCCAAAGTATAATCTACCAAGAACGTTTTGTTTTGTTTATCCACCAAATACGCATATTTGTCCTCAGAGTAGAAATAAGCAATGTCTTCGGTGGTCTTTACAAGCATACTATCCCCAAATTTTACTAAAAATCTGTTTTTATACTGTTGTGGAGATTTTTTTATTTGATCCAGTAAGTTTTCCAAGGTTTGCTGGCTTGTTGTATTACTGGTTTCAGAAAACTTTACAAATGCATTCCGGAGGCTATCAAAATCCAGAGGTTTCAATAGATAATCCACACTATTGGTTTTGAAGGCTTGAATCGCATATTGATCATAGGCCGTCACAAAGATGATGGGAGCCTTGGGCTTTACTTTTGCGAGTAATTCAAATCCCGTCCCATCAGATAAGTGAATATCCAAGAATATCATATCCGGCTCCGGATTCTGTTGAAACCACTGCAATCCTTCTTCTATGGATTCAAAGATCTCCAACACCTCAATGGGAGTATCGAGCTTATGAAGCATATCTTGCAATCTACGGGCCGAGAGCGGCTCATCCTCAAATATGATGACTTTCATATTGCTTTCGAATTGTAAGTTTCAAATTCAAACGACCGATGACTCATAGGGTTCATTTTAGATAAGGGTATCCACACCTCAAAAAACAAATCATTAGAAATTATTTTGATCTCTTTTTCAAAAACGAATTTACATCGTTCATTGATACTATTCAATCCAAATTGCGTACTAGGCTCGGTTTCTCGTTTTTCTATTATATTGTTTTTGACAACAATATATCCGCTTTCATTTATATAAATCTCTATTCTAATCGGATATTTTTTTCCAATCTTATTGTGCTTTACTACATTTTCTATAAGCATTTGTAGGCTTAATGGCACAATATAATACCCACCGTATCTTTGATCAATTGGCATAGAAACTTGAAATCCTGTAGGAAATCTCGTCTGAATAAGATGGATATAGGACTGACAAAATGAAAGTTCTTTTTCGAGCTCGATGATTTCGTACTGACTACTTTGCAGTACGTACCTATACACATCAGAAAATTGCTTTACGAATTTTAGAGATGCTTGTGTGTCTTCTGGGATAAGGGCAGAAAGTACACTTAGGTTATTAAATAAAAAATGCGGATTTACCTGACTTTTCAAAGTTTCAAGTTGTGCTGTGCTGGATAAACGCTTGAAGTTTTCTAATTCATCAAAACTTTTTTTAAGTCTAGCCTGATACAAGAAAATCACATTTAAGCAGTTTAAAAATAGATTGATGCGAAATGCAAAAAGAGTGAGGAGTTTAACAGGCTCTTGCCAGGTGCTTTGCGTATCAGTTGGGTGAGTCCATCGCCAAACAATGTATCCCAATAATACGGAAAATAAGCCAGTAACAAGAATCCCTTTAAGAAAATGAATACCGATTTCAATCCAAAATTCTCGGTTTGACTGTACTATTTTATTTGAAGAAATCAATCGGTTGCCTTCCCAAACGACCAAAGACAATACCATAATGACTCCAAATATAATTTCTATCGGCACTGTGATATTGTACACACGGAACGTGCCCGTCAGCCATATATTCACAAAGGAGTAAATCCCGAGAACAAGAATAAATATATATCGGTATTTTACAGCAAACATTTTGTTTCGTGTTAAAAAAACAGACTATTCAAAAAATATGAATAGCCTGTTTGTAAATATAACTAACAAGTATCAAGGAACCAACACTTTATCTATAACATGTACGACACCATTAGTTGTAAGGATATCTGTACCTGTAATATTTGCGTTTACTTTACCATTTACACTTACTTTGGCACCACTAGACAAATCAAACTTTAATTTTGCTGTAGAGTTTAAAGTAGCGACATCTGCTGAGCCCACATTAGGTAAGTCTGATGAAAATACACGACTATCTCCAATAACATGTGCCTGTAAAACACTCGTCAATAATGCTTTATTTGAAGCTAGTAGGAGGGTAGCCTTAGGTGTGGTTTTGTACAATTCTGCAAAAGCGGCATCTGTAGGTGCTAATACGGTAAGTCCTTTCGCACTTGCTGCCGAAAGAGCTCCAGCCAAACCAGCCGATGTTGCTAATTCCAATAGTTCTTTAAAAGATCCAGCAGCTGTAGCAGCTTGTACTATATTTTGTGTTGGAGGCTGTATCACATTATCAATTACATGAATTACACCATTTGAGGCAGGCACATCAGCACTACTGACCTTAATGTTGCCATTAATAAATACCCCACTTGAGTTTTTAGTAAGGTAAATATTATTGTTTGTGTTTACTGTACCTGAAGATCCACTTTTTACGTCGGCAGCCATTACTTTACCTGATAATACGTGGCTTGTTAAGATGGGGGTTAAAGCTTCTTTGGTCAAACCATCAAGTGATGTGATTTTAGCTTTGGAAAAGGCCGCATTATTAGGTGCAAAAACAGTGAAAGGTCCCGTACCTTGTAGCGTCGTTACTAAATCTGCTTTTGTAAGAGCAGCTGTGAGTGTTGAGAAACTCGCATCACCTAAAGCAACTCCGACTATATCCTTTGCAGCTGGAACCGTAGTCGTGTTGTCGTCATCATCCGAACAAGACATAAAGCCGATAGTGCAAGCAATTGCAAGTGCTGAAACTTTTAATGTTGAAGATTTTTGAAAGAATTTCATACAATTTTTTGTTTAAATATTAGTAATGAATATTAAACAGTACTTCTTTGCAAAATGTGTTAAAGAAAATGACAGAATCGCTTTTTTAGGGAGTGATCGGGCTAAAATTAGGTATGAACGGGAGGGTTTTGTTTTAGAATTTTCTAAAAATCCATATAAAAACATTAACAACAATACTCAATACAATACATGTCACCCATGGGAAATGGAAACCGTAGTTTCCGTCTCTATAGGAAATATCACCTGGAAGTTTTCCAAGGAAATTGATTTTATCTCCTAATATGGACCATACTAGCCCCAGGATTGTAATTCCTATTCCTATAAAAATGATAAATTTAGGACTTATGTTTTCCATAAAATTGTATCAAAAATCAATATGGCAATTAATCCATTCGTCATCCATACGTGTGGGATACTTATTGTAGAATTCAATTGCTGGAGTGTTCCAATCCAGAACTTGCCACATCATACCTGTACAGTCTATCTCCTTAGATCTTTGGAGGGTTGCATCAAAAAGTTTTTTGCCCAATCCTTGGCCTCTATGATTTTCGGTCACAATAAGATCTTCTAAAAAAAGTCGTTTACCTTTCCAGGTTGAGTATCGAATATAATAAAGTGACATTCCAACTATAGATTTGTCAGTATCTTCTGCTAGAATACAACCAAATACGGGGTTCTCTCCAAAACCATCGGCTATCATCATTTCAACGGTATTGGAGACTTCCTCAGGAGCCTTTTCAAAAATAGCTAGCTCTTTTACGAGATTAAAAATTGCAGGCACATCGCCAACAGTAGCATTACGGAGTGAGTACATATCGATTATTTATGCTGTATATAATGATCCCATTTGTCTAAAACTCTTTGGAAATCATCAGGAAGTTCAGAATCAAACTGCATCCATTTTTTTGTAGTTGGGTGCACAAATCCCAAAGATTTAGCATGCAAGGACTGCCTTGGTATGATTTCAAAGCAATTTTCTACAAACTGCTTGTATTTTGAAAACAAATCTCCCCGTAAGATCTTGTCACCACCATAGGTAGCATCATTAAAGAGAGGATGTCCCAAATACTTCATATGGGCACGTATTTGGTGTGTTCTACCTGTTTCTAAATTACATTTTATCAGAGATACATAACGATAGGGTTTGAGTACTTCGTAATGTGTAATGGCTTCTTTTCCATATTCTCCATCAGGAAATACATCGGATATTCTTCTATCCTTAAACCCCCGTCCAATATGTGCATTTACGGTGCCTTTATTTTCTTTAGGCTCGCCCCAAACAAGAGCATAATACGTTCTTTCGGTTGTATGATCTGCAAATTGTTTGGCCAAAAATTGCATCGCAAATTCTGTTTTTGCTATTACGAGTAGACCTGATGTTCCTTTGTCAATTCGGTGCACTAGCCCCGGGCGAATAGCTCCGTCGGGTGCTTTGGGTAAATGAGCAAAATGATGAACCAAGGCATTCACGAGTGTTCCGCTATGGTTTCCATGTCCTGGGTGCACGACCATTTCTGGAGTTTTGTTGATCAACATCACATCATCATCTTCATATACTATGTTGAGCGGAATATCTTCGGGTATTATTTCTTTTGGGATCCCAGACGACTTTACGATCGATAAGATGATTTTGTCCAATGGTTTTACCTTGTAGCTGGACTTTACCGATTGTCCATTGACTGTTACCGATTCGGCATCAATGGCATTTTGAATACGATTACGCGAGATACCTCGAACATGATGCGATAAATATTTGTCTAGCCGCATCAATGCTTGACCCGGATCTACCGAAATCTCATGTTGTTCAAGATATTCTTCTTCTTCCTCTTGAAGGTTGGAACCTTCGTATTCATCATTCATCTATATAAATGCCTATTTGGTATTAACTTTGATGCAAAAATCGGTAAAAAAAGGCATAATTTGACCTCAAGTCTTTATTTTCTCAATTCTAAACTCTATTTTTCATTTATTAATCCATTATGGACAGTATAGACTTTTCTTTGCACTTGCGAATTCCGTCCCAGATACAGCCATGGAGTAGTTCGCTTTTTGATCAAAGAAGAGTTGCCGTCCTTATCAAGCGAGAGGATCTTATCCACCCTGAAATCTCTGGAAATAAATTTCGAAAACTAAAATATGCTCTTCTGGAAGCAAAACAACTAGGTAAAACACGATTGGTTACTTTTGGTGGTGCCTATTCTAACCATGTCTTGGCACTGGCTTCGGCAGGTAATATGTTTGGGTTCGAAACCCAGGCCTACATTCGTGGAGAGGAGCTAAATAGTAGCTCAAATGCTACATTGTTCCGAGCAAATGAATTGGGTATGAAGCTTCATTTTGTGACTCGGAATGAGTACCAATACAAAAATAAACTTGTAGAGAATCTGGATGATCAAAGTTACATTATTTCGGAAGGAGGCTCTGATCCTATTTGCATGCAAG
>JBOFGX010000421.1:0-6368 GCA_051649345.1 Leadbetterella sp. | reverse complement strand
ACAAAATAATCAAAAGTGCCATCAGCTTTAAAGACCATCATTTTAGATTCTTTGTCTGAGGATTTAAGTGTAATACCTGCAATGCCTCCTGTAGATTGCACCCAATTCCATGAGCCTTCCAAGACACTTTTAGGCTCAACCGACTCAGAATCCGAGCCGCAAGCCATAAAAAAAACAGATAGGACGGTTAATACAAAAAGCTTCATAATAGAGAGTTTATTTTATCACAATGACACAAAAAAGAGCTAAATAGTTGGAATCGGAGAATCCCTTGTGCAATTAAACGCATTAACTTTATATTTGTGTATTCAGAAATGAATAATTTCAAATAAGATGCAAAAAGAGACAGAGAAAATAAAAGCACTCGAACTTTTGAAAGATTTAATAGCGATCCCCTCTTTTTCAAAAGAAGAAGCGGGCACAGCAGATCGAATTTCTCAGTTTTTTACAAAAGAAAAAATCCCGTTTGAACGTCTTGAGAATAATGTTTGGGCTAAAAACCAATACTTTGATCCTGACAAACCCAGTATTTTACTTAATTCTCACCATGATACAGTCAAACCCAATTTATCCTATACCAAAAATCCGTTTAACCCCGAGACGATAGAAGGTAAATTATATGGATTGGGAAGCAACGATGCAGGTGGATCTCTAGTAAGCTTGATTTCGACTTTTTGCTATTTTTATGATAAATCGATTCCTTTTAATCTTATTCTTGCAGCCACTGCCGAAGAAGAGATTTCAGGAAAAAACGGCATAGAACTTCTTATACCCCATTTACCCAAAATAGAACTTGCAATCGTAGGAGAGCCCACACAAATGCAAATGGCTGTAGCCGAAAAAGGACTTATGGTTTTGGATGCAAAAGTCACGGGAATTACTGGGCATGCGGCAAGAAATGAAGGGAAAAATGCAATCTACGAAGCCCTGAACGACATCCTATGGTTCAAAGATTTTGAGTTTCCAAAAATAAGTGAGACTTTAGGCCCCTTAAAAATGAACGTAACCCTAATACAATCAGGCACCCAACATAATGTAATCCCTGATACATGTACTTTTGTGGTAGACGTACGTATGACAGATGCCTACAGTATGGATGAAGTATTAGAAGTTATTCAACAAAACGTAAAAGCTGAAATCACCCCTCGATCCAAGCGTTTGCATCCTTCCGGTATTTCGAAAAGTCATCCGATCGTGCAAAAAGGAATGAAAATGGGTATGACAACCTACGGTTCGCCTACTCTCTCTGATCAAGCCTTAATGCCCTATACAAGTATAAAAATTGGTCCAGGAGACTCTGCCCGCTCCCATACAGCCGATGAATATATTTTTGTAGATGAAATATACAAAGGCATAGACACCTATATTGAGTTACTTGATGGACTTCAACTATGATAAATTTTGGATAGTACAATTCTTAAAAAAATCGCCAATTACTGTGTATACCAGGAGCGAAGCCACAAAGAGGTCTTGCTAAAGCTAAAAGAATTGGAAGTAATCACGAGCCATGCAGAAGAGTATATACAATGGCTTGTTGGCGAAAACTACCTCAACGAAGAACGATTTGCACGGGTTTTTTCCTCATCAAAATTTAGACTAAACGATTGGGGCAAATCCAAAATACAGTATGAATTGAAGATAAAAGGGCTATCTGACACCTATATAAAAAAGGGATTATCTGAGATTTCAGAAGAAGATTACAGAGAAAAAATTCAAGAGTTAATATCCAAAAAAACGACAGAAATCAAAAACACATTTAACCCATTGCAAAAAAAACAAAAAGTCCTAAACTATCTATTATCCAAGGGTTTTGAAAGCTCTGAAGTTCTTCCTTTTTTAAAGTAAACTCAAAATTTTTCCATTCTTACAGGGATTTTACCACTTATCAATAAGTATGGCCTCGTTTATGTCTTATATTTACTTTTGTAGAAAAAAAATCAAAATCTATGCGTCAATTTTTCAAGTTTAGCTTAGCCACTGTTCTAGGAATTTTCTTGTTCTTCTTTCTATCAATCTTACTACTGATAGGTATTGGATCTGCCTTCTCAGGAGACGATAAAACCCAAGTAGAAAGTAATTCTGTTTTATTTTTAGATTTAAACAAAGATATTTCCGAAAAACTGGTAAAAAATGATGACTTTTCAAATGCATTTTCTGGAAATGAGCAAAAAATCAGCTTTATAGAAATAAAAAATGCAATTGCAAATGCTAAATTAGATCCCAATATATCGGCTATTGAACTAGACGTACAAGATCCTCAAGCGGGGCTTGCCCAACTAGAAGAAATTAGAAATCAACTACTTGACTTCAAAAAATCGGGCAAGAAAATATATTCTCATGCAGAAGTCCTGACCGAAAAAGGAGTTTACATGAGTTCCATCGCCGATTACTCATACCTTACACCCGTAGGAGGAGTTGAGTTTAATGGTCTCGTATCGGAAGTGACTTTTATCAAAGGGATGTTGGATAAAATCGGTGTAAAGACAGAAGTTTTTAAAGTAGGAGATTTCAAAAGTGCCGTTGAACCCTTCATTAGGACAGATATGAGTCCTGAAAATAGGCTTCAAACAGAACAATATCTAGGTAGTATTTCTCAAAATTTGTATAGCCAAATTGCCTCTGCCAAAGGTATGCAGAAAACACAGTTAGACGAATTAATTAATCAAAACCTAATCCAAGAACCCGAAGACGCCCTCAAACATAAATTGATCACGCATGTAGGCTACAAGGATGAGTTTGAGACTATGATAAAAAAGAATCTGAGTATAAAATCAGAAGATAAAATACAATATATGAATTTGGAAAATTACTCCAAAGCAAAATCCTATTTGGTCAAAGGAGATAGAGCTAATAAAATAGCTATTATTTCATGTGAAGGCAGTATAGTATCAGGCAAAAATGATTTTGAATCGATTGCCTCGGAAGATTTTGTAAAAGAACTTAAAAAAGCAAGAGAAGATGAAAAAGTAAAAGCTATCGTCCTTCGCATCAATTCTCCTGGTGGAAGTGCTCTTGCGTCCGATGTTATGTGGAGAGAAATACAGATAACGAAAGCTAAAAAGCCCGTAATCGCATCCATGAGTGATGTAGCGGCATCCGGAGGATACTACATGGCAATGGGCTGTGATGCCATTGTGGCTCAGCCCAATACGATTACAGGCTCTATTGGAATTTTTGGGTTGATCATGAATAGTAAAGAATTGCTCAACTCCAAGTTGGGAATTACGTTTGATAAAGTCAAAACGCATACGTATGCCGATTCTCCTTCAGGTTATAGAGAAATGAGCGAAGCCGAAAAAACTTTCATTCAAAACTCTGTCAACAAAGGCTATGAAACATTCACTTCCAAAGCTGCAGCAGGCCGTAAAATGCCTATTGAGAAGCTAAAATCAATCGCCAGCGGCAGAGTTTGGTCAGGAACACAAGCTAAGGCCAACGGACTCGTTGATGTATTGGGGGGCCTTGATGTGGCTATTGCGACCGCAGCGGAGAAAGCAAAGCTCAATAAAGATGAATACCAACTGAAATACTATCCAAGTCCAAAGTCTACTTTAGAGAAATTTATGGCAGGCTTTGGTTCCAGTCAAGAAGACGCTGCTATCAAAGCAAGCTTAGGTGAATATTATCATGTGTTTAAACAAGTACAAAACATACAAAAAATGGAAGGGATTCAAGCAAGGATGCCAGCCGATATAAAAATTAAATAGATTCTGTATATCACAAATACAAAAAGTAACACTATGCAAAAAAACCAAATACTCAGTACCCTTACATTTGGCATTATGGCTGTTGTTTTAGGTAATGGGATTTACAAACAATTTGATTTCGAAAATCATACATTTAAAAAAATAGGGCTTTCTATTGTTTATATTATTGCGTTTTTGATAAGTATATTCGCCGTTATCAATAACTTAAGAAAGAAGCAAGAATAAGAAACTAACAGTATCTTCGGTACTTAGTCAATATTCGATAAGCCGATCTAAACATCCGCTTTGACCTAGTGGCTGAATTACATTCTTGCAAATTCCACCCCAATATTGGTCAAAACTCACATTTCTATGTAGATTTGTGTATGGCAAGCTTTTTCGAGACAAAAATTGAGTTTCTAAGAGGAATGGGGGCTCCCAAGGCCGAACTGCTTCAAAAAGAGCTTAGCATCTTTACATTTGGGGATCTTCTTGAGCATTATCCCTTTCGTTACGAAGACAGAACGCAATTTGTCAAAATTTCTAGCATCCAAATTGATCAGCCTTCAGTACAGTTTATCGGCAAAGTTACTAACATCGAGAAAATTGGGGAAGGTCAAAAATCTCGGCTTGTAGCACAAATCACAGATCTTACGGGAACAGCCGAATTAGTCTGGTTTCAAAGCATCAGCTATTTCGAAAAATACTTGAAGGTGGGTTCCGATTACGTTGTTTACGGGAAACCTACGCCCTTTGGATCAAGGTATAGTTTTACCCATGCCGAAGTAGAAATCTATAACCCCGAAAAACTAAAAGGAGGTTATTTACAGCCTATCTACTCGCTTACTGAAAAACTTAGAAAAAAGTTTATAGAAAGCAAAAACTTCACCCAATGGCACCGTAATCTGCTAGATCAAGCTAGAAATCACATTCATGAGACCTTGCCCGACTTTATCTTGCAGAAATACAGACTTTTGCCACGGTACTCAGCGTATTACTTTTTACATTTACCCGAAAACTACAATCAAGTTTTACAAGCTCAAAGAAGGTTAAAATTCGAAGAACTTTTTTTCAACCAACTTCGGCTTTTAAAACAAAATTTAGTCCGAAAAACAGAATATCAAGGTCAGATTTTCAATAAAACAGCCTTATTAACCGATTTTTACAAAAACCACTTGCCCTTCGATCTTACGGGTGCTCAAAAACGAGTTTTGCATCAAATTTTTGGGGATCTCAAGTCGGGCAAACAAATGAACAGGCTTATCCAGGGAGACGTAGGAAGTGGCAAAACCATCGTAGCCTTTTTATCTATGCTGATGGCAATAGATTGCAATGCACAAGGCTGCATGATGGCTCCCACAGAGATTTTAGCACAGCAACATTTTATCAATCTATCTAAGTATTCGGATGCTTTGGGTGTAAAAATTGCCTTATTGACAGGCTCATCCAAGAAAAAAGAAAGAGAAATTATACACGAAAGTTTATTAGACGGTAGTCTTCAGATATTAGTAGGCACACATGCCGTTTTAGAAGACGTTGTTGTGTTTAAAAACTTGGGCATCTGCGTTATTGATGAGCAACATCGCTTTGGTGTAGCACAAAGAGCGAAATTATGGGGAAAAAATCCCCATATTCCTCCGCATATCATGGTCATGACCGCTACACCCATCCCAAGAACCTTGGCTATGACACTTTATGGTGATTTGGATGTATCAGAGATTGACGAACTACCACCGGGCAGAAAACCCATCAAAACTGTCCACAGATACGATAATAGCCGCTTGACCGTGTTTGGCTTCATGAAAGAACAATTGGAGCTTGGAAGGCAAATTTATGTGGTGTATCCCCTCATTGAAGAATCCGAAAAACTGGATCTCAAACATCTCGTAGATGGGTATGAATCCATTACCAAAGCGTTTCCCGATTATGCAGTAAGTATCGTTCATGGCAAACTCAAATCCAAGGAAAAAGACTCAGAAATGATGCGATTCAAAAATAAGCAAACTCAAATCATGGTGGCTACCACTGTTATAGAAGTGGGCGTAGATGTTCCCAATGCCAGTGTCATGGTTATCGAAAACGCAGAGCGTTTTGGCCTTTCGCAATTGCACCAGTTACGCGGGCGTGTGGGACGAGGAGGAGATCAATCGTTTTGTATATTGATGACATCGTTTAAGTTATCTTCCGACACCCGCAAACGCATCGAAACCATGGTAGCCACAGAAAATGGATTCGAAATATCCAAAGTAGACCTTGAACTTCGAGGCCCAGGAGATATGTCAGGAACTGCTCAAAGCGGCATCGCAGACCTCAAACTTGCTAACCTAGCTCGAGACGAGGAAATCTTAAAAATTGCTAGAGAAAACGCATTTCAAATTCTCGAAAAAGACCCTGAATTTGATCGACCCGAGCATTTTCCTATCAAATTTCATATCTCCAATCTCAAGACCAAAACCCAGAGTTGGAGTAGGATAAGTTAGTGTATGTTTAGATGCTGGATGGAAGATGGTGGATGACTGTCCATGCCTAAATAGGGTTGGCCGTTTTTCTTGACTTTGACAGTTGATTTTCAAAAAAGCTCTCATTTTAACAACTGAGGCTGATTTTCTTGATTTTTCGTGAAATATGTAGAGAGCCGATTAGCTTTTTAGCTATTGACTTTCAGTATATTACTGTTGTAAA
>JBOFGX010000420.1:0-2912 GCA_051649345.1 Leadbetterella sp. | reverse complement strand
ATCGTAAATACAATTCCATTTGTCCTTTGTGTGCCGCTTCAAATTTGCCTAGCTTTAACTCGATGGCGATCAAACATTTTAGTCTCCTATGGTAAAATAGTAAATCCAGATAATAATCTTCGTTATCGATACTAATTCGTTTCTGTCTTGCCATAAATGCAAAGTCAGAGCCCAATTCGATAATGAATTTTTGAAGTTCTACCAAAATGCTTTCTTCTAAATCTTTTTCAGAATAAGTCTCTTTTAAGCCTAAAAAAATCGAGAAAATAGGGGTCTCTAAATATCAAATCAGGTGAAATTTGCTGACTGTTTTTTAGCGAATCTAACTCTTTTTGTATGGTAATCTCTGGCTTTTTACTGATGGCTGTTCGTTCGTAAAGCATGGAGTTGATACGTTCCTCCAATGTTCTTGTACTCCATTTTTCAAGTTTGCACATTTCAATATAGAACTCGCGTTTTAACCTATCGTCTATATAAATAAGTGTTTTTAAATGTGTCCAACTCAATTGTCTCTGCACTGCGGAGACAATTTCAAAAGTTGGGAAATTCTCTGCAAAACGTAGACAATGTCTTAGGTGCTTTTCACTCCAACCCTTGCCGTACTCTTCTGTCTATTGCACACTAAGTGATTGCACAATCTCTTTTCCATACTCAGCACGTTGATTTTGTAATACTTCATCATTAATTCGCTTTCCTATTTGCCAATAAAGGATGGTAATAGCCGAGTTTACTACTACCGCCACCTGTTGGCGGCTTTCATCAATCAGCTGCTTTATTTCAATTTCTAAATGCTTTTGAGAAACAATAGTATCTTTTTCACTCATTGAAGTAAGCGTTTTTATAAACAAAAATAGACTTTTTATTTAATCGGATAATGTCGTTAGTGATTATGAATAGACTTTCTCTTAACCCAATCAGCTAAGAAACTAGCCTAAAACTCCCTACACATTCAACCAATACGTGATTTTCAATACCAAAGCCCTATTTTTGGGTGCCCAAGCTCGTACACGGTAGCGAGAAATTTCTTGAGCGAAGTAATCGTCCGTATACACCAGAAACATATCGCTTACTGCTTTATACCTCCATTGTAGTCGGCTATTGATATTAGCATTGTTTGCTTGTGAATTGTACTGATAAAAAGTACTCCAGAACAAAGATCGGCTAAGTGCTAGTTCAGCCCGAGGACCTACAAGCCAATACCGAGCAGAATTGTAAGGTTTAGGAAGCTGTATACTGTTATAATTCATATCCAAAGAGAAAATCCCTAAGGGCTGTACCCTAACACTCGTGCTTGCATTTAGGGAGGTACTGTTTCCGTTGAAATATTTTCCTGAATATCCAAAAAACTCCATGTATAGCTTATTTCTCCGAGCGGTATTGAATTCCATCCAAGCACTTGGATACCTGTAAACACCTATCGGTAATGCCACTACGTCTTTTGAAAAATCGGGATCTGGGTTATCCCCAGCGTTTGTTGGATCAAACTCTGATATCAAGCGAGTGACTCCTCTGTAATACCCAATAGAAAGTTGTGCTCCCGCTGGATTGGCAATAAATCCATAAAAGGATAGTTCAGAGTCCAAAAGTTTACCTTTCAAATCTAGGACATCTTCACCATCAGAACCTACTCCTATTCTGTTGATATACTTCGATAGACTTGGCTTTTTAGGGTTATAAGTAAACTCTACAGGCCTATAAATAGAATAAATCCCTTTTCTTGGTAAAAATCCAATTTCAGGGTTGTAGTTTTTACCTATTCGCTGAAATCCCAGATTCAAATCTATATTGGGATGATGATAGCCTATATACTTACCTAATATACCTGCATCTTTGGGATTGTTGGGACTAAAACTATGGTGATAATAGGATTCCGCCTCCAGCTTATTGTCTTTAGAATAATAATTAAATTCTAGACCCGCCATTCGGTTGAAACTTTTCACCTTGGTAATACCTTCATCCCCATTTTTTAAAAAATTCTCCTTATTCGCCACAATTGCACTTATATACGATCGCGTGAAAAGTTTACGCTGTACTATTCCCACACTGTAATTTGCCGCTGGAAGAATGTTTTCTTCATCATATTCCTTGCGAGCAGTTTGCATATTGAGTGCCCCAATTCGCCAGTTGTTGTTAATCTTACCGCTCAAGCGTAAACCCGCGTATATAGGAATCAGCTCGTTTTTTTTACTCACTGGATTGAAATTGATCCCTATTCTTCTCGAAAAAAATGGACGAGAATTAGGGAATCCAAAGGCACTAAACAAGTCCGAGTTTTCAATAAAAAACTGCCTTTTCTCCGGAAAAAACAATTCAAATCTTGATAAGTTTGTTTGTTGCTGGTCTACTTCTACTTGTGAGAAATCGGGATTCAGCGTTATATCCAAATTCAGCGAAGGAGTTACAGCAACTTTGGCATCCATACCTATACCAGGCACAAAATCGCTTTGAGAATTCAGCGGCTTCAATTCTTCATCTCGAGGAAATTCTTTGTTCCCTCCTAAAGAAACATAAGGGATCAATGAAATATTGACACCTGGTTTGGGAGGTGGGGTCTCCCACATTAGAGATTTTGCGAAGGCCAAATTTATAGAAGCAAAGTTCCTTGGGACTGGGCCCCAGCTAGAAACTTCATTATGAGACATGTCAATCCGCCTGAAATTTACCCTCCATTGATTCTCTCCTGACGATACCTTGTATCTAAGTGTAGAAAAAGGAATAGCCATTTCTACTTGCCAAAAATCCTCAAATACCTTTGCTGCAGAATACCATTTATTATCCCATGAGATATTCAAATTTTCTCCCTCAGCTAAAAGCCCTTCTTTTTGAATATTATACGGACTCAAGCCAAAATAAAAGCCATTTACCTTATCGTTAAACGTATCAAAGGATACTCCAAACTCATCACTCGTTCG
>JBOFGX010000419.1:0-4912 GCA_051649345.1 Leadbetterella sp. | reverse complement strand
ACTAAATTTAGATATTCTAAATTTTTAGAGCTACTAAGATAAGAAACTCCACCATCAGAAATTTTGGTATACGATAAGTCAAGCCTTACTAGATTTGGCAGCTTCGCAAGCACCTGAAGTGACTTATCTGTAATTTGTGTATCATTGAGCTTAATCCAAGCACTTTGAGAACTTATATTTGAAAAAATACCCATATCATTGTCATTTAAACCCCGATAATTTACAGCACTGATAGACAATAAATTACTTTCATTTGATAGTTTTTCTACTACTAAGCTTTTGCTTTCTAGCATTTTAATATCACTATCTTTTGCCTTATCTACTTTCAATGAGTATACTGGATTAACAGATTGATCACCTCCCACATCTTTACCTGAAGTTGCTTGCATAGAACTTCCTAAAATGGCTGTAAACATTGGTTTTATTTGATCATCTTCCTTTATCTCAGAAACCTTTTTAGTAAAACTTGCTCCGTTCTGAATCCACCATTTAAGAATAGCTATTTCTTGCTCTGTAAGCTGATCTTTGCCTTTTGGAGGCATATGTAATTCGTCATCCAAATCAAGCAACGATCGTTTTACCAGTTCGGAACCTTCCGCATTATTTGCCAAAAAAATAGGTCCGTGCTTACCCCCTTTAGCCAAAAAATCTTGCGTGTCCATTCTTAGATCTCCTTTTTGCTTTTCACTATTATGGCATTGAAAACACTTGGCTTCAAAAATTGGCTCCACGACATCGTTATAAACCAATGCCTTTGCAGGATCTTTTTCTCTTATGGGTTTTGCTTTTTCTTTACCTACAATCCAGCCTTTATAAGGCTGAGGTAATCCAATCGTCAAGTAATCAGAACCATGTGTCATATTGCCTCCCAAGTGTCCAGTAACCCCTAAAAGACCTACAATACTAAAGAGCATATATGCTCGTAATTTCTGCATAATATCCCATTTTTTGGAAATATAAAACAGAAATGACACCAGAGCTACACCAATTCCCAAGTACTGATGCCAGTTGAGCGTACTTTCTTCGTAACCACCCGATTTTTTTAGATAATACCCAGCTATACAAGACAGTATGGCACTTACTGTCCCCCAAAAAAATATTATCGTACTGGCTTCATTTAGGGACTCTTTGCCTTTTTTTATAATTAAGTACTCCAATAGAATTCCAATTAGTAAAAATCCAATAGGAAGATGCACAAACAAAGGATGAAAATGACCAAAAAAACTCCCCCAACTACCCGCTAACAATATTGCAGAAAACATTTTTTTAAAAAAATAAATTTAACAAAGATACCTCTTTTAAATTGGACTCCTCTGGAGATAAATCCTATTTTAACTTCCTTAGTGGAATATTTATAGTTAAGACAACGTTTACACCAAACACATTTAATATAAAAAAAACAATTCAAATCATTTAGATACCCTTATGTCATCAAACATAATATATTGATCTTTGGTAGGGCCCCAAATTGGCTCATTGCCACCCATAAATGCATGTATCATAGCTCCGTCAAGATACCATTGCTCACCTACATCTTGATATTTGTATTTTTTATCATGGTATAATTTTCCATTGATCCATATTTTCACAAACCCTTCCTCTGCTTTTGTACCTACATTGACGGTTTGTTTGATCGAATACCATTTTCCTGCTTTACAGTTGACTAAAAAAGTTTGATCACCATAAATCTTCTTCTGACCGGGCCAATAATGATACAATTCCAAATAACTCTCTTTACTAACTTTATCTTTTCGAAACATGATTCGAGCAGACACCCCTCCTGGTTTGGCCTTTCCACCGCTCGGTCGCGTTCCACCGCAAAGACCGAGTAATTTACCTCCACCAAATCCATTTGCAGTATTCCCTCTGTTAAACTCAAAATCAGGTTCAAAAAAAACTTTGTATTCTAAAGTATATTCTATTTGACTGGAAAGATAAGTCTCCGAAATAATACCACTACCTCGGCTATACTTATCCTTTCTAATCAGGATACGCATAGCGTGATTATTCTTTTTATATTTTTTTACATCTACGGACGACAGATTGTCCCAAAACTTCAGATTCTTAAAATCAGATATTGCCTCCTTATTTGTATAGGGAGTATTGTCTAAATACGATTCAAAATCTATAGTAAAACCATCGCTGTATTGATTTTGTTGACCCATAACAAGATTGGAGAAGCAAAGCAATAAAGTGATTATATTTTTAAACATAAAATGGTTTTGGAAAAACTTAATTCTAATTCAAACAAAAAAATACATTTCATAACTGATTCATGAAACTAAAAATAGTTGAGAATCTACATGATCACTTGAAAAGGAAATGTTAGAAAGTGCAATCTATATCAGTTTACAATCATAGTAGAAGTTATAATCTGAGGGCTATTATTAACTTGATACTGGATTCTGACGTTACCTGTATTCTCATAATACTCCTTATCAAATGTGGCAAACTGAGGACTTACCGGTGGTGTTTTAAAAGTGAAGCGATTATACGTTTGTCCATTATCTTTTGATATATAAACACCTTGAAACGGACGAAGGATACAAATCTCACCATTACCTCTACAATACAACTCTCCGGGGGCTCCAGCTTCGGGTAAAACATCAATCCATGTACCACCAGAGTATCGTCTTGCAAATTGAGGTCTGCCAGGGCCACTTTGAATCCACCCAATGATTGGATTTTGATCCGAATCAGCACCAATAAACGCACCTGCTACAATATCATTTTCTTCTCTATAGTGTACCAAACTTGCGGTATTGACATCCATTGGCAGCTTACTGATTGTTGCTCCATCTAACTTTCTGAATGTCTTCCCTCCATCGTCACTGTAAGCGTACATTATGTGTGTATTTACTTCAGAGGTACCATTTGTGGGCTCGTTGATAAAATTACACACTACGTGCATGCGATTTTTATGATCAAAATAAAGTCGAACCGAAGGTTTCTGATAATTGTTGCCTGTTGTACCGCCTGTACTTGACCAAAATACTGTTTTTTCTAAACCATGATCAACTCCACCAAGCATTTCAAAGGCACCCGATTCTGAATTGTATTTAGCTATCCCACCACCATTAGAACCATCTTTCCATTGATTGGGAGGAAGTTTTACTTTGTTACGAAATGTCAGATATAATTCATCGTTTCGGTCTTTGAAAAACTGTGGATAAGTGACTAATTGACCAGGAGGTGTAATAGTTTCGAAGCCATCTACTATTGATCCTGCCACTTTTGATCTATAATAAACCCACGCTTGATTGTGCATATCAGCAGTAGCATGAATAAACCCCTTTTTATCAACCGCAACTGCTGGACGTACATGATAAGGGTCTTGCTGCACATTCTCTTTTAAAACGAACCTTTTCTTAGTCCCATCAGGTTTGATCTGTTCTAAAACAAATGCTCTGTTATCATCTATCCAAGATGTATAAATTGTACCATCTTTGGCACTTGTAAGTGGTGTATATGTATCTCCATGATTGTTAACAGCAGAGCTACCCCTTGTATTTTCAACTAAATCTTTCGACTGAGAGCTCTTGATTTTATTGGTAGTAGTTACAACAGGTTGAGGACTTGTATACTTAATTGGATCAGGTGGAGTGACCACAACTGGTGGTTTAGGATCTGAATCCACTTTATTACCCCCACAACAAAGAAAGGTAGTAAACAAAACACATACGCATACAACTCTATACATTACACTATACAGTAATTTTAGTATGCGAATATAAGGGTTAATAAAATTTACTTCCCTTAAATAATCAAAATTTAAGACAAAATAGACAAAAAATTACTGTATTTCCATTTTGAAGATTTTATCCTCCGAATTAGTTTTAACAATCACCTGATAGAGACCCGGCTTAAGCAGTTTATCTGGTTTATATGTGTTGGCATGATTTTGTTTGGCAAGCTCCATAACTCCATATTTTTTACCATCTTGACCTATAATTTGGACTTTTTTTATACCATCCATAATTACCAATGTGAATTCATAACCGTTGGTGATAGATGGGGCTATCGTTGTATTTACATCGGTTGGAATCTCCGGTTCTACATCATTGGGGTTTCGATAAGTAGTCATAAATGACGACTGCATAAAATAGGCCGTTGAAAGTGTAGAATCTAACTCAACTTTAACTTTGTCGCCTGTTTCTAGACCCGGTATTTTTGAAAGATCTACCAACAGTTCTATGAAGGTTTCATTTGGCTTAAACATAGCCTTTGCTCTTTTTACGTTTTTACCGTCAGCAAAATTCGGTGATTTCGAATCTATAATTAATTTATAAATCAAAGGAAAAGGCAAATTGTAATTGTCTCTTTGCAATCTATTTATAATAAAGCTCACCGTTCCTTTTTGCGTACTTTTGTTCTGGGTCAAGAGTATTACAGGTTTGTTAGGATCAAAACTACCCTCTAAAAATTGTGAATTAGCATCAACGGCTCTGTTACTTTGAGATAAAGCAAATTTATTTTCTAAATGAGCTTTTCTCCATTCTTCAAGGGTATATTTGGGTGTAGATAATTCTGGTTTTGCTATCCATTTGTCCGTACCATACCGTTGATCCCTACTATTAAATGCCTTAGAATTGGGATAAAAATATAGATTGTTGTTCGTACTAGCATCTAGTCCATCAAACATGCCAAACCACCCCCCCTTTATTAACTTTATAGTGTCTTTTTTGCTTCCAAGAATTGGAAAAATAGCTCTCGAATCATACCAACTCCCTACCGCAATAAGGCGTTGATTTAAACTATCGCATGATATGATGTTTTTAGAAAATGTATTTTTCCAATTTTCACCTCTACTATTGTCATACGTTGCTATCTGCACATCATTGTTGGATATAATGTTATACTCTAAAATAGCTTTGTCGTTTTCTGAGAAAAACACTCCTCTTCCTTTTGAAGG
>JBOFGX010000418.1:0-15282 GCA_051649345.1 Leadbetterella sp. | reverse complement strand
ATTCTTGGAAGCGGAAAAGGAATCTCCAAATGCTTGGAGTCAGTATTTCAAAGATGAAGCACATACAGAACTCTTAGAAAACATGAAAAAAGTCATTAGACCAGAGTTTTTGAATAGAATAGACGAAATTGTATTGTTTGATCCACTAGGAAAAACAGATATCCGTCATATTGTAGAATTGCAAATGGACGAAATCAAGAAAAGGCTTCAAAATCAGAATATTACTCTGGAGGCGACAGATCGGATATTGGACCACGTTACTTCGCAATCATACGATGTGTCATTTGGTGCTCGTCCATTAAAGAGGTTTTTACAAAAAACTATTTTGAATCAATTATCAAAATACATAATCAATGGCTCAGTTTCTAAAGACAAGATTATTTTGGCGGATCTAGACATCAATAATGAAATTCAATTTGAGAATGTAGAGTCCTTAGCTTGATTCGAGCAAAATAAAAAGAGGGCAGCAATAATTATGCAGCCCTCTTTTATTTATAAAACGTTACTATTTTAATCTACACAGGTTTTGATTTCTGCTTTAAAAACAACCCCTTGATTAGCTTCAAAACCAGGATTCAATAAAATTCTATTTCCAGCTTCATAACCAATATTTCCTGCAGGGACGATCTTTTGAACGGAAGTAATTCCATTGAGTGCTCTATTCGATATTGTATTCGAAACAGTTTGATTTGCCAAATTTAATAACGGTCTAACAGACATCCGTTGCGTAATCTGAGAATAGACTTCAGGACACTGACCATTTTTTATGACCGCTCTGTATTGTGTAGATGTACCAAAATTGGATACAGGCAAGCTATAACTTGTAGAAGATATAGATGTAGAGCTTAAGAAATTAGTAATTGATTTTTCCCATCGTACGACGTTACCAAAGTAAGAACTCACAATAAGTGTATCAAGCTTTAAGGAGTCGCAATACACTTTGTCTATACCTAGAATACCCCCTTGGCTTAAAGAATCGGGATTTGCGGTAACGATACTTGAATAAACGGGTTGACAACCTTGATTGTTAACTTTTGCTCTATATTTTGTTGTAGAACCAATAATTCCAATCGGGAAACTATTATTGGAAGTTGGAGCAAGGCTGCTCCAAGTAGAACCTAAATCCATAGATTTTTCCCACGATACTATAGGTCCAGAATTACCAGACAGTTCTATACTAACTCCTGAATTTGTTTTGCAGACCGAGAAATCAGGCCCTAATGTGCCTCCTATAGGATTACTCGTAAGTTGCAAGAATATAGGTCTTGAATATTCTGCCGCACAATCTCCATATTTTACCAAAGATCTTACATATCTATTATATTGTAAGTCATTAACAGTAATGGAGTCGTCATTTGAGAAAATAGTGCCAATCTGATTAGGTTCCGTGAATGGTAATACGGAGAATTGCCATTGAATTACCTGTCCTTCATAGTTCTTTAGTTTTACCCCCATATTTGCTCCTGTACATCCTAAGCTGTCATTTCCAGATAATGTCCCAGATTCTGTACCAGGTAGAACTACCATACTTATCGTGTCAGAATATGCGGGTGGGCAACCCTGGTTCTCTACTTTAACTCTTATTTTATCTCCATTTAAACTTGGATATGTATTGATAGACGTTACATCTTCTGCAAAAGTAGTAATAGCTCCTGAATTACTATTTATACGTTCCCACTTCAATAGAGAACCTGATTGAAGGTTTAGATTCATTTGTTGGTATCTGAAGTTTTTACAGATAGGAAACGTAAAGCTCGGCGTAAGATCTCCTCCTTGTGGACCTTGAGAAACTTGAATGTTTTTAACTGTAGACAAGGCAGAAGGACAGATGCCACTTTTTACCAATACCCGATACACTAGATTTTCAACGATAGGGAAAGTTCGAACTAATGAATCGGATGTATTTTGTATCGTTGTTACAGTGCTAAAATTATCTGTGCTCGATTGCCAGTTTTGTATAGCTCCTTTGAATCCTGTAAGTCGTATGGTTCGTATCGTGCCTTGGCATAAGGAAACATTTGGACCTAAATCTCCTCCTATTGAGCTTGAGTCCAAATAGATAGGTTTGATAGGGGAGTAAATTGGATTACATCCAGCGAGCGAAAGCCTGGCTCTGTATTTTCTTTGGCCAATTGAATTGGCAACAGGGATATTTCTTGTTGTATTATTTATAATCGAGAAAGTAGAAAAATTATCGGATGATACTTCCCAATTGTCAACATTGGCAGATGTATTTTGTAATGTAAATATGGGAATGGTTGTATGACAGAATACAGAATCTAATCTATTAAAGTTTCCTGGGACAAGGTTGTTTGTGGAAATTTTCACAACATTGGTCGTGCTATTACACTCAGTTGGCTGGGTCACAAACTTGGCTCGATAAAACCTCGTATTTTGAATATTGGCCAAAATCAACACAGTATCTGTTCCTGTAAGAATAGCAGGACTAGTAAATACAGAATCTACAGAAGATTGCCATTCTTGAATATTACGAGTAGAATTAGATATTCGTAAAGTAAAATTGGCCCCGCTACAAACAGTTGCTGACCGCGATAAATTTCCGGACTCTATCGAATTAGAAATTTTTAGAGTTACAAGTGTTCTACATGTTGTTGTAGTATTTTCACCAAAGTAGAATTTATATACGCCAGCAGGTGAATTTACGGTCACACCAGATGAAGGATGAGTGAGCGGATTGTAGGTGAGTCCAGTAAAAATTGATGTACGGCCAGTGGCAGTAAGGTACCAATTTGGAGTTGCAGCATTGAAAACTGGAATATTGCTAGATATACTTACGTCTCCATATTCTGATACGTAATAGGTGGAGACCACAAGTGTATAGGTATTGCCCGCAATTAGATTTCCACTGACACATGACAGTAAGCCCTCCCCACTATCATCATCCGTCATCATGAAATTTGTAGATGGACTTGTAGGTGAAAAGCTACCATTGTATAAGGTCAAATAAGTGTCATTTCCAGATCCTGAATTTCCAGAAGTGCTAATTCTAGCAGCGGTAGTTAAAAAGGTATGTAAGGCGGTTTGATTTGCCGTAAATGTAATGGCTCTATAATAATATGTACCTGTTGAAGCGGTTGAAAAAGTAGTAGATTTATTCCCAGAAGATCGTATGTAAGATTGTGTATTAGGGATTGTAGTATTCAATGCATTAGAATATACTAGCGAACCTTGGAATCCCGTGAAGCTCGGATTACTGATACCTCTACATAGTTCATAATTTGATAATGTAGAAGGATAGGAGGGTTTAACTTTTACATTAACAGTCGCCCTTCCTAAATTTTGACAGCTTGAAGGACTATATTCTATCGTATAGGACACTATGATTTCTCTTGATGTAGTATTTATCAGAGTTTCATTTATTGAACTGGAGTTTGATGAGTCGGCAGGATTTGCAATTCCTGGAATCAATGGTCGTTTCCATTTCAATAAAGTGGTTGGTGTATTTGTTGTAATTTGATAGTTAAATACCCCGTTATTACATATTTCATTGGAAATGGGAGACGTCACATAGATATTGTCGTAAGGTGTAAAATCTTCTGTAACTATTCTGTCATTCGAGCTAGATCCTGTAGATGCAAATCTACCCAAACCACGACGGGCAAATGCACGTCCAATAGCACAAGAATATCGAGCATTGAACAATAAGGTATCGGCTTTCATAATGGCATTTCTAGCATCTACAAAGCTCGGACTGCAATTTTGAAGCCGTAGTCCTTCGTTTACTAATTTCAATGCAGCGGCATTTCCTCTTAGATCATTTGCTTGATGTATATTGGGTACTATATAATTATCTTGAAAAATCATCTCCCAAGTCATATCCCATAGCATTGTACACCAAATGGAGCCTATACCATGTGGAGCCGAAAACGAAGAGTTGGCAACCGCACCATACGTTACAATATTATTATCCAATGCTTTATTATATGAATACTTGTAGGGGCGTATACCTGCACCAGAAGTGGGTTGGTTTAGAACATACGTACCGATGCCTTTTGGAATGTTTGCATTCGCTAAAGTGGGTCTTAAGGTATCCCAGCGAGCAGTCAACATTAAGCCAAGATAGTCACTCCATCCTTCACCTCCTTGTTCCGTGTTTTGTAAGCAACTAACATTACTTGGCCCCCCTGTAAGGCGTATAGACCATCCGTGGCCATATTCATGAGATATAATAGCGTTGTCAAAATCGCTATCTGGCTCATAAGCTGAGCCAGCTGACCAAAGGAACATTTGCATTCTTGGTGCACTACCGTCTGCTGGTGTTTGGAAATTAGCATTGTTGGTGCCACTACCATCTTGTGCATCTGCATTGACAGGATCATTACCAAGACCACCTCTTCTCATATTGTGCTTTTGGAAGTTTCCTGAAGGTTCATCGAATCCATATCTATACAACACGTCATGAATTACATTATTCCAAAAGAATAAATTGGTTATTGAGGCATTTCTGTTTGTTGCTGAGGAATTTAAAGTTTGAGAATACGTATAATTAAACAAAAGAGAATCGGATACGGGTCTTGCTCCTCCTGTATTGTTATTGTCAGCATCTTCTTGAGCAAGTACATTGTTTCCTCTGGTGTCATTATAGAATGTTGTGGAATCATAGTGCCATCCATTTGTATTTCCCGGCCCAGTGCCAATAGGTGCGTATCTGGTATACGGATTTGCTACAATTTGCCTTGGTCCATGAATAGGGCTTTCGGTGCCAATTGGGAAAATATTGTAGGCTCTTGATAAAGGAATAGGGTTGTTGTTTGCCTTACCGGATACTTCAAAATCGCATTTTTTATTTTTAAGATCTTTAGCATGATTATGACCAAAGCTACATCGAACAATCTGGTCGAAATGATCAAGAACAAATCCTTTGTTTGCATCAATGAATCCCGTCCATACGTTTTCATTGTTTTTGGTTTTATAGTCTATTTTATATGCTAGTATTAAGCTGTTTGAATTATAACTAGGTTTCCAAACAAGCTTAGATTCAATTTTTCCATTTGCTAAGTTAGAGTCTTCAAAAGATGCATAATTCTCAATGCCATTAGAAACTTTTGATTTTGAAGTTTCCTTGAGACTAGTACTAAACACATAGGTTGGATTGAGGTAGGCAACCAGTTTTTGAACGGCAGCTGCGTGTCCGATCAATAAAACATTGTTAGTTAGTATAGAATTTGGTGTTTCAGTTTTTGCAAACGTATGTGTCAGATTAATAATTTGATTTTGCTTTAATGTGATGTTTAGTATCGCATTATACACCTCTAGTTCTTTGAATTTTTGTTGGTAGTAAATATGATGCCATCCAGTACTAGGAGAGGTGTATTCATCAGAAACTACCATTTGACTTATCATATCACTGGTAATTCCATATTTACTAGGATTTTGGTTCAAGGTATTCTTTGTTGAAAAATTGCTGTTTTGTGCAAACAACAATGAGTTTACCGATACGAGGGTCGTAAAAATCTGGAGTAATTTTTTTAACATAATGGTTTTAATTTAGGAACCTAGAAGAAATAATTTTATTACCTTTTATAATTTAAATAACAATACAAATTTAATCATCTTGAAGAATTAATTCTATAATTTTCAAACAATTATCAATATAAAAAAACTAGAATTTTTGTGCAGAGTTAAACTAAGATTTTTAAGCCCCGTTTTTTTATTGTATACTTGTAATCAATATCATAAATTTTACCCTTATATATGGAAGCTAAAGCTGTTAACAAATCCAGCGATTACCTTTTTCCCTTACTCATAATAGGTATGTTGTTTTTTATTTTTGGATTCGTGACTTGGGTAAACGGTACATTAATTTCTTTTTTCAAAGGAGCATTTAGTCTAAGCAACACACAGAGTACTTTGGTGACATTTGCGTTTTTTATTGCGTATACTGTCATGGCAATCCCATCTTCTTGGTTATTAAAGAAAACGGGGTTGAAAAAGGGGATGTCAATTGGCTTACTAATTATGGCTTTAGGGTGTTTAATCTTTATTCCAGCCGCAAAATCAGCTTCCTACGAATTGTTTTTGGTCGCTCTTTTTACGATTGGTATCGGTCTTACTGTTTTACAGACAGCTTCAAATCCGTACGTGACAATTTTGGGACCCATAGAAAGTGCCGCACAGCGTATTTCTTTCATGGGGGTAGCGAATAAAACCGCGGGTATAATTAGCCAATCTCTATTTGGAACACTCCTCCTAACAAGCCAGAATGTAGACGTCTCTATCTATCAAAAATTGGATAAAGTCGTATTTCCTTATGCGAGTTTATCGGGGATATTAGTGTTTTTAGGAATAGGGATATTTTTTGTAAAAGGCTTACCCGATTTGAAGTCAGAAACACAAGATGATCTTAAGCATACAGATGATTCTCACGAAAGCGTTTTTTCTCATGCAAATCTTGTATTGGGCTGTCTAGCTCTTTTTTGTTGTGTTGGATTAGAGGTTATATGTGGAGATTACATAATCAATCATGGAGAAGCTATGGGCTTTACAAATAACGAATCTAAACAATTCGGCACCTATTTTCTTTATATTATGCTCTTTGGCTATATTTCTAGTATATTTTTAATACCCAAGTTTGTTAGCCAACACAATTGGCTCAAATATACTTCGATGTTCGGAGTGGTCGTAACATTAATGGTTGTATTTACTACGGGAATTGCTTCTGTATATTCAGTAGCTGCATTGGGTTATTCCATAGCTATTATGTGGCCTGCGATTTGGCCTTTGGCTCTTGATGGGGTAAAAAAACACCTAAATTTAGCATCAGCACTTTTGGTTATGATGATAGCAGGCGGGGCAATATTACCCCTTGCTTATGGTAAACTTACAGATAACTATAATTCTAATATTGGTTTCTCCGTCTTATTGCCCTTGTATTTAGTAATTTTATGGTTTGCAACCTATGGTTATAAAATCAAGAAATGGTAAGGGGATTATTTTTGTTGTTTTTTGTAGTTGTTAATACAGCTTTTTCACAATCTTATACATTTGAAGATACGCTTCGTGGAAGTGTGGGTCAAGGAAGGTCTTGGTGGGATTTGCTCCATTATGATTTGTATATAGATGTTAAAATTCAAGATAAGTTTATTTCAGGTGTAAATGCTGTTCGCTTTCAGGTATTGCAAAATTCCGATGAAATGCAAATTGATATGCAGCTTCCTATGCAAATTGATAGTGTATTCTGGAAAGGAAAAAAGTTAGACTTTCATAAAAAAGGGAAGAATGCCATCTTTTTAAAAACAAAAAATCTGTTTTCGAAAGGGCAAACAAACACAATTCAGGTATATTTTTCAGGAAATCCTCCCAAAGCCAAACGTGCTCCCTGGGATGGTGGTTTTTCATGGGCAAACGATAGTCGTGGAAAACCATTTGTGGCTACGTCATGCCAAGGGTTGGGTGCTAGTGCTTGGTGGCCTTGTAAAGATCATATGTACGATGAGCCAGATAGTATGCGTATTCGTGTAAAGGTGCCTGCAGGTTTGATGGATGTTTCCAATGGGAAATTTGTCTCCAAACAAGTTCTAGAAAATAAAGATGTAATTACTGAGTGGCTTGTAAAAAATCCAATTAATAATTATGGTGTCAATATCAATATTGCAGATTACATAAATTTCAATGAAACTTATCAAGGGGAGCAAGGCCCATTGGAGTGTTCATATTATGTATTGAAAGAGGATTTTGAGACGGCTAAGATTCATTTCAAAGATGCGGCTCGCACTCTCCAGGCCTTTGAACATTGGTTTGGTCCTTATCCTTTTTATGAAGATGGATACAAGCTTGTGCAGGTTCCTTATCTAGGTATGGAGCATCAAAGTTCTGTTACGTATGGTAATAAGTTCAAAAAGGGATATTTGGGTTCTGATCTTTCTCAGTCAGGTTGGGGTATGAAATGGGACTATATCATAGTTCATGAGTCTGGTCATGAATGGTTTGCGAATAATATCACGTATAAGGATATTGCGGATATGTGGATTCATGAAAGTTTTACTACCTACAGTGAAGTACTTTTCACGGAATACCACTATGGTAAACTTGCGGGTCAAGAATATGCTCAAGGGTTGATGAAAAACATTCGTAATGATAAACCTATCATAGGTCGTTATGGAGTGAATCAAGAGGGTTCTTCAGATATGTATTCTAAGGGAGCAGCTATGGTGCATACGATACGCCATATCATGAACGATGATGCCCGTTTTCGACTTCTGCTTCGTGGTTTAAACTCTGATTTTTACCATAAAACAGTGACGACGCAAGAAATAGAGGATTATATAAGTAAGTTTGCGAAAATGGATCTTAAATGTGTTTTTGATCAGTATTTGCGAACAACTCAAATTCCTAAGTTGGTTGTACAAAAAAGCAGGAAAGGGCTTATGTATCGTTTTGAAAATTGTATTCCCAGTTTCAAAATACCCGTAAGCGTCCTTGTTGATGGTAAAGAAGAGCGGCTAGAGATAAGTAGTGAGTGGAAGAAAATAAAAGGTAGTAAGTTGATAGCTAATTCAAATTATTATATCAAATAAGGTAGTATTCTTGCCAAGACGGACAAAAAATCAAATTTTAGTATGAGTGCAAAATCAAAAGATATAATTTCATTTGTAAATGTATTTTCAGAATGTTTTGAAAATAATGTAATTTCAAAAATTATAATTAGTAAAGTAAATAAAAAAAATTCTGAAAATAATGAATATTCTTCGATTCGGATAAAGCCATTTTCGTCTAAAAAGGGCTTAGTATTATCTTTCGTTTTTGTATATCCTATGAAAGAGATTACCCAAAATCTATCACTTTCTGAGACTCTCATTTTTTTTGACAAGAACTTAGGTATAAATTTCCTGCAAGTGGATATGTTTCTTCAAAATGAATCCTATCATTTGCTTATGAAATCGACGGAAAAAGCCAGTTTGATTAGGAAAAAATTGGAACAAAAGAGAGAGGTACATACTGAGCATAATGAACAAAAAAAACATTTAATACCAGCAGAGTCGGGTGGTTTTTTACAAGCATTGGGAGTTGTAAACGCTACAGGTATTGTTCAAAAAGATCAATCGGATAAATTTAGACAGATCAATAAGTTTATAGAGCAGTTTGCTGAAGGGCTCATGAAAGTGCCAAATACCTCCATCAAACCTCTTCGTATTGTAGATATGGGCTCGGGCAAAGGCTATCTTACATTTGCCATGATGCATTATTGTAAAAACATCCTGCAAATACAGGCTCATGTACAAGGGGTAGAGCGACGAAAAGATATGGTAGATTTGTGCAATCAAAAAGCAAAAGAGCTTGGATTTGAGAACTTACGATTTATCGAAGGTGAAATAAACACCATATCTATTCCAGATCAAACGGAGGTCATGGTGGCTCTTCATGCTTGTGATACGGCTACAGATGACGCTATTTTTACGGGTATTAGAAAAAACATTCCTGTCATGATGCTAGCACCTTGTTGTCACAAACAGGTGCGTAAAGATTTGAATCTTAGTGATGCAGTTCCTGTTTGGGAACGATTTGGATCTATTAAAGAAAGGATTGCTGAAACTCTTACGGATTCTATTCGTGTCTTGTTACTAGAGGCTTACGGATACAAAACCCAAATTTTCGAATTTATTGGCCCTGAAAACACACCTAAAAACATGATGATACGAGCAATTTATCAAGGCTATGATGCAGAAACTCATCAATCCAAAATAGAAGAAATCAGTGTATTGAAGAATAAGTTCGGACTGAAAAGACACTATTTACAAGAAATCTTGGCTCAATGGTGATCTTCGTTTGAAAAGACAAGATTATAATTTATTGGATACTGTAGTCTCTTTAGGTTTAGATTTTTCCTCCAAGATTTTGATCTCACGCTTGCGTTCTTCCTCTTTTTGATAGTTTATACCATAGGAAGTAGGTACTTGTACACCTTTGTATCCGCTTTTTTCAAGACTGAATTCACATTGTTTGATAAGTGCAAACACCATCTCGTCTTTGAGCCCTTCGTTCAATGCCTCTTTGTATAAATCTACAGCTTTGGCTAGTAGCTTATTTCTACCCTCACCGCTTGGCTGGCTGGGAGCATATCTTTGAAGCTCCATAGCATACTCCATTGAGATTCTAGGTAGCATGTATTTGTTCGGATCGTCTGGATTTAAAACCAATACCTGACGCATATGTGTTTTGGCTAATTCGTATTTTCTGAAAGCGAAATTGTCCTCTGTTTTTTTCCAGTGAAACATGACACTTGATGTATTTTTCTTTTTCTCTTCGAGTGATTGGTCTCCTGCAAATTCGGGGTTACGCACCAAATCTACATATAGTAAATAAGCATCAAAATATCTTCCCGCCTTGAAATATTGATCCGCATCCTCAACTAAATATTGTTTGGACTGAGAATAAAGATTGCCACCTACCAATATTAAAGAAATCAACAGTATATTTAAAATAAGGGATTGTCCCTTTATTTTAAGTTGAAAATCACACATACACATCATAATTATAAGGTTTAGACTTCCTAAATTTTATTTTAAACTGCGTAAAGTATGTTCAATAAGCTACGGAACGAAATTTAGTTTGACTTGTCTTTTAAAATAATCCTATACTTTTTCTAGAGGTCGAAAATTCATTTTAATAAAAATTGCTATGACCTTTCTTATATTTGTATCCAATAACGTACCAAAATTACAATTTATTTTTTGGAAAATGATTTTTCTGTGCAATCTGTTTATAATCAAGTTTCAAATGTTATTGATGGAGTAAAAATTATTTCTCAAAATAAGCTTTACCTAAGCGAGCAAAATATCTTTCTGCAACTGTTCTTTAAAAATCAAAATTTCCAAACTTTAGAACGAAATACTTGGCCAATTTGGGAAGATTTGTGGGTAAATGAGCAAAGTAAGTTACTCTCGAAACTATTTATTAAGCTTGGTAAGTTTCATAGCCTTCCTGCACGCGTATGTAAGGTCATACGAATCGACAAGCTAAAGGCACAGAATTTTTTAACAACTCATCATCTCATGGACTATGTAGACTCTAAGATCAAGTTGGGCTTGATTTTACCAGAATCTTACACTCGATTGCTGCCAATGGAGTATGAAAAAAAAGATACCTTAGTAGCCGTGATGACATTTTCGGGAAAGCGTATTTTTAGAGATGGAAGTAGCTCATACGAGCTTTCTCGCTTTGCGAGTTTAAACTATTTTCGGATAGCTGGGGCGTTTTCAAAAATGCTCCAATTCTTTGAAAAAACGTACCATCCTAATCATATCATGACATATTTAGATGCTGAATGGGCAAATGGAGAAGATTTTGAAAAATTAGGGTTTACGGTTCATTCTCAAACAGAACCCTATTACTTTGGTCTTTCTGAAGAAGGTAAAAGAATTACAGGCTTTTCAGAATCTGACTATAAAGTATATAATCAGGGGAGCATAAAAATAGAAAAATACGTAGAATCTCCGAAATGAACTACTTCGACCTCCATATTCCAGTCATTTTGGGTCCGACAGCCTCGGGTAAAACTTCGTTGGCCGTATCCTTAGCAAAAGAAATAGGTGGGGAGATTATTTCTATAGATAGTAGACAGGTGTACCGAGGTATGGATATTGGTACGGGTAAGGATTTGCACGAGTACGGAGATATACCCTACCACTTGATCGATATTCTAGATGCTGGAGAGAAGTATAATGTTGCTTTGTTTGTTCAAGATGCTCAGAAAGCTATTTTTAATTGTTTAGAGCGTGGTAAGACTCCTATCTTATGTGGAGGGACTGGTTTATATTTGCAAGCTTTAGTTCAGCAGTTTCAACGTATTTTTATTCCAAGGGATGAAGCCTCTGTCGAAGCATTTGTCCCATTAGAAAAAAAAAAGCTGATAGATAAAATAGAAGATTTAAATCCATATTTTGAGGTGGATAAGCAATCTAGGAAGAGATTGTTGCGTTCGTTGGAGATTTTGCAAGCGGATTCGAAGCCTCAATTTGATTATGCAAATTTCAAGTTTGAATTGTTTGGATTAGATCCTCCACTAGAAATTCGCCGAGAAAGAATTGCAAAAAGGCTTTTAGCTAGATTAGAAAATGGGGCTTTGGTTGAGGAGGTTAAAGGATTATTAAGCAAAGGAGTTAGGCATGAAACATTGCAATATTATGGACTGGAGTATAGGTATGTTTCGTCGTACATAATCGAAGAAATGCAATTTGCAGAAATGCAAGCCAAGTTACTAACTGAAATCCATCGCTTCGCAAAGCGGCAAATGACTTTTTTAAGAAGTATGGAATCCAAAGGTATTAGCATCCGTTGGATTCCATATAAATATTCTTTAGAGGATAAATTGGCGTTTATACTAGGAGCTTAATCTTCCAAAGATCCCAAATATCTTTCAGCATCCAATGCAGCCATACAGCCAGTTCCTGCCGCGGTCACAGCTTGACGGTAAATTTTGTCTTGTGCATCTCCACAAGCAAATATACCTTCTATATTAGTATGGGAGGTGCCTTTTTCCACAAGTATATAGCTAGCTTCGTCCAATTCAAGATAGTCTTTGAAAATATCTGTGTTGGGATGATGCCCGATTGCGATGAAAATACCTTCAACAGGAATGGTCGATTCCTCTCCCGTTTTATTGTTTTTTACCTTTACAGCTTCTACAGCATGCTCTCCAAGTATTTCTACCGTTTCGGTATTAAAAAGAATCTCAATATTAGGGGTATGTTTTACACGGTTAGCCATGATGGTAGATGCTCTAAACTCATCCCTACGAACCAGCATAGTTACTTTACTACAAAGCTTGGCGAGATAATGAGCTTCTTCACAAGCAGTATCACCAGCTCCTACAATAATAACTTCCTTGCCTCTATAGAAAAATCCATCACATACTGCACAGGCAGATACTCCGTGTCCATTTAGTCTCTGTTCCGAGGGAAGGCCTAGCCATTTTGCGGATGCACCTGTAGCAATAATTACTGCTTTAGCTGTAATTTGATGTTTCTCATCAATAAGCACTTTATGAGCTAGAGGAGTAGAAAAATCAACAGAAGTAGCCATTCCGTAGCGATTGTCAAGACCAAATCGCTCGGCTTGTTTGCGAAGATCTTCCATCATTTGAGGCCCTTGGATACCATCCGGATAGCCTGGGAAGTTTTCTACATCGTTCGTTATGGTCAATTGTCCTCCGGGCTGCATTCCTTGATACATTACAGGTTTGAAGCCTGCTCTACCCGCATAAATAGCAGCTGTATAGCCTGCAGGGCCCGAGCCCAAAATAAGAATTTCTACGTTTTCTGTTGTCATTATAAAATATACTCTACTTTCAGAATGCAAAAGTAGGGTACAAAGTTCAATAGAGGAGGAGTTTTTTCGATAATTGGATAAAAGTAAATTTTAGCACTTCTTATACAAAACGTAAGTTGAAGTTATGTTTTTTGTCTTTTTGATCATAACTGCCTACAAAAACTTCATTTCTATCCTTCGATTGATTTGGCGGTTTTCTTCAGAGATATTTTTTACCTGGGGTTTGGTTTCTCCATATCCAACGGATACGATTCTATCAGGGGCTATTCCTAATTTATTGAGGAAATCAACAACGGATTTTGCTCGTTTTTTGGATAATTCCAAATTAGCCGCATCATTGCCCACATCATCTGTATGAGCCGAGATTTCGACTTTGAGGGTTTTATTCAGTGCAAGTAGTTCATGAAGCTTTTTAAGTTCAATATTGGATTCTTCAGTGAGTGCTGCTGAACCTGAACCAAAATAAATGTTATCGAGGCGAACGATGGATTGCTTTTCGATTTTATTTAGAAAAATATCCAGCTTTTTTTCATCGTGTTTTTCCTTAAAATCAAACTTGATGCTTTTGTAAAAATGATCCTCGGTTTCTACATACAAAACATAACTTCCATCTCCAGGGAGTACGGCCATATAATCTCCTGTGATGGGATCCGAATGAAAGCGAGAAAGTTTTTCGCCTGATTTTTGGTCGAGTAATTCTAAACTGGCATAGAGGGGCTTTTGGGTTTTGTCTTCCAAAACATAGCCTTTTATATAAATCGTTTTATTAAATTTTTGTGCCAGTTTGTCGGGGATCGTAAAACTGTAGAGATTGACTTCGTTGTTTTTTTCTACAGAATAATACGCTTTTTTACCGTTTGCAGTCACAAAAAGCGAAATTTCATCATCAATTGTATTGATAGGATAGCCTAGATTGACCGACTCTGAAAGTTGCATGTTTTTATGATTACACATAAAAATGTCAAATTTTCCCATGCCTTCGCGGCCGTTGCTAGAGAAGAATAAGGTGGATCCATTGGCATGCAAAAAGGGAGACACTTCATCATAAGGGGTATTGATTTCTTTGCCCAAATTGATCGCTCGTTTCCATTTTCCATTGGCATCAAGCTCACTCATCCAAATATCTTTTTTGCCTTGTCCAAAGGGACGTTCCGATGAAAAATACAGGCGAGAACCATCAGGCGAAAGACTGGGTTGAGAGTCCCAATAGTTGGAGTTGACATTGAGGCCGATGTTTTCAGGCTCACTCCAGATGTTGTTTTCTAATCGAGAAATATACAAATCACAACTTCCATAACTTTGTCTTCCTTCACATGAGGTAAATACCATGATTTTGCCATCGGCAGATATAGAACAGGTACCTTCATTAAAACTAGAATTGATCTTGTCTGAAATGGGACTAGGAGTACTCCAATCTGTATTATCGATTTTCGAAATATAGATATTTTCGTTTTCGCCCTCATTTCTCGCTGTATAAATGATGGTGGCATTATCAGCTGTAAGAACAGGAAAATATTGCTTGTTTTTGAAATTGATAACCTTGGGTAAAGGCTCAGGCTGGATCAAAATAGGGTCTTGTAAGGCCGAAATTGCAAAATCACTAGTTTTAAGTTGTCGAAGGATCTGTTGATAAATTATTGAATTCTTATTTGTATATTTTTGAGATATCTGCAAATAGTATTTGGCATCTTGGAATTGCCCTTTTTCTAAAGCACGTGTGCCCAAATAGGTATATGCTTGGATATAAGGTGATTTTGTGGTATCTTTTGATATGAATTTTTGGTAATAAAAAATGGCTTTTTCCGAATTTCGGAGAGTTTCGTTTATTTGTCCAAGTTTAAAATATGCCTCAGTTCGGGTAGAGTCTTTTTTGAGATATTCAGTGAAGTTATCTGAAGCAGAACTATAATTACGTGCATTGAAATCGCTTTTTCCTCGCTCAAATAGCATGAGTACTTTCTTATCTTGTGCGAAGGCACCAAATTTCAAGAAACA
>JBOFGX010000417.1:0-1717 GCA_051649345.1 Leadbetterella sp. | reverse complement strand
GGTGACTAAGTACTACCATTGAGCCATCGTTGAGTAGCTGGAAAAAGTATGGATGATTAATCGCTCTAAATTTGTTTGACTTACCATACTTTTTATAATTCGTAGTTTTCTTTTCTAATATATTTCCTAGATTATCTACTACGATTTTAGAAAACCCTTTTCTGTTATCATTTACTTCACCCCAAATATTCTTACCATATACGGAGCATATAAGCACATACTGATCTCGAAGCTTGGATTGTGTAGTATCTGGATTTTTCCAAACTTTCTCAACTTTGATAAGGTTTTTTTGTCTTTTACCAGACTGCAAATCAAATTCAAAAATCGTCCCTCCCCTTTTCTCGTCTTTAACTACCATTTTTGACGAAACCACATGCTCGTTTACTAATGTTTTTTCAACAATAAACAACTGATTATCTAGCGTTTCTATATACGAAGCTTCTAAGAGTTTTTTCGCTTTTGGGTTTTTATTTAACTTATACTCCCATAAAATTCTATTATTTGCATCTACAAAAAAACTACTTTTCATTACCTTCTTATCTTCATGATTAGAAACAGCCTTGAAATAATTATAAGTAAAAACACCACCTCGTGTGATTGAGAAATCATTGGACTCTTTAGGAACAATGTTCTTATAATTGATAGACGTAATTTTATTGTTATTGAATTTATAAGGCTCTGATACTTGTTTCAAAACTGGAAATATGTCAATTAAGTAAACTGAGTTTTGCCTATCTGTAGAGAGAACATTATGATAATGATTATAAAATAACCGAACAACTATTTTATCCTCTATTCTTTTGACCCCTGTCATCCAAACCGGTTGAGTTTTTGCAGAGCTTTTCAACTTAAAGGTGCCATTATACTTTTTCTGTAGGTCTGTATCCAAGACGACATATTCGTTAAGTACATTTTCCTCAGAAAGATTATCGTACTTGTAAATAGCAAAATAGCCATCTACCTCTTCTTTTGCATTGTATATGGGTTCAAAAAAAACCAATTTACCTTCGGCCAATTTGGTTAGATCTTGTACTTGACCGAAACCAAAAAAACTGAATGTTAGCAATACAAAAAGTATATGTAAGGTTCTTATCATTTACATATTTGATTTAGAACAATATGCCTAAAACACAACTATATTTTTGAAGCATATATTCACTATGATTTTTTTCAAAAATCGAGCCAATGTGAAAGTATTTTAGGGAGAATTTATAAATGAATTAGGTTAATGCAATTTTTAATGTGTTTTTATATTTCCTACTCCAGTAATGATAAATTAGACTAATCGATTCGTACGTATTTAATGGAATAGGTATTTGATAATGAACTCGCGAAAATTGGCTATTTTTGTATTGAAATGGATAAATTACTTGATTTTAGAAGCGATACTGTTACTCGACCATCCATGGAAATGCTTGATCGTATGATGCAAGCTCCCGTAGGAGATGATGTGTTTGGTGATGACCCTAGTGTCGAAAAACTTGAATCCATGGCTGCTGATATGTTCGGGATGGAGGCATCTCTCTTTTGTACAAGCGGTACTCAAACAAATCAGTTGGCTTTTATGGCTCAAACAACTCCTGGAGATGAAGTGATCTGCTCTGATTATGCACATGTTTACCAGTATGAAGGTGGAGGAATCGCAACTAATGCAGGGGTGGCGGTTCAAGCAATTCCATGCGATAGAGGGCTTTTAACCGCTGATTTAGTTCAAAAA
>JBOFGX010000416.1:0-4332 GCA_051649345.1 Leadbetterella sp. | reverse complement strand
GGTTGCCAATTTTGTAAATACCAATACGTCTAATTTACCCACCAATTTTCAAAATGTTCTACTTTCTACCAAAAAAACGTCTTTTAGTTTGCCCGATATGCAAGGATGGGAAAATTCAACATCTGAAGCTTGGGTATATCCCAACGCAAATACACACATCAGTACAAGCTATAGCAACGAAGGAGAAATTCAACGTGTTTTATTTAAATCTACGGGTAGCTCCACTAATCTGGATTGGTGGCTTTCGGTAGGATCCAATGGGGCTACATTATATGAAAAAAACAATGACCCTACCTTGTGGAAACATACCCGTATAGCACTTTCATATGAAGTAGAGCTAAAAGGCTGGAATCATATAGCTGTATCGTATCTCAACAATCTGCCACATTTGTATATCAATGGTGAGCTAGTTGCCAAAGCCAAAGAAACAGGCAAAGACTATTTCAGGCTCGAGAGCAATTATGTAGCAAGAGCCCCAAATGTTATTGGCCAAGAAGGTAAAAGTTTTGAAGGATATATGGATGAAGTTAAATTTTATAATGCTTTTAGAGAAGAAAGTAAAATAAAACAAAGTATGCTCACTAGAGCAGATAATACAGTATCTACGGATCCGAATCTACAAAAGTATTATACTTTCAACACCCCCAGTGAATACAACACTTCTGGAACATTACAAAATGGAAGTGTTTTTAATTCGACCAATAATTCCAAAATCGGAAACATGCCCGAGTTTAGTTTTCCGCAATGGTATTATAATGGTGAGCTTGTAGCCGATAGCTCATATCGATACGTAGTCCCCAAAGAACAATTGAAGATAGGATCGTATACCTATGTATTTAAATACAAAGGAAAGAATAATACTGATTGTGAGGCCACTAAGAAATTTGTGGTAGTACCACCCCCCATCAATGATCTCAGTGGATGTTATTACCTCAAAGCTCAAGCAGAGGCTTCTAACTCACAGGGAAGTTCAAGTTTTTTTGGCACTATATCAGGATTAGAAGTAAATAACCCCAATATAAGTGTTCAAAATGGTTTCGATGATATTTGGAAAGTGAGCCATGTTGGAAACGAAGAGTATGAACTTGTATCTACCTACAATGTAGGATACAACCTTACATCCAAAGACATAGTAAGTTTAAGGCCAAATATCAATAAAGATATCGATCATGTTTGGAAACTAGTACCAAGCGACTCCAGTGCCATGATTTATTCTATTCGTACTTTGAGTGACACCACAAACTGTATAGGTTTCTATTCTCCGTATCCTTCGGAGCTAAATATACAAGTGTTTTCAAATCAAGATTATCAGAAATTCAAACTCGAAAAAACGGCTTGTCCACAGCCACCACTTGCTTGTGTTGTGGATGCCAAGATCAATTACGAACGATGGTTTAGAAACCTCAATGGAGATGCTACTTTTTATAACAATCTGGATGTAAATCAATATCTCGCACAGAATAAATTAGCAGACTATTCCGAAGTTATTTCTTTACCCAATGTCTCTATTACAGATGCTACGGATGCTACGGGTGTGTTTACCGATAAGCCGGCCAATTGGAGAAACGAGAAATTTATATCCCGAATAAGCGGATACATTTGTCCTCCTCAGTCGGGCAAGTACCACCTAGCTATCAAAACCAACCAATGGGCACAATTGTACATAAGTACCGATGAAGACCCAGCAAAAAAAGTACTTAAAGTTACGGCTACAAGCTCCTCCGAGTTTCCTGATAATACAGCCTATGGTATCTCTCTGGTCAAAGGTCGTAACTATTACTTTGAGATTATTGGTAAAGACCAAGACAATTACCATTCTTTGGCTTTTGCCTTTAAGCTATCTGCTGGGGGGAACTTTAATAGTACCGATGAGCCTGCTTCTCTTACCCATATTTCCTCATTCCCAAGAGACTATAAAAAACGGAAAAGAAGAAGTAGGTCGGGTGATTGTGGCCAACCAGAAGCCATATTTACAGGTGTAAACCCTCTTACCAACCTCTGGCCCAAGGATACAGTCTTTGCTGGTGACTTTGTAGTGGAGATAGAGAATGTTAAAGGTGATAATGGAATATTTTCTGGGTATGGTGTCAGTTATATGAATAACAAGTGGTGGAAAGACACCCGTATAGTTGTGAAATTCAATGGCATTGGAGTAAACGACGAATATGAACTCACCTCAGGCTTTTTTGAAAGTACATACGATAAGACCAAAAAGAATATAAAAGACGTTTCAGATGAGTTCCACAAGTTTAGATCTTTTATAGAGGCAGTGGATTCTATGGCAACTTTAGCATGGAACAATATCGGGAATCGTCGGAAGCTCAATCATCTTATAAAGTCTATTAAAGAAATGGCAGAGCAGGACTTACCTTCCGAACTTCAGATAGAAGCCAATGAGATTGCAGATCGAATATCCAATGCAACAAATAAAGTCGATTATGATCAAGCTGTGGAAGATTTGAAAGCCCTCAAGGCTAAAAAAGATAGATTTCTGGATTGGTATGTAATAGTTGCAAAGCAAGCTCTTCAAAATATTTTGGCAACTAGTAATTGTGTTCCAACTTCAGGTCAAAAATATAGTGCAGGTTTAGAAAGTAAAGAAGGTTTTGAAAAAGTAGACGATGCAACTATCAGTGATGATCCATCTGATTTAGCTAGATTCACAACACAGATTAATTATAACTCTTGTGTTATTGCTAAATCATTTGCTACTGTATTTTTAGGTAGCAATATATCTAATGATGACATCTCATCTTTAGCTAAGGAATTGACAAAAGGAGGTCAACCTGTAATTGATGAACTTTACACAATTTATAAAGGTGCATTACCTTCTCTTCCTCCTGCAAGCTCAACAGCTCCTTCAGTTGTCATGTTTCAAAGTTTTTTAATGAGTAACGTAAATAGAATTTTAGCAGATCAAGTATATAACGGAAACGATTAACTATGGATGTAAATTTTAAGTTTAACATGATTTATAAAAAGATAATTCTTGTATTTTTTCTTTCTTGTTTTTCAAAAGTATCTTTTGCAATTAACTTATATATGGAGCCTGATAGTACCTCCGATTATGTAGTTAATGAGTACACTAAAGCATTTCAAAGGGGTTTAGATGAATTGAACGCCCAAAATAACTTAAACGAGAAAAATGGACATCCAGAATTAAATCAATACGTATTTTCAGTAGGTAAATATTTAGATCCAAAATTTATTGAAGTTTTTGATTTGAATTTAGCCATCGAAGTCGAAGGATCTTATTTGTTGGATTATAAAGATAAGATCAATGCTTTACTAAATAAAGCATTTACAGACAAAAAGCCCTTAATGAAAGTTTACTTTGCTATAAACTCTACATTAGGATTATTTGATCTTGATAAAGATGTACAGGGACCAAATACTATTGATGAATTAAAAAAAGTTTCTGTCAATAACAAATACGGAAAACCAGCTATAGATGCTATAGGTACTAAACTACAAAGTCTAAAGCAAATTGGTACTACATTTCCAGACAATCGATTCCATTTAATATTTCTTGGACTTGCAATTGAATACGATATTAAAGGAAGTGTAGGCGGATCCAATGACCTAAATAAATTTGTAAGAAAAAAAATATGGAAAAATACTGGGTTTATATCTCAATTGGGTCCTGATCACTCGAATAAAATAGTAAGTGCATTACCTTCGGGACCTTCTTTTAATATAACTACAGATCAAGTTAGTAATTTACCAATCATTTATAATAAAGTAGAAGAATATCTAGATATACTGTCAAAAGACGAAAAAAATTTATTGCCAACTACTCCTGTTAAAGGAACTGGTAAGACTTTTTTTGATTTTATTGGAGTAAATTCTACGGCTGATGGGGGGCATTATGATAAAGGGGGAGCAAGTGTTGATAAAAAGTTATTAACTGAAGTTTCACAACAAGTACACAAAATATTTGCAGAAAACTCTGAAATGTATGAAACATACATTAAAGCCCAAACGGATGCATTGGTCGCGGAAAAAGGTGTAATAACCGACCAAGACCTGAAAAATCTAAAGCAAAATCTTGAAGATTTTGAAAATTATCAAGAAGATGCCTTTGAAAAGACAAGCCCTGAAAATTTTGATAATATTTATAAACTCCTTCTATCAATTTATGAATGTGCTGGTGGAGCATTGGACCAAATTAGTAGAGAAGCTATCATACCTCAGTGTGCATATAAAGATTTTATAGTTTTCCCCGGGACAGAGTATTCTCCTGTGGACATACCATTTATGGCAGGTACTGTTGATGCAGCATGGACAACAGTAGTGGATTTGTTAGAGTTAGGTGCAGGTCTACTTAAAATA
>JBOFGX010000415.1:0-4765 GCA_051649345.1 Leadbetterella sp. | reverse complement strand
ATTCTTGGAGTAAAAACAACATAAATACAGCCCAGTATGAAATAATATCAGGTGAAACCAATCCAAATATTTCTATTTCATCTGAAGGTAGTTACAAACTAAACATTACCGACTCTTATTGCGGAACAGTATCAAATTTTTATACGATTTTTTCTGGATCTACATCAACGCTTACAAATTCTTATGGAAATATTGAACAAGTAAATATCTCCCCTGGACAAACTGAAAACTTAGTGATAAATTTCACAGGTATAGGACCTTGGAATTATATTTTATACGATCATGTGAATTTATATTTGAAAACTTCAATCAATGCTCAAACCATCTTACCTGTTTCACCTAGTGCATCTCGTAAGTACTTTTTACTTTCGGTATCAGGATCGGAAGGCTGTGAAAATGGTTCTACTTTCGGTGGTGTAACTGTAAATGTCACTCCAACAATATTAACCTACGATACACCTACAATGACTTCTGTTTGTCCTGGAGGCATTATAACTATACCATATACCCTATCAGGCAATGTTGGAACAAATCGAGATTTAAATGTCCAAATGCAAACAAATTCAGGTTCTTTAGTTTCTTCTTCTTATTTAGAAAGATTTTCTACTAATCCAATTTATTATCAAGTACCTAACTCTGTATCACCTGGAACATATAAATTTTCTATTAATAGTCGAGTTCCTTATATAAACAATTTTATTACAAGCCCTTACACTTTTCAGGTTGTAAATAACAACTGCCCTAATATGCCTCAAGCTAGTGTTCAGTCTTTTGATAGTACGTGTAAATCAATCTATCTAAAGGCTGTACCTAATGGAAATGGATATACCTATCAATGGTATAAAGATGACATCGCAATTTCAGGAGCTACCTCAGATTTTTATACCACTTATAGTTCAGGCAATTATAAAGTCCGTGTCATTAATTCAAGTACTTCATATAACTCAACTTCTAACAACAAAAATGTTTATATTACTTTTGGCAATTTAGTTCTTTCTAGTTTAAATAAAAGTATTTGTGGAACCTATACAACTACCTCAATAAATAGTTCTATTATCAATCCCAATATTAATTATACTTGGAGTAAGCGAAATACAAGTACAAATTTGTATGAAACTATCTCGGGTGAAACAAATCCAAACATTACAGTTTCTTCAGCAGGTGATTATAGACTAACTATTACTGACCCTTTTTGTGGTACAGAATCAAGTTCTTACACTATTTATTCAGGATCAACGGCTACACTTAATACATCTTATGAAAATGTTAATGCAATTACTATTTTCCCGTATCAAACATTGAATTTAGTTATCAATTTCACAGGTATGGGTCCTTGGAATTACACCTTGTCAGATGGTGTAAATACCTTTGCTAAAACTTCTTCAAATTCACAAGTAATTTTACCTGTTTCTCCTCAATCATCAAGGTTATATTATCTAAATTCTGTTTCAGGATCTGGCTCATGTTCAAGTGGTTCAGTCCTTGGATCCGTAGTAGTCAATGTTTTGAATTATCCAGTTTTTACGTATGATACACCTACGATGACCCATGTTTGCCCAGGAGGGGTAATAACAATACCCTATACACTTTCGGGTCAGATAGGTACAAATCGTAATATTACTGTAAACTTACAACAGCTAAATGGATCGTCAGCAGGAAGCTTTTCTGGCTTTTCATCTAACCCTATTATGTACCCAATACCATATACCATAGCACCCGGTACATATAAATTTTCTACTAGCCTAAACGTTCCATATAGTACAAACACGGTGGCTAGCCCTTACTCCTTTGTTGTATCAACAGCAAATTGTCCAGTTTTACCACAGGCAAGTATTCAATCCTTGGATAGTACATGTAATAGCATAAAAATGAAAGCTATACCTAATGGGACCGAATTTTCTTATGAATGGTATCGAGATAATGTACTTATAAATGACGCAAAATCCAGTTCCTACATTGCAACGACCACAGGATCCTATAAAGTTAAGATTACAAGTTTAGCTTTATCCTATAGCTCAATATCACTAGAAAAAAGTGTGCAAATCAACGTAGGAGATCCTATATTGAGCTCGTCTAATAGAAGTATTTGTGGAAGCCTTACCAGTTCAACAATTTCTAGTTCCATAATTAATCCTAATCTTACTTATACTTGGAGTAAACTTGATACATTGAGTAAAATCTATCAAGATTTAATTGAAGAAGTAAGTCCATTCCTCAATGTTCAATCCGAAGGAGATTACCGCTTAATTCTATCTGATGGGTATTGTTCTACCGAAGCCAAATATAAAATTTATGGTACATCTAGTGCCATCCTTAGAACCAGTAAATCAGAAAATTTTGTTTTTCTATATCAAAATCAAACGGAAAATTTAATTGTCGACTTTAGCGGTTTAGGCCCTTGGAGTTATGTAATTTCAAAGGGTTCGGATTCTTTAATTGGAATATCAAACTCAAATAGAATTGTAATACCTTTTGTCGCACCTCCAGTAGGGCCTCAAGGCATTAGTTATTATTTTAATATGAAAAAAGTTACAGGAGCTGGCGGTTGTGAGCTAGGTGCTACCTCAGGTACTACAACCATTTTTGTTTCATCAAGTCAGCCTTGCCTATCAAATTTAGCTTTGATTGACGGATTAGATAATTATTCTGGTGGCATTATTACCAAACAAGCTAAATCTATTACAGGTATAATTATTGGGAAAAATAAGATTTCTGGAACGGCCAATGTTACGTATCAAGCTGGAAAAAGCTTAACCTTTGAGCCTGGTTTCGTAGTAGAAAGTGGGGCAGTCTTTAAGACAGAATTTGGTGGGTGTAATTGATATTTGACGTTTTTAATGTCCAAAAATAATAACGAAAATAAACTTCTTTGGCACAACCTCACCAAAGAAGTTTATTAATTTTTTGAGAAAAAGCCTTCATTCTCGGCTTTATCAAGGATGGTCAAAACATAGTCCCACAAGGCTTGTGAGCTATATCGTATTCCACTTTTCATGCGGAGCACTTTTTCTTTTGTTACGGAGAATTCTACCCACGTTCCTCCTTGGTTTGTCATGTTCTGTAGCATAGGTTCCAACATATCAACAGCATTAGCAAAAAGAGAATCAGGAGTTTTTTTATCTTCAAACTCCTTCCAAAGGGCATAAAACTCATTTTTTTGTTCCTCAGGTAACATTCCAAAAATCCGTTCAGCTGCTTGACTTTCGTCTGGTTTTATGGCATCTCTATTTTTTTCATCAAAAAAGAAGGTATCGCCTGCATCAATTTCTACCAAATCATGAATAAGCAACATTTTTAAAACAAGAGAAATATCTACAGGCTTATCACTATACGGTGCCAAAACCATAGCCATTAAACAAAGATGCCAACTGTGTTCCGCAGAGTTTTCTTTTCTTGAAGAATAAAACAAACTCGTTTTCCGAAATACACTTTTCAGTTTGTCTATTTCAATAATAAACTGAATTTGTTGCTCAAGGGTATTCATTTCGTTTATACTTATTTATCAAAAGTAAACGTAAACACGTAATCCTAGTTCAATTTTCAATTTTCAAATTATTTTAATTCAAAATCTTAAACATAAATGCCATATAAATGGTATAATTCTTATGTGTATGGCTGTAAAATAAGTTTTAAAAATTAGAATTGATTTAAATAAAAAGTAAAGCTATCAAATCCGTTTAATTTTTTGTTTAAAGTATATTTCAAATGTATTTTTGTGTAAAATACAACGACAATGATCAAAAATCTTCCGCAAGACTATTTTCCCTTGTTAATACAGCTATCTCTGGCTGTTGGATTTGTGTGTTTTGTCCTATTTGCAACACACTATTTGGGACCTCGTCTGAAAAGTAAAAGAAAGGAAGATCCTTTTGAATGTGGGATTGAAAGTCAAGGAGATGCCCGTATGCCCATGTCGGTTCGGTATTTCTTGACAGCTATCTTGTTCGTTTTATTTGATGTTGAAATTGTATTTATGTACCCTTGGGCCGTAAACTTCAAGAAATTGGGTTGGTTAGGCTTCTGGGAAATGCTTATATTCGTAACATTCGTAATGGCGGGTCTTTACTACGTTATTCGTAAAGGTGTTTTGGATTGGGCTTCTGAAGATTAAGTAAAATACAGATTACCTATGAGTGTAAAAATGGTAGATGCCCCAGCAGGCGTAGAAGGTGCAGGATTCTTTGCTACTTCTTTAGATAAGGTAATTGGACTGGCAAGAAGTCACAGTTTGTGGCCTTTGCCATTTGCAACCTCGTGTTGCGGAATAGAATTCATGGCATCCATGGGGTCGCATTACGATATATCCCGATTTGGATCCGAAAGACCGAGTTTCTCTCCTAGACAAGCAGATTTACTAATGGTAATGGGAACCATTGCAAAGAAAATGGGACCTGTCGTAAAGCAAGTATACCTTCAAATGGCAGAACCTAGATGGGTGATTGCTGTAGGAGCGTGTGCTTCTTCAGGTGGAGTTTTTGACACATACTCGGTTCTTCAAGGAATCGACAGAGTTATTCCTGTTGACGTGTATGTACCCGGTTGTCCTCCACGTCCAGAACAAATTTTAGATGGTCTTATGCAAATCCGTGATTTAGCTAAAAATGAGTCTCTTCGCAGAAGAAATACGGAGGAATATAAGCATTTGTTAGACTCCTATAAAATTCTTTGATACCATGATTAGTAATCAAAATGTTGTAGATGAACTTGTGGCTCAATTTGGAGAAAAGGTTTTTGCTTTTGAAGAGCCTTTTGGTCTTCTTACCTT
>JBOFGX010000414.1:0-2417 GCA_051649345.1 Leadbetterella sp. | reverse complement strand
AGTGAAAAAGAGCCTTCTTATTTAAAAAAGCTTATTTTAAAGTTTGGAATATGGGGATTTCTATTTTTTTTAGCTAAAGGTTTACTTTGGCTTCTTTTGGGTTATTTAACAACAAAAGGCATAATTAGTTGCAAGTACTAAAATAGTAGAGTATATTTATTATACTTTTAACCAACACAAACATCAAACGAAATTCTTTTCTACAATCAATGCTCGGTAGAGAGATCACAGGTGTACAAGAATATACCAGTCCACTGAGCCATGCCGATGTTCTCCACCTTTTAAAAAGAAGTACTTTTGCATTTAACTGGACAGAGTCGCTTCAGTTGGTTGGTAAAACGGCTAAAGAAGCAGTAGATTTGCTTTTTGCCAATGCCAATCAAAAACCATTACCCAAAAAGCCAACTTGGGCAGATACAACCGAAATTAATCCATGGAAACAGGCTCCTGCAGATCAGCAAAAAATAGCAGATGCTATGTACAAACGTCTATACGATCAAAATTATGAGCTCAAGGTGTGGTGGACAAAAGAAATGGAGAATGACACTCTGAGCATTAGAGAAAAAATGACTTTGTTTCTCCATGGACATTTCACAACTAAATACGATATTGATGGTGTGCAACTAGCACAAAATATGCTTCGTCAAAATCAGTTGTTTCGTCAGTTTCATCAAGGTAATTTCAAGGAACTAACTAAACGAATCACTTTGGACAATGCCATGCTTGTCTATTTAAATGGCGGAGATAACACCAAAGTAAAACCCAACGAAAATTATTCCAGAGAATTACTGGAACTATACACTGTAGGGTTAGGACATTATACAGAAAAAGATATTCAAGAGGGAGCTCGTATCCTCACCGGATGGATATCTTACCAATTTACAGATACGATCCCCAATATTCCAATTTATTCGGTATGGTTTGACCCCAATAAACACGATATAGGAACAAAGGTGTACTTGGGCAAAACAATTACAAGTCCATCTTCAAACACCCAAGAAGAGGTCCGAACCAAAGAAGTCAATGCAATGATCGACACTATTTTTGAAAGAAAATCGAAAGAAGTTGCGAATCATATTTCAAAAAAACTATTTGATTACTTCCTTGGAGACCATGCAAAAACAAAAAATCAGGATATATTGGATGCAATGTCCAAATCATTTATAAGTTCCAATTTTGAACTTTCGGCTCCCATAAAATTATTGCTTACATCCTCTTACTTTTTTGATAAAAACCAAAGGGCATCTCACATAAAATCACCTGCAGAGACCATCACTTTCTTAACTAAGCATTTTGCTGTAAAAGAAGACTGGAAATCATGGGTAATGGATACCATGGGGCAAGCTTTACTTAACCCTCCCACCGTTGCGGGATGGTCTGGAAATAGAAAATGGATCGATACGCGTTCATTCCCGTTTGGCGTTCAGCATATGGGCTGGTTTATGTGGAATCAAACTAACGATTACATGGTGACTTGGACAAAGCAGTATACAAGTCCAGACGATGCAAAATCTCTTGTTACACAAATCTTAACTCACTTTTTTGCGAAAACGCCTACTACTAGTACCATTGATCGATTTACAAAAATATTACTCGGAAATGCACCAGACTATGAATGGCCTGCTATGCTAAAAAATACAGAACAAGCTGGAAATAGATTAAAAACACTTTTCGTTGAAATAATTAAAAACCCTAATTTCCATTTATCATGAAAAGAAGACGTTTTCTGGAAATAGGTTCGCTTTCAACTACCCTGATGTTGGGTAATATTGAACTATTTGCCCACTCAAAATATAGACTTCAGCAGCTTCAAAACGCTGAGGATAACATACTGGTTATCATTCAGCTATTTGGTGGAAATGACGCCCTCAATACTATTGTTCCTGCCGACAACGACACCTACTATTCCAAATATAGGCCCACCACAAATGTTTCAAAATCAAACCTCATAAAATCGAGTGATGGTTTATACTTTAATAAGTCACTTGCTCAGGGTACAAATGAGGGTCTTCTGGGTCTATACAAAGAAGGTAAACTCGCGGTCATACAAGGTGTAGGGTATGATCAACCAAACCTATCGCATTTTCGCTCGACCGATATCTGGCTAAGTGGAATTCAGCCTAAGTCTGATGCTGATCTCTTATCGAGCGGATGGCTGGGAAGATTTTCTGATAAATTGCAAGCGGGCACTACTCCTGATCATCCGACCTGTTTGAATGTAGGAAACAACGATTCCTTGTTGTTTCAATCCGAAAAATCAAACATGGCTATAAGCATAGAAAACCCCAATGATTTTTTTGAGCAAGGCAAAACGATATTGAATGGCTCCGAATTTGAAAAGGGCTCAGATGCTTACTCAGACGAATTCAACTTCTTTATGGATGTTTCTATCCAAAGCAATAAATACTCTAAAGTTA
>JBOFGX010000413.1:0-15305 GCA_051649345.1 Leadbetterella sp. | reverse complement strand
GCATTCCAAACAACCAAATCTGCGTCTTTCCCTTTCTCTATCGTTCCCAAACGGTCATCAAGATGTAACATTTTTGCAGGATTCAAGGTAACCATCTTCCATGCTTCTATTTCAGAAAGTCCTCCATACAACATTGTTTTTGCGGCCTCTTGATTAAGTCTACGTGCCATTTCAGGATCATCACTATTAATAGCCGTATTGACGCCCACTTTTGCCATAATGGAGGCATTGTAAGGAATAGCTTCTTTTACTTCCATTTTGTATGCCCACCAATCTGAAAACGTAGATGCATTTACATTTCTTGCTTTCATTTTGTCTGCTACTTTGTATCCTTCCAAAATATGCGTAAGTGTATTTACACCGAATCCCAACGAATCCCCTAACTGCATAAGCATATTAATCTCTGATTGAACATAGGAATGACAAGTTATATGGCGTTTCCCATCCAAAATTTCTACTAAGGCATCTAATTCAAGATCTTTTCTAGGTATTCTTGCTGAAGATTTATCTTTTAGATCATTATACAGTTTCCAATCAGATTTGTATTGGATGGCTCTATTAAATGCATCATGAATAACTTGCTCTACTCCCATCCTAGTGCTTGGGTATCTAATGGGTGCCGTTGGCGTATTTCCTCTTTTTGGGTTTTCACCAAGTGCAAACTTTATGAATTTAGGAGAATTGGGTATAATTAAATTTTGCGGTAACTCTCCCCATTTAAGCTTGATAATAGCCGATTGCCCACCTATGGAGTTGGCCGATCCATGTAGAAGTTGAGACGTAGTTACTCCCCCTGCCAACTGTCGATATATATCAATATCTTCTGAGTCTATAACATCTTCTTGTCTTACTTCAGAGGATACAGATTCGATTTCATTAATACTAAACAGTGCAATATGGCTGTGTTCATCAATAATACCATTGGTTACGTATTTATCCTTACCATCAATTATTTTAGCTGATGGTGAACTTAGGTTACTGCCAACCCCTTCAATTTTACCATTTTTGATCCATACATCCCCTTGGAAATTGCCTTTCGATGAATTAGACCAAACAGTTGCATTTTTGATGATAATTTCTTCAGACTTAGGTAAAGTATTGTTTCCGTAAGAAGTAAATGGAAATGTCACTTTTGAAACTAAAGATTGGGAATTTTTCTTTGATGAATCAGATTTGGATGGCTCCGCAGGTAAATTTTGTTTGATCCCTCTGAAAGTTAACCCATCTCCGTTAGCCAAAACCAATCCTCCTAATAACTGTCCATTGGTATAGACTAAATTCATTCTTTGTGTAAGAGAATCCTTCTCCGATTTCTTAAAGTTTAAGGATACTATATTTTTTTCTCTATTCGCATTGGTTTTGGTCTTGATAGAATCTGAATGAATAAGAATGATTTGAGGTTTTTCGTTTTCTCCAGAAATAGTCATGTATTGATAACCCGTTTGAGGATTATCAATACTGTATTTTCCATTGATATCGTCTAAATTTACGTCATTAATGGTGAATTTTTTCCCTAATACCCAGTTTTCAAGTATTTTGGTCTTAGTTTCAAACAGCTCTCCATTGGTGATAATAAAATTGGCGTAAAGACCCGTTTTGATATCACCCACCATATTATCAATTTTCAAAGCTCTAGCAATGTTAATAGTCATTGCCGCCAAAATTTCGATTTTGGAAATTCCAAATTTAAGAGCTTTCTCTATATTGGAGTTTAAATTTGTTTTATCTGCTAAATCTGAAATAGAAATAGAAAAATCAATTTTATTCTTACTTAATTCAGACAAATTGGTGGGAGCTAACTCCCAATGCTTCATTTCCGCCAATGCGATATTTTCTGCATCCAAAGCATCTTCTACATCAATAACTTTGGGGAAATTGATACCTGTAATGACATGAGCATTCAGTTTTTTTATATCGGCTATTCTCTGATATTCATATCCGCCTAACTTATAAATGGGTTTTAAAGAAAACTCCTGAGCTATTTTTTGCCAGCGTAAAGCATCCAAAGGGGTATTTCCTGCAAAAACAGAAGGTAAAGCTATATTTTTAGCCAATTGATCAAGAGAAATGTTGCGTTCTGTTACTTGATTGGTTTTTGCCAGCCAAATAGCATCATATAGATGTTGTCTTAGTACAGAAACACACCCTTGCATCGAATAGGGATAGGATTGAGTACTTGTCCCTTTATCCAACGAATACTGAGCACTCACATCGACTTTTAATAAGCATTCGCTCTCTTTATTATCCGAAAGAGCTGCTAGAATGGCATTTCCCCGTATAATACCATCTTTAGGATGCGTTATAACGGCTCCATATCCCAATTTTCGAAGTTCTGTGGCAACACTTGCATTGTTTTTGAATAACAATGCTGCATTTTCCTCGGGTTTTATAGATTGGTTGGCTGCGAATGCTCCTTCTTTCAGACTATTGACTTGCATTTCATAATAGTTCATGGGTCTACCTTTCTTTACTTCAGGCATACCGTAATCTGAAAATGGCTCAATAAATGAAGGGTAAAGATGTTTGCCGTTGAGATCAACTTCAAATGTACCTTTGGGAGAATCTATAGAAGCTGCAATTTTTTCTATTTTATTGTTTTTTAATAAAACAGATGTTGTAACCACTTCATTACTTGTACTAGAATGAAGTTTTACATTTTTCAACAGGGTGTAAATTGGTTTTGTATCCAAAACACCGTTTTGAGGCACAATAGCCTGTGAAAATGCGAAGTTTGTAGCAAATAGAATGCAAAATGAGGTTAGTAAAGGTTTAATCATTGATTCGTATAAATTTGATACGAATATACAACTTGGGTGTACGTAAAAAACTATTTTGACCTTGAATTTAAATAAAACACCAAGTTTTGATAGTTTTGCAGTATGATTGAAAATCACATCGTTTTTAATTTAAATATATGAAACCAACATTATTAATTCTAGCTGCGGGTATGGGAAGCAGATACGGCGGTATAAAACAGCTTGATAGCTTTGGACCCAATGGAGAAACTATCATTGACTATTCATTATATGACGCTATTCGTAGTGGATTTGGTAAAATAGTGTTTATTATTCGGGAAGAGTTGAAAACTGATTTTGAGGCAATCTTTGCACCTAAATTGAAAGGGAAAATCGAATATGAGTATGCTATTCAAAGCGTTGAATCCTACATACCAGATAGTTTACAAGGAAAAGTAAAAAGAGAAAAACCATGGGGAACAGGACATGCCGTATTATGTGCTCGTCCTCAAACACAGACGGCATTTGCTGTGATTAATGCGGATGATTTTTATGGTCACGAAGCTTTCTCAAAAATGGGAGAATTTTTGGCTAATGATACAGATCCAGCTCTTCAAGCCATGATGGGATATCAGATCAAAAATACATTATCAGAGAATGGAACTGTTTCAAGAGGAATCTGCCAAGTAGATTCAAGCGAAAATCTAATTGATGTTGTTGAAAGAACTAAAATAATTCGTCAAGAAAACGGAAAAATTGCCTTTTTAGATGAAGGAGAACCTCAGTATTTAGAAGAAAATACGCCTGTTTCTATGAATTTCTGGGGATTCAAACCCGAAATATTTCCCATGATTCATGAGATGTTTCAAGAGTATGCACTTAATAACCTTGAAAACCCAAAAGCAGAGTTCTTTATACCTAAAATTATCAGTAACTTAATCGACAAAAAAGAAGGTGCTTGCCGGGTTTTCAACAATGCATCCGAATGGTTTGGTGTAACTTACCCTGAAGATAAAGAATCCGTAATTGCTGATATTGCAAAGCAAATCGATAAAGGTAACTACCCAGAGAAATTGTGGACAGTATAATGTCTACTTCGTCTTAACTTCCTCTGCTATTAATACAGCCGATTCACCTTGCCAAGGAGATTTCATGGATTTAAACATATAGTAATCCGTGTTTTTCTGGATTATGCTTTCTCCAGAAAAAATATTGAACCAAGTAAAATCAAACTTAGAATTATTGGGATTAGGTAGTACAAGATTAAGCAGAAAATTCTCTTTAGGTAGAAAAAACATATACATACCTTGATTATCTGTCAATGAATAACCACTCGTAGCAAAATTATCATTCCCCAATCGACTGTTGGTTGTAAGTTTTTGTTTAAACGGATGTAATTTATTGAAATCGTATTTTGTAAATAATTCTTGTAAATACTTATAATATTCAAACTTAGGCTTGGCTAAGTTGTTACTTGAATTCATAATGTCATATATTATTATATCCCAAGAGGTATCTTGCCAGTAGTAACAGCCATATAAACCTGAAAAAATGCATGCATAGTTTCTTTCTAAGCATACTTTGGGATCTACATAGTTACCTTGAAAAGAAACAAAAGGTCCTTTTTCATATCCTCCATGTTCAATATTCATCACTGGCATATTGGAGTGCTTTTGATATGCTTCTAAGCTCAAAGAGTATAAATCAGATCGCCAATTTTGAATAGAGATAAAGTCAACTTTATCTGGCTCTCTTGAACAATATTCGTAATCATGTACTGTAACAAGCCTATTATAGGTATCTAATCTGTGAATTCTTGCAATTCTTTCGTTTATATAATCAATGTCACATCTTCCATAGTCCAATGCTTCTTTCGAAACATCCCAAATTACATTAGAATATGCCTGATATCTTTTTATTACATAATCAAAATATCTATTATCAGCCTGAGAATACATAGGAGGCCAATTTACTTTCTTATTCCATACATAAATCATGATATGTGCCACGATACCATTTTCGTGCAAGCACTGAATGGTTCGATCGAGTTTTTTGAAGTAATCAGTATTGAGATACTCAAAGTCTGGAGCCCTATTATCGCCCTTAAAAACTGAGTAGCTTGGCTTGGAAAAAATATATTTTGCAGGTGTAAGCGAATCAGAATACCAAGGTTTATCATAGGCATATACATTCATAACTACCTGATTAAATCCATTTTGTTTAATAGAAGCTACCATTTCCTTTGTTTTAGGAATATCATCAGAATTATCCATATCTAAAGAGAATAACCAATCTATTTCAAAAGCGTTAGCAAAATAAGACTTACCATCTTTATAGGAGAATTTTTGCTTAGATCTTGTTGGATCAACAATAATGGGTGGCTTACATTCTAAATTATTGTTGGGGACACATTCTATTTTGGCTTTTAAACCCACTAAAGAAGCTACATTCGAAAATGTAGTAAAACTATACTCACCTAAATCTTCAGGACAAAAACGGATTACATATTCATTATTGCCATTATAGAATCCTTGTATCTCAAAATTAGATTTTCCAGAACAAACAAACTTTGCTCCAAAAGTATGATCAAAAGGATTATCTGTAATCGCTTTCGAAACTACAAACACAATGTCAATTGGTTGATAACGGGGAGTATTATAAACTGAATTTAGTATAAATGGGCTTCTTGTTTTCTGAGTAAATCCATGAATACCTATGAATAAAAAGAAAAAATAAAGACTACATATTTTTATCCATTTACCCATATTAAACCCTACTGTACGCGTTACTTTGAAATTACTAGAATACCTAAGCCTACCAAATAGCATAGTAACATTAGATACAAAAGTCTATTTGTACTTTTAGAAGCATCTTTAAACTCTTTCCAAATAAAAATGCCCCAGATGGCTGCCACCACAGTAGCACCTTGACCTAATCCATAGGAAATTGCAGCTCCTGCTTTCCCTGAGGCAATTATATTGAAAGACATACCTATACACCAAATGAAGCCACCTAAAACGCCCATCATGTGGTTTTTACTTGAACCTTTGAAATATGCACTAAAGGGTACTGGCTCACCCACAAATGGTTTTTTCATAAGTAAGGTATTGAATAAGAAATTACTAGCCACTATTCCTATAGAGAAAAGGACAACTGCTGAATATGGACTTAGTTTTCCATCTTCTGGCATATTGAAATCAGGAAACATAGATAGTGCTACGTATTTGTAAAAATATCCCATCAATATACCTGCTGCAACAGACAGCAATAATCCTTTTGTAGAAACAGACGAATTACCTTTTTGTATTTGTTTGTAAGCAACAGCATTTAGGATAATAGCGATAGTAATGAGAACTACTCCAACAATAATCAAACTAAAATTGCCAACGCTATTGTCCATATAATTGACAAATACACCTATAACAAGAGCTAATCCTATTCCTACCGGAAAAGCTACGGACATCCCTGAAATGGTAATAGCAGCAACTAGAAGTATATTGGCCGCATTAAAAACAATACCTCCTAAAAAAGCAGAACCTAAATTCGAATTATTTGCCTGCTTAATATCCTCCATAAACGATCTTCCTCCCTCTCCCAAGCTCCCCATTGTAAAAGCTAATATCAAAGACATAATCAGTATCCCCCACACGTAATCCCAATAAAAAGTCTCAAAACGCCAATCTTTTGTGGTAAGTTTTTGGGTGTTTGCCCATGATCCCCAACAAAGCATGGTAACTATTGTAAAAAAAATGGCTACAGGGTAACTGTTGATTATAAACATATTATTGAAAAGAATTAATAAAATTACGAACTTCATCTAGGGATGGTGCTGAAGATTGTGCACCTAATCGAGTAACAGAAATTGCAGCTGCAGCACTTGCTTGTACTATAGCGTCTTGGATTACAAGGCCATTTAACAAGCTTACGCATAGGGCTCCATTGAATACATCTCCTGCCGCTGTCGTATCTTTCGCCTCAACTTTAAAACTCTTTATATGGTCTTCTTTATCCTTATCTTTATAAAAAGACCCTTTCTCCCCTAAAGTAATAAGTACTGCTTTGCACCCTAAACTAAGAAGTATATTAGAAGCCGCTTTAGCAGAATCTAAACCTTCTATATCTATCCCCGTAAGGATTTTTGCTTCTGTTTCGTTGGGTGTAATTAAATCTAAATGAGGGTAAATATCCTCAGGTAATGTTTGTGCAGGTGCTGGATTTAAAACAACCAAAGCATTCTTTGCCTTAGCATACTTAACGGCTTCTATAACCGTAGGAAGCGGTGTTTCTAGTTGCGTAAGTAGAATATCAGAACTATTTATATTAGAAATAGCCTCTACGACCTCAGCGGCCGTCAAAGCGGCATTAGCACCAGAAGCGACAGAAATACTGTTCTCGCCTTTTTCGTCCACTAAGATTAAGGCAATACCAGAAGCTTGGTTTGAATCTACAATCATTTTTTCAGTATTCACACCAATTTTCTTCATAGAATCAATGGCCTGTGATCCGAAAACATCATTTCCAACTTTCGATACAAAAACAACATTATTTATGAGTTTACCAGCTGCTGCGGCTTGATTAGCCCCTTTTCCGCCCGGATTCATGTAGAAATCACCTCCTAAAATAGTTTCCCCAGGCAAGGGTAGTTTGGCTGATTTTATGACCATATCGGTATTAGAGCTACCAACTATAAACAATTTTTGAGACATTTATATTTAAGCGATTTAATTTTCTAAATTCTAAATAAAGCGTATTTAATTTTTCTATTATTTAATGGTTTATATAGCAGTAAAGCAAAAGTATGAAAAAATCAGGTTAAAATTTAATTATTTTTATCGTATAAACGTAAAACTCTAAAAGAATAACCGACGAAAAATGACCGTATTGCATGAAACAAAAAAAGAAAAAAGACGCTTTGCTTATGAAAATAATAGAATTGAAGATTTTAATTAAAATGTACTAACTCTTGGTTTTTTAATACATCTTCCAATGTTTCCCTTTTTCTCACTAGGTGAGATACTCCCTTATGAATCATAACTTCTGCAGGTCTAAATCGAGAATTATACTGCGAAGACATAGCAAATCCGTATGCTCCCGCGTTTTTAATGGCTATAATATCTCCTGCCTTCGACTTATTGAGCTTGCGTCCTAGAGCAATGTTATCTGTTTCACAAATGTATCCAACAACGTTATATACCTCCTTTTCTTCAGAAATACTGCTAACATTAACAACATCGTGATGTGCATCATACATCATAGGGCGAATTAAATGATTGAGCCCCGTATTTAGACCTAATAGAATAGAATTGGGATTGTCTTTGCGAACATTTACTTCTGCCAAAAGTACACCGCATTCGCTTACTAAAAATTTACCTGGCTCAAACCAAAGTTCAAGATTTGTACCATATTGAGTACAAAACGCTTGAAATGCAGGCACTAACTCTGCCGCTAGGTCTTGAATATCAATAATATGATCATTTTTACTGTAAGCGACTTTAAATCCCCCACCTAAATCTATTATTTTTAGATTAGGAAATCCGAGGGCCAAATCAAATATAATTTTTGCGGCTTCTGTATAAGCGTGTACGTCTTTGATATCGGATCCTGTATGCTGATGTACACCAATGATCTGTATATCATATTTTTGTCGTAAAGCATGAATCTGATCTACTTGCTCTACAGGTATCCCAAATTTCGAATCCTTATGCCCAGTACTTATCTTTAGGTTTCCACCTGCAAGTATATTGGGACGAATCCTTACCATGACGGGGACAGTATTTCCATATTTCATACCGAATAACTCCAGTGAATGAAGGTTATCAATATTTGTCAAAATACCATTACTCACACATTCTTCTATTTCATGGAAACCTACTCCGCTGGATGTAAAAGCAATTTGCTCAGGAGAAAAACCTGCCTTGAGAGCAATTTGCATTTCTTGTGGAGAAACAACATCTATCTCTACTCCTAGCTTCTTCATCCAGCCTAAGAGTGAAATATTGGTATTGGCCTTGGCTGCATACTTAATTTTCATGGGAATGGCCGAAAAAGCACTTTTTAATATGTTAACTTTTTCCTCGATTTTGGCTGCATCATACACGTACGTTGGTGACCCAAATTGCTCTACAATTTCCGATAATTGTACACCTTGAATATGATAACCTGACTCGTTTTTTTCCATGAAAACTGTTTTTTCTGCAAAATTAGGCATTCCAATACATGGGTTAAAATTTATTTTAAGATTTGAAAAGAAAAGAATTCAAATAGATGGTAAATTGACCCCAAAAAGAAAATTAAAACAATGCTTAAAAATGTATTTTTTACGATTTTGATGCTAATTCTTACGATTTCGAGTTTCGCTCAACTCAAGTCTGGCCCCATGCTGGGATATTCTGAAATGAGAGAAGTATTGATCTGGATTCAAACCCAAAAAGCAGATAAAGTAAAAATTGGCTATTGGGATATTGAAAACCCCAAAGTGAAGTTTTTTACGGATGAAGTTCTTACTACCAAAGACAAGTCCTTTTCATCAAAGATAATTGCAGATCAAGTGTTGCCCTCCAAAAAATATGGATATGAGATTTATATAAATGGGAAACTACAAATTTTTTCATATCCTCTTCTATTCCAAACCCAAACACTTTGGCAGTTTAGAACCGACCCTCCCCCATTTAGCTTTGCTTTTGGCAGCTGTGTATATGTAAACGAAGAGCGTTTTGATAGACCCGGAAGCCCCTATGGTAAAGATGTATCAGTATTTACGGAGATAGCGAAGCAAAAACCCAATTTCATGCTTTGGGGAGGAGATAATGTTTATTTGAGAGAGGCGGATTGGCTCACAAAAACGGGTATTTATCATCGATATACTCATACACGATCTCTTCCAGAAATGCAGGCTTTATTGGCATCTACTCACAACTATGCAGTTTGGGATGATCATGATTTTGGAGCAAATAACTCCAACCGTACTTGGCCTACTAAAGATATTACGTTAGCTGCATTCAAAGATTTTTGGGGGAATCTTACCTATGCGTTTCCAAATGAAGCCATAACGGGTACATTTGCATGGGAAGATTGCCAATTTTTCCTGATGGATGACTCATGGTATCGAGCACCGAATGAAATGGTAGACTCAACTAGAGATTACTTTGGAGAAAAACAATTAAATTGGCTTATTGAGGCGTTAAAAAGCTCAAATGCCCCGTTCAAATTTGTTGTTAATGGTGGCCAAATTATAAATCCTGCCCGAATTTTCGAGAATATGTCCAATTATGCAGTAGAAAGAAGAAAACTTTTAGATAAAATAGAGGAAAATAAGATTTCGGGAGTGTTGTTTTTAACGGGTGACAGACATCACACGGTAATTCATAAATTGGATCGGGAAAATAATTATCCTTTGCATGATATTACAGTTTCTCCATTAACATCTGGAGCCGCCAAGCTATTAGCAGAGGAATATTCTTCCAAAACTGTAATACCCGAGAAATATGTTACCGATACACAATCATTCAGTTTGTTTGAAATTACGGGAAAACGAACGGATAGGCAGCTCAAAATAAATATTTATAATGCTAAAGGAGAAAAACTTTGGGATTATAGTATTTCGGCAAAGGAATTAAGGGCAAAGAAGGAATAGATAGCTTTAAACTCTTAATTGAAAATCCTGCTTCGTGAGTTTTTGATTAAAAAATACGATTCCCATTTCATAAATGTCTAGTGTTAAAACTATTCTATTGTCTCTTTTAAGGGCATTCCAAGCTTCCGTCATACCTTTTGACCAATAAATATCATCAAAAACAAGACAGCTATTTTCATGAAGATTTGGGTAAATTAACTCGAAATAGCGTAGAGTAGCTTCTTGTGTGTGATTAGCGTCGATGTAGACAAAATCCAGTTTTTGGTTTAATTGAGACAGAAAATCGGGTAATGTATTGTCTATATTTCCCATCCGAAAGTGTATATTTTCGAGATCAATAGAGGCAAGATTTATTTTAGCTTTTTGAAGAAGATTTGGGCAACCTTCAAATGTAAATACGGATCCTTGGAGATTTGAAGCTCCCAAATAGGCTGTTCCTATACCTAAAGATGTTCCTAACTCAAGAATTTGGCTATAAGAGTAATGTTGTATTATACTAGATAAAATTTCGTAATACTTTTCTTTTTTAGATGAATAGCGAATAATTTTTGAAATTTTCTTAGTAGAACGATTTATTTTTTTTGATCCCGCACCCAAATCAGTAACTTCTATAATAGAAGAGTCTTTAGCTAATTTTTTTTGTAAAGCAGCAATTGCCTTATTATAAGGATTGGATTCGGTATTTAAAATTACCTTTTCATAAAAATCATATACAAATGGAGAATGAATACCATGTAATCCAATGGAGCGAATCCAGTACGTGAGATAGGATAAAAAAGAACTTAACACAAATAGAAAAAGGAATTAATTGTCAAGCGAAGGGTGGATCATTAGAAATTTAGGAATCTGAATTTTGAATTGTTTTTGATCCAAAATCCTTTCCATTATGTAATATCCGTGCATTTGACCAATAGTAGATAAAAAATTACAGCCTGAGACATATTCATGTGTCATGCCAGGCTCAATGATAGGTTGTTTTCCAACGACGCCAACACCTTCTACCTCATACTTAGTACCAACAGAATCGAAAATATACCAGTGCCTTGAAATAAGTTTAAATGTAGAATCCGAATTGTTTTGGATGCTAATGTGGTAAGAAAAAGAATACTGATTTTCCTGAGGATTGGAATAATATTCTTGATATTCTGTGTTAACACTTACTAGGATACCATTCGTAATACAAGTCTCCATTCTATAAGTTTAGATTAAAATGCTATGTAAATAAAACGTTTTTTTTTAGAATTGCAACATGTAAAGGTCATATTTTTTTTAGAATGAATATAAAAATAGAAAAAAGCTGGGAAATATCTTTAAATCAGATATTTGAAAAAAAGTATTTTATAGAACTAGTTAGCTTTGTAAAAAGTGAATATTCCTCGATTCGTTGTTTCCCCCCCGGAAAACAAATTTTCAATGCATTTGATCTTTGTCCCCTACCCAATGTCAAAGTTGTCATTCTAGGACAAGATCCCTATCATGGGCTTGGGCAAGCTCATGGATTGAGTTTTTCGGTTAGTGACGGAATTCCTTTTCCTCCATCTTTAAGAAATATTTTTAAGGAGCTTAATGAGGACCTAAATGTACCTATTCCAAACTCAGGGAATTTAACTCATTGGGCTCAGCAAGGTGTATTGCTACTTAACTCTACACTTACAGTTAGAGAAAACCAAGCTGGTTCTCATCAAAAGCACGGTTGGGAAACGTTTACGGACGAGGTAATATCTACTATAAGTAAGGAGAAAGAAAATGTAGTATTTATGCTTTGGGGGGCATTTGCACAAGCAAAAACAAAACTCATTGACAACTCAAAACATTGTATTCTTACGGCTAAACACCCCTCACCCCTTTCGGCTAATCAAGGAGGTTGGTTTGGGTGCAAGCATTTCTCTAAAGCAAATGAATTTTTGAGCTCAAAAGGGATTAATACTATAGATTGGTAGTGGTAAACTATGATCCATATGCTTTAAGCAATAAGCGAAAGGCTTAAAATAATGAAGATTGAAATTTTAGCTCTGGTCTGACCTTCGGTGCTGACTTTCCTTATAACTCTTTTCTTATACTTGTAAAATATAACCTAAAGACTTACGACTACAGACTTTCCAACTAAAGACTTAATTGATTCCTGAAAACAAACGACTCCAACGAATTTTGTTAAACCATTTTCCATCAGGATCAATAGACATCCAAATAAAGGATGCCTTTCCTACTACGTGATCTTCGGGTACAAAGCCCCAAAAACGCGAATCGTCTGATTCATGGCGATTATCCCCCATCATAAAGTAATAATCTTGATTGAAAGTATATGATGTAATAGGCTTACCATTAATTATGATTTTACCATTTTCATATTTGGCGTCTTTGTTATTATCAAAATACACTATTGTTCCCCAATAAATCTCCGTATTTTTAGCATCTAGATTGATTGTTAGACCTTTTTTGGGTACAATGTAAGGACCGAAATTATCCTTATTGTAAAACATAGTCTTTGAGAACCACGGTAGTGATCTTCCAGATTCCATTGTCAAAGTTGAATCGTTCGATTTCGAAATATTGGGTAAAACGTTAACCACAAAATCGTTTTTCTTAAACTCTGAAATGGCACTTTCAGAAGCATTGACTGTGTAAAAAATAGAATTGCCAGCCCCTTGTACCTCATTAACCGATTTTATCATCAGTTTCTTAAACAAGGCTTCATTTACCTCCGTATTACACTCTATGGTATAGTATTTCTGTGAATTAGGAGGACTAGGTATTTTAGTATTGTTAATAAATACATCTGTATTTTTCATTTCAATACTCTCTCCCGGCAAACCAATACATCTTTTTACGTAATTGGTACGTAAATCTACTGGATGTGCATCGTATCCTCCATGAGGATCTTTGTGTTCGGGATGTCCAGGATAATTAAATACGACTACATCGTTTCTTTTCACATCTGTAAACCCAGGTACTCTCCAGTACGGCAATTTGATCCAATCTAAGTAGGATGGTAATTCGGTAAACCAAATTTTTTGGTGTGTCAAAGGTACTTGCAAGGGCGTGCGAGGTGTTCTACCTCCGTAATGTACCTTAGAAACAAAAAGAAAATCACCTACCAAAAGGCTATTTTCCATAGATCCTGTAGGGATGGTATAGGCTTCCAATATAAATCCACGAATGATAGATGCGGCAACAACTGCAAATAATATTGAATCCCACCACTCGCGAGCTTTCGATTTTTCTTTTTTAGGTTTTTGGGCTTCAGAAGCCATAAGACGATAGGGTTTAAATTGATTGACAAATTTAATACAAATAATTGATGGATTTAGAAGGAATCTATAGCATTGAGCATATTTTGTTGATCTACACTCATGGTTTGAAACCGTTGAATCACATTTTCATAAAACTCATCCTTGAGATTTTCCTCTATATCGGTTTCTTTCATTACATCTTGTTCAGAAAATTTATAGATTTGCTCCATATTATTTAGCTCAAACTTTAAGACATACTTATTGTTAAAACTATAAAGTTGTGTTTTGCAATACGAATTGTCTATTTCCTTAATAAATCTCATTGATGCAAATTATGTTTTTTAAACGAAGTATTCTGTTAATTAGTATATTATTGGGTCTGTTTGGGTGCAAAAATACAAAAGAAGCAGATACTTTTTTTAAGCGTGGACTCTACCATTTCAAAAAAAATGAAATTGAAAGAGCTTTGCATTTTTTTGATGAAGCTATTATCAAAAATCCAGAATTTGCTGATGCCTATCTAAATCGAGGTTTGATTTATCAGAACGAAGGAGAGGTTGAAAAAGCAGAAAAAGACATTCGAAAAGCTCTTGAAATTGATAATAATTATTCAGAAGCTCGAATAAAACTTGCTCGACTTTTACTCAATCAAAACAAAAGTGAAGAGGCCATTCAGGTTTTTGAAAAAATAAAAGACAAGCAGGCATACACCTCCGAATACTACAACGTAAAAGGAGAACTCAATGTGTCCTCCAATGATTTAAATGGTGCAAAAACGAGTTTTGAAACGGCGTTGGAAAAAGACGCCAAGAATGTTTTGGCGTATACAAACTTGGGATTTGTGCTTATCCGTCTATCAGAATATGATTTAGCAGAATCGAAATTAGAAATAGCTTTGAATCTCCAACCTAAATTTGCTTTTGCTTGCAATAATTTGGGGATTTTGCAAATGCGAAAAAAGGAATTTGAAAAAGCATTTGGAAACTTTGAAATTGCCTATACCAAAGAGACTAAAAACACAATTTTTGCTAACAATTACACTTTGGCTCTTTTGGAACTCAATAAAATTGAGCAGGCCAAGATTGTATTGGATATTGTAGAAAAAAATCATGCAAATGAACCCTATTTTCTTCGAAACAAAGCCATTTACGTATATAAAACGGGAGCTAGCAAGGAGGCCTTTGAAATTTTGAAGGGTATAGAAAAAACCAATCCAGAGGTAGATTATCTTTACTATTATTTACAAAGTATAGCTAAGAAATTGGGAGATTCATCCTATTCCAGATATTTTGAAATGGCAAAGAAGATTAATGAGCCTTGGTTATAAATCAATTGTTTTTTCGCATAATTAATTATTTATACATAAAAAGAGAATTTTAATTTATTTCTTCAAAAAAGCTAAATTTCGGACCCATCCCTCCCACTTACTTCGTTTGATGGGTGATTTTTTGAAAACCTGAGGAAATATTTCTTGTGTGATCTCTTCCCATATTTGTGGATTTTGGATGGTTTCAGATGGTTGAAACTCTGGAGTAGGATGTGGCTTAGAAAAACGATTCCAAGGACACACATCTTGGCAAATATCACAGCCAAACGCCCAATTGGCGAATTTGCCCGCCATTTCATTGGGTATACTTTCTTTTAACTCGATCGTATAATAACTAATGCACTTGCTACCATCGATCTGGTAGGGTGCAAGCAAAGCAT
>JBOFGX010000412.1:0-1684 GCA_051649345.1 Leadbetterella sp. | reverse complement strand
TGAGCATCTTGTAGATCTATAGTTGGTCTTACATTATAGTACCCTCCAGGTACCGTAGCATCGTAAACGGGTGCGTACGGTGGCATGCGTATGGCTTGGTCTAACGAATACGTAGCTCCGCTATACGTATTATACGTAGTATTGATGTTTTGTCCTAATCGTACACGACCAATCTTCTCTTCCAGTGCTACTCTGAATCGTACCCTCTGAAAATTATACGGTCTAAAAATTCCATCTTGATTTTCATAACCCAAAGACATATTATAAGTCGTTTTTGTTGATCCACCAGAAACATTTAAATACTGATTGGTTTGTGGAGCTGATTGAAAAATCTGATCTTGCCAGTCTGTCTGATCAACTAAAGATTTAGGTGTACCAATTACAGATCCTTCCGTTTTTCCAGCGACCATTTCTGTAACTAAATCAACGTATTGTCTAGAATTTAATAATTCATATCTACTTGAAGCTGTAGAAACACCATGTTGAATTTGATAGGTAACCTTAGGAGCTCCGCCTTTCGCTTTTTTGGTAGTAACAATTACAACACCATTTGCTGCGGCTGCACCATAAATAGCCACTGATGATGCATCTTTCATAACGGTTACATCTTCAATATCTTGCGGAGCTACTGAGTTTATATCACCTCCTTGAATCCCATCAATTACATACAATGGATCCGCATTCGTAAAAGTACCTGTACCTCTGATAAATAGCTTTGTACTTTGTCCTGGCAAACCGTTAGAATTTACTACCTGAACACCCGCTAGTTTCCCTTGCAACAATTGTTGTGTATTGGTAACCGTAACCTCACCAAAATCTTTGGCTTTGGCTACTCCTACAGAGTTAATAACATCTCTCTTTTTAACAGTTCCATAGCCTATAACAACTGTCTCTTCTAAAAGCTTAGCATCGGCTCTCAAGGTTATATTCAATATACTCTTATTGCCGATTACAACATCCTGAGATTCGAAGCCCACAAAACTAAAAACCAATGTACTGGAAGGCGATGCATTGATTTTAAAATTACCTTCCGCATCTGTACTAGTTCCTCGAGAAGACCCTTTGATGGAAACCGAAACTCCAGTTAAGGCCATTCCAGACTCATCTTTCACAGCACCTGATACCTGCCCATCTTGGGCAATAACCGCAGCACAAGACCAGAGCAATAAGGCGAAAGAAAAGACGAACTTTCCACGCCAATTAAAATAGATTTTGTTCATAAAATTTAAGTTTAAACTGTTTAAGGAATAATGTACACCTATGAATAATTTTAGTATAAATTTAATTATATTTAGAAGGATACGAAATTTTTTCTTGTGTTTTTTTTATAAAAAATAATAAAATTATGCTATTTTCATCAAAAAGTGTACTATACTTCCATCTTGTAATCCAATACCGAAGTATGCTTTCAAAATAGAATCATTAGACCCAGTCTTAGAGGCATTTTTCTCTCCTTGAACATAAATAGTCGTCCCTCAAAAAGTAATGGAAGAAAAAATTTTCAGTAAATGAGGTGCGGCTGAGGTCAAGCGAAAGTGTGTTGGACTGAATTTTTCATGAATAGGGACAAGTTTAGGGGAAAAATTCGGACAATTTTTCGCTTGCCGGAGTGCCGTATCAGGGGTTTTTGCTTGGGTCCGTCCGTACGGCTTTTTGGCCAATCAAAAAGTAAGTTCCGCCTGAA
>JBOFGX010000411.1:0-3596 GCA_051649345.1 Leadbetterella sp. | reverse complement strand
TGAGCTACTATCTTGATAAAATAGGGGATTCGGTGACTTCCAGAATCCACACTTGCTACTAGCCAATGGAGTCCGTTTGTAAATGAATTATTGACAATACTCGCTTCTTTCGGAATGTCTAAAATCACTATTCCTGTCGTTTGAAATCCGTATGTGCTATCCATCAAAACACGGGAATCAGGTAATGGTGTATGTACGCCATTCGATATAAATGCCCAATTGATTTTAGGCGGATCTATGTCATCATCTAAGGCTGAACCATCCGCTACTTGAAACAACAAGGAAATGTTTTGAGGAGGAACCAAACCCTCTATTCCTATAAATAGATTTCCTTCTTGGCGAGCCACACCTGAATACTGATTCGTGCTTGTTGTTCTTATATTATCCAGTGTCAGATCCGTGTTTTTAGCAATATTTTCAATAGAAAAACTACTTTTATTAGCATTTTTTGACACTTTTTGGGCATAACTGCTCAATTCTTTTGTTTGGTTTTGATCTAAAGTAGATACATTGAAACCATATTTAAAATCTGGAAAAACGCGGTGATTGGCCCATAATTTTTGAGAGCTAGTCGTATTATCTTCGAAAGAAAGATTGAGTTTAGAAGTAAAAACGTCCGCTCCTGCTTTGTTCTCATTGTATGAGGTTTCTGCAGCACCAAATGGATAAACATGAAAAAACTGGTCTAATTTTTCATCTAAATGATTGATCGTTGATTGATAGTCTAACAAGACCTCATTGACTTTAGACTTCGCACCCAACTCCATAACCTGTGCAGGAGCATAATTGAAAACAAAATCTCCACTCGAAGGTGAACTAAAATCTATCTTCACAAAACCTTTGTTTAGGTCATTTGTAAAATCCGTGATAGACGCAGGCACCTCTCTAGACATCAACCTACTATTGAACACATTACGCTCATCACTACTACTCCAGTTTTTGTCTTCCAAAATGGCATAATTCATATCTCCAAACGGACTGGGTTTTACATTTTCATCTTGCCAAACTATATTCACACGTAGTTCATCAAGAGGTTTGTTGAATACCTCTTCACTACCCACATACAAAGGTGATCCGGGTGTGGGCATTTGCGAAAATGCAAAAAACGGTGTTCCTGCTTGCTGCAGCCCCTGTTCATTCTTGATAATTACTTTATTGTAGTTACTTACTTGTACTTCCAGTTCAAAGTCCTTCTCACGTATTGTTTGGCCATCTACCGTTTTATTCGAACTCTCGAAACTGAGCCTACAGCTTTCAAACACATCGTTTTCAATAGGAAAAGCATCATTCTGTAGCATTATCTGAAGTACAGGAAGATGCGTTGGATAATGTATATCTGTATGAATTGCTGGATTATAAGCAGTAACGGCATCTGAGGTTTCAGGTAGAAAAACAAATATCTCGTCTCCTTCTATCCCATATCTGGGTGCCTTGATTTGATCACCTATTCTAGCTCGCATAGATGAAAGCGATACACCTTCTGCAACTAAAGCCGCTGAAGCACTATCTGCTTGTGATTTGGGGAGAGCGACAAAATTCTCTGTCCAGCCCTTTTCATGAGTCAATCGTACCGAAAACTGCTTTTCTGACTTTAATATCCTTGAAATACCTTTAATTCTTAGCCGAATAGATCTATTCCCACTTTCTAATCTAAGCTGCGGAGAAGCAATAGCAAAACCGAATTGGGCATTGTGGGATACTTGGCGTTTTATGATAGTTCCACATCCATTTTGATACCTATGAGCATCTACTCCAAACGGATGCCATTTTCCTTCTTGATCTGCAAACTCCTTCCCAAATCCATCAGCAGAATTCGCAACTGGGCGAGCATAAATACCTTTTATTTTCGATCCACATGTATCAATATATACATTTCGTATTTCTTTTACTTGGGCTTTATTAAGTACTACCTCCCTATCTGTTATATAGGTCTGCTCCATACCCAATCCATCTTTTCCTGCCAAAAGAGGTGTTCCTTTAGGTAAGAGATATGTACTTGCATCTTGTGCTAACTCGAAAATCAGGTTTACATGGTCGGGCTGTGCCGTTTTTTCTTTAAGGCGTAAAACATCTCTATAATAAAAATTTAGGTGCTTTTCTGTAAGTGTATTTAGCTGTGCCTGAGCTAGGCTGAAAAGTTCCAAAAAGGCTATATACAATGCCATATGAGGCTGATGACGTGGGAATTTTTCTATTGCTAGTTCAAAATATTCATCAGAGCTATCAACAATTTGTGTTATTGCTTGTAGACAAGTATTAAATATAGTATCTATCTCAAGCGACGCGTGGCGTAATTGCTCTTTCAAGTCTGCACCTGCATATAAGTGCATAGAAAGTGGGATATTGACATCTAAGTCCCAAATATTTTGATTTTGAGGTTCAAACTCTAGTCCTAAATCATTGCTATTGTTGACAACCATAGCGGATTTGTCCAATTCAAAAACCTTCAAGATTTGAACACGAAGCGAGGAGCGAACAATCAATTGTAAATCTTGGTATAAGCGAAAATCAGGAGAGCTAGAAAAAAGCCATTTATCTATCCTTGTCGCTATTCCCAAAACAGGCAAAAACAGAGCTTTAAAGGCATCAATCGTAGGGTTTTCATCAAAACTATTTCGAGTCTCAAGGTAGTCTTTCTCGATTTGCTTCAAATCAACTGCTGAAATTGAAGCGACTAAAACCGCTACGTCATTTTTAAAGAAACTTTTCCAAGATACGTCCTCATCGCACGTATCATCAGGGGTTTTGTAAAAACGAATCTGATTTGCAAATCGCTTTGAGAAAACCAATAAGTCTTTTAGATTACGGTCATCTATGGGATTGTATGAAGGATCCAAAGCCTTGAGAAAACGACTCAATCTCCCAGAACCATCACGTTGAATTTCGGAATGACAAGAACAATTTTTCATAACGTAAGATTGGTTGCTTCGTTCAAATAATATGGAAACACATAGTTGTAGCGTGTATTGACGGTGACTACCGTAAAGTCAACGCTTATTTCGATAAAGCCTTCAGTAGGTTTTGTATATACTGCCACAGTGTGTACGATGATTCGAGGCTCATGATAAATCAATGCCTCTTTTACAACATTCTCGATGATAGCCTCAAGTGAAGTAGATTCCCCTTTGCCCATCTTTCCATCCAAGGTTTGGATTTTGGGCGTTGGGCTTCCCATAGGCTCAAACATAAACTGCCGAAGTCCACAACCAAATGTAGGCTGCATAACTCGCTCGCCTACCTCTGTAGAAATAATGATCTGTAGACTGCTATAAACATCTTCTATACCAGAGAGCATTTCTACTCCTCCTGTTGAGCATTTAAATGTAGGCGGAAAACTCCAACCTGTCCCTAAAAATGAATTATCTTTTGTTGTTTTCATGTCTATTTTTACTTTTTTCACCCCCCTATTTGTACCGTTAATAGCCCGGTAGTAATGGATCCATTGTGTATAGTGGTATCAAACTGACGAGCAGCTCCTTTCCCATTTATACTGACGGTGGACGATCCTTTTTTGATACTATCGGGAGCAGGTGATCCTGCACAGATGCAAGCTCCCCCTTCTACGGCAGCTGGCATACCCCCAATAAAAACATTTG
>JBOFGX010000410.1:0-1764 GCA_051649345.1 Leadbetterella sp. | reverse complement strand
ATACAAGGTGCCAATATTCACTTCTTCTTGATCTACCACTAAATACAAATACTTTTTCCCACCCATTAATAAAATTCTCTACCATAGTTTTTTAGATATTCAATCTGTTTTAAATATAAACAATAATTATTCTGGTTATGTTCTAATATTTACAACATTCTGTTTGAATAACCCAAACAATTCATATGCCAAAGGAGATAGCATTCCTATGACAATCCATTGCTTTATGGATTCCTTTTTATCTTGAAGTTTTCCTTCGTATGCATACCAGTTTAAATAGTTCTGTAGATATTTTGTACTTACTCCATTAAACTTTGCGATAAACTTTCTTACTTGATAATGTGTTTGATTTACCGATTGTAGGTGTATGTTTTTATCTCGTTTATCTACGTGATCAGTTGCACGAACAGATTTATGTTTTATCATTGGATTTGATTTTCCAAATGATTTGTAAGATGGATGCTTATCGGTGATTATAGTCGAGCCATCTTCTATTTTTCTATCAAGTGCTTCTTCTATTTTTTCTCCTGTCAATCGCTTTGTTTCGACTACTTTCAGGACCTTCCCTCCCTTTCTTTCAACCGCTGTCACTACTTGTACTACACTCGTTTCTTCAGAATTATTACGACTGAAATCTGTTCCCCTTTTACGAGCTTTGCGTGTCAAATTCCTGTCTCCTTTGTTATTTATGGGCAATTCTAACTCATCACATTCGATTGTACCTGATAAAGAGGTAGGCACCAGGCTATTTAGTGATGCTAGTATTTTATGTCTCCAATCAAAACTGGTTTGGATACAAATCCCAACTTCTTCCGCTGATTTTCGTATAGAATAGCCTTCCGTCATGCATCGGACATAGATAGACCATTTCTCTTTAAGCTTAATATCCCAAAGGGGAGTGCCAGTCGATTGACTATACCACTTTTTGCAATCTTTACACGAATACGTCTTCATATTATTCTGACTCCCTCGCTTAATTACATCTGTGCTTTTACAATGTGGACAAGGTTTACGTTCCTGTAAATCTAAGACCTCCGTATTCGCCTTTTGGATAACGGGGAGTTGAAGTTCATGCTCTTGTAGAAGAGATGTGATAATAGATTCTTGATCTTTCAAATCAAGAGCCTTGAATAAACGCAATATTTCAGCCTGCTTTTTCATACAACAAATATACAAAAAAGTTATTAATTATAGAACACAGCCATTATTCTTAAAATTGTTGATGGGTTTACTTCATGGTGAGATAATTGTAATCTTGGAGAATTTTTACCAAAAATTTGTAATCATCCAGTCTAGTATCGATTTCTAGTATCTCTTTCACTCTATTGGCTACTCTATTAGCCAACTCGAAGTTATAGTTATCATGGGAACGTTCGAGTAGGGTTTTTACAATTGTCATGTCTTTGTCGCTAAGTTTGGATACTTCAGGAAACATCACTTCGTAATTATCATTTATGTTATAAGAGTATGCATAAATAGTCTCATTGATGGAATAGCTTTTTTCATTTTCGTTTACAATTAAGGTTTGGGCTGCCATATCGCCAAAACGTTGTCCATACTTGGTCTTAAGTGCAATACCTAAGCCAACAAAAGGACTAAAAATCCAAATAGCGGCAAATCCTTCATGAATAGATATAAATGGGAGGAAGAAGTATACATCTGTTAGGAGGAAAACCCAGCGAATGGCACACTGGTAGATAGTAGGTGGGTTGCCGTCTATCCCAATAACTTTAATTTTCAATAAATACTTACCAATGGATCTTC
>JBOFGX010000409.1:0-5488 GCA_051649345.1 Leadbetterella sp. | reverse complement strand
ATCTTGGGTTTGTTGCCGCATAGCCATCTGTGCTTTGCCTTTCACTTTGCCCATATCCTCTGGTCGTATTACTGCCGACCCAGCCGTATGAGCATATCCCAACAAACTCGGGTTGCGTGATACATTTAATTTATCAACCGCGTCACTCTTTGAATCCATCTATGTTTTTTGTTCAAAATTATTCTTGCTACTGATTCTTAAACACTTTTTAGATATCCTTAGTTGAAAATTTTTGAAAAAATAGAAATAAATTCTACAATAACATGCAAATACATATTGTTATTCTTTATCCAAACAAAAATTGCACACTTGCTAATAAAAATATTTCTACACAAAACCTAGAAATGCTAGTTCATCACCTTCTCAATTATACACACATTTGAAAAGGGTAGGCTGAAATTATTACTTCGAATCACCTTCCAAAACAAGAATGTATCCTTATACCACGGTTCACAACTCCCTTTCCCTTCCAAATTTACACTTTCGATTATGGAATTCAAACCCATACTGTTTGGTACAAACTCCCCTTTATTATTTAAAAACTTGCGTGTTTTATTTCCGTACATGTCCTTATGCTGAATTGTATACCCTTCGGGTGTATGTAATATTTCCACATTATTCTTAAGGCGAGTTCGAAATAATCTACTAAAATATAAACTCTGATCCCAAAGCAACTTTCCCGTACTATCAATGCATAGAACTAAGGTTCCAAGATATTTATAACCAAAATTTGGGTCAAAATTATTAACCATTGTATTATTATATACTTGTTGCTTACTTTCAAAAAATGTGGGCTCTATCATCTCTGCAGACACTATAATCTGATCTTGATTTAATCTCACGCCTGTTATGTGCACTCTTTGATTGTATATAAGATCTTCACCCCTTTTTATTTTTCTTTTGTTTATGGATTCAATTTTATCTAGTTCTTTTCTATGTAACAAATCATACCCGTGTTTCAAATCCAGAAAATCAATGTATTGCAAATGAGATCTTCTTTTTGAATCAAGAGATACTATAAATAATCCCGTATTTATTACTTTGGGGTTTACGGTACCCAATTTAAAATCTCCACAATTGCTAATAAGGTACTTTTTATCCTTGTTAGAAATAAAGTCTAAGCTAAAAAGTTCCTCACCGTTTGGATTAACAAAACGATAATCCTCAATTATGTTTCCTTCAAAATCAAATATTTTCAATTTTAAAGTTGTGTTTTTTATACCATTCTCAATTCCGCTTACGTAGATTAAACCATCCTCTACAATCATAGAATGTAAGATTAGATCTTCTTTGATATCAATTAGATTATGTTTTACCGTTTTTGATGAATACGTATAGTGTATCAAATAAGAATCTTTACCCTCATATCCAAGTAAAAAAACATCATCGTCTGTTGCTTTAAAACTACTGAGAACGAAATTTGAAGGCACTGGAATTCTGAATGATTCTGAAGCCCCTATATTAATAGCAATTCTAGATACGTCAAATAAAGTTGGCTTGTTCGAATCGAATAGCAAATAGAAATGATTTTCGGTTTGAGTCTTACCCCTAATTTGACTACTGGGTGAGACTTTTACCTCTATTTTCCATTCTTTGTGTAATGCAGTATCTATTTTTTGAACGTACAAATTATTTGTCCCTGTTTTGTCCATAAGTAAAGCTCCCTTGTCTTTTAGATTTATGATAGCATAATCTTCGTTTTGAGATCGAATTCCTACGTGCAAAATAGATTCTTGAGAGAAGCAACATCCAAAAAACAACATTATACCAAGGATAAAATATCTAGCCATCATTAGTAAGTAGGGTTAAGTTATCTAAATTCAATATATGGATGATAAATCTGATTATTTGGTTGCTTTAACAGTGTTAAATTTAAAAATAAGGTAAGACTTTTAAGGATTTACAGGACTACGCCTTCGCTTGAAGTCACGGAAGTTTTAGTGGACAAAATGAAAAAAAGCCTTTTTTAAATAAATCCAACCATATTACTTTTTTGAGATTAAGAACTCTAGTTACGTAGGTAGCTTAATTAAAATTATTCTAAATTTGAGATATATCTTATAAAAATTGCCTATTTTAGACTAAATATTCTTTACTTACGTTAAAAAATCGGTTTACCGTAACAAATAATACAAAATTTAACTTTAAAATGGAAAACTTGAATAACCAAAACAGCCAAAATACAATTGACCGCTCGGAGTTTCTAAAAGTAGTTGGAAAATCATTCGGGGCAGCCATGTTACTAGCATGTGTTGGAGGTGCAACCTCCAGTTGTAGTGAGGATGAAATTGCCGATCCAATCGTTTCTACCCCTGGATTAGTTAAGGAATTAAACCTGAATGATGCTGCTAATGCTTCATTAAAAACTAAGGGAGGATCCGTTAAAATTAGTGATAAAGGCGGTATTTTGATTGCTAAAACGACAGCAAGTACTGATGAATTCATTGCAGTTGCTGCTGTATGTACACACCAATCAGGAAACTTAAACTTTAGAAGTGCTACTACTGACTTTGTTTGCGATCTACATAGAGCTGAATTTAAGAAAGATGGTACTGTACAAAAGGGTCCAGCGACTACTGCCATTAAAAAGTATACTGTAAATTTTGACGCTGCCAAAAACACGCTTCAAATTATTGAATAATTAACAAATTCGCATTGGAAAAGTCTGCTCCCAAAAAGGGCAGACTTTTTGTTTGTAAACAAACTATATGATTTTCATAGCCAAAGAAGGTGAAATCATTCGTACGCTTTCATCTGAATACTACACTAAAATTCTGGGCATAATAGATGCTTGGAAAAGCGGTAAGGAACGTTTCGTATTCAAAACTTCTGGCACTACAGGTGAACCTAAAGAAATATCATTTTCCCGAAAACAAATAGAAAGCTCTGCCAACCTTACCAAAACTACGTTTGGTCTAGATGAAACCAGCCTTTTGTTTTGTACGCTCAATGCAGACTTTGTAGCTGGGGCTATGATGATCTATAGAGCTCTGGTTATTGGTTGCGATTTGATGGTTTTGGAGCCGCATTCCAATCCATTGATGCATTTGGGTAGGCAAAACACACTTTTGAGCTCCTACAGAAACAAAATATTGTACGCTTTGGCTCCATTACAAATTCACAATATTATCCAAAATGGAGAAGATCTCCCATTACTAAAATTAGCCAAAGCCATACTTGTAGGCGGAGCAAGTATTTCTCAAAGTCTCAACGAAAAGATCCTCGAAAACAACCTACCTGTTTACGAAACCTATGGCATGACCGAAACGCTAACCCATGTTGCGATTCGAAAAGCAGAAGAACCCCTACAAACATTCCAAACTTTAAAAGGGATACAAGTAAAAGTTGAAAATGATAGCAGCCTGCACGTTTTTTACGAAGACTTAAACCCAAACTGGATATCTACAAACGATTTAGTTGAAAAAATCGATGAAAAGACCTTTCGATACATCGGCAGAAAAGACAACTCGATCAACAGCGGAGGCATAAAAATTCAATTGGAGGAAATGGAATCCAAAATCCAAGAAAAAAATCTTACTTCAAATCCTTTTTTCTGTTTTGGGATAAAAGACGAAATTTTGGGGCAAAAACTTGTACTTTTTGAAGAATCTGCAAATCCAACGCTCCAAAAATCCGTACTTCAAGAATTTTTGGGGAAATTTGAGGTTCCAAAAGAGATCATTGGTGTTTCTAGTTTTTATAGAACACCTACAGGCAAAATAGACAAGCTCAAAACCGTACGTGAAAGATTTTCAAATTAAATATCAATCCTCCTCCTTAGTTCCCCCGCCCTATGCATTTGCGGTGGAATTTTACCTACAAGACGATTCCTATCAGTACATACTAGAATACATCGACAGGATCGATCTCAGCCAAGAGGAAATAGAGGAAGAAGGATTTACAGGTAACGATGACTTAAAATTTGAAGGCAAACTACCAGAGATTTGGATATCTTCCATAGAAAAAATGGCGAAGAGTACCTTACACAATCCCTTGGATGAAATCCCCGAGGATGTTGCGTTTCTTTTGATCCAAAACCAAGCACAAACCTTATTCCCAAAAGAAATTGAATCATGGGAAAGCCTGTTGGAGGAATTGAAGCAAGCTATCTTAGAGCTTCATAATGTAGAAGCTCCCATGGAGTTTCAGGTTCTACGAATCGACGGTTCCAATAAAAGACGCTATGAGATTACGGCTCAATTTGCACAAAAAAAACTATCTTTTACAGATCTAACTCAATCCAAAAACATTGCTTGGGAATCACTCAACGAATTCTTACGGGACTTTTGCAGCTCAGAAATGATTTATGAAAAATCAAGCTCGAAAGAGCCTTCGAAATCGGGAATTTTTGTGGAGTATGGTGACGGCCAATGGTATGAAGTAGGACATAGTTTATTGGTAAAGCCCTCACAAATCACTAAATGGCTACAGCTTTGATATAAGATTAGTGAGCTCGTTGATTTTGTTTTTGATAGCTCCCACTTCAGCCTCTGGCTTGGGCATATCCATGGATATAAATGCCAAAGGCTTGAATACATACTGAACACTGTTTACATCGTATTCTTCGCTCGTAACCCCAGTTTTATCAGAGTTAGTCAATAATACCCCTTTAATCTTCATCTGATTGTACACCCTACGGTAGGAATATGATCCATTCTTAAAGAACAGCAAATGGTTTTCTCCGTCTTTGATCTGTGAAAAATTACTGATCAATTCTGCTATCAAAACAGTATCTGACAAGGGGAAATCCTCCGGTGCATCAAATGCCCATGTAAATACTGAAGGTGTCGTAAACGGAAATTGTACAAAAGGTAGTATACTCCCAAAGGTATCCAAATCCGTTTCCTTCAAGAATCTCTTGATACTCGCTCTATTTACATAAGGAATGGTATCTTTTTGATAGGGAACAGATACTTTTTTTTCTCTGACTGGCGTCTGAATGGGCTCAATGGGTTCAGCCCGGCGGGGTTCTTCTATCTGCTGAAACAAAGGCAAATCAAACAACGTCGGAGTAGTATTTTGAACCTGTGGCACTTCCTCCTTTATTGGAAGAGGTACTTCCTGTACTATTGGCCGTCTTGCAACAAATCGCTCTTCAATAATCTCCTGTCTTTGTTTCTCAAAACGAGTATGGATAAGATCATCTACACTCACCCCACAAACCTGTGCAATACGTGAAAGTACATCGGCAGGCGGAATAGCTCTATCCTCTTCATAGGAGCCTATAGACGCCCTTTTAACACCTACTTCAATAGAGAATTTCTCTTGTGTAAGACGTAGTCTTTTTCTAAAAAAACGAATATTTTGGTTGACTATTCTCAACTAAAAAGGCTTATTTTTAATTCTTTTTCAAAGCTATTGAAAATTTGGTGGATATGAAAGGGATATGCTATTTATGACTAAAAAAGTGGTTAACTAGATAAACTTCTTCGACATATTCTGAAATTATTTTTAATTTAGAAATACAATTATAAACTTCTAAAAGTGA
>JBOFGX010000408.1:0-6870 GCA_051649345.1 Leadbetterella sp. | reverse complement strand
AGATTTGGTATGAGCTTAAACATCAGATTTTTTTAGGTGATGAGGCATTTGTGGCGAGATATCAACTCGTGCAAGCGACCCTGAGCGGTGATCTGTCTGAAGCTCCATTAAAACAACGTCGCCCGGTTCCGCTGAGTTTGGCGCAATATCAACAACAGTCAACCACGTAACGAGGCAATCGTCACCGCTTATCACTCTGGTGGTTATACCATGAAACAAATCGGAACGTTTTTTAATCTGCACTATTAATTAGTGAGCCGCATCATCGTGGCAGCAAAATGTAATAAATGATGGTTGTGTTGTGACTCAACAAAGTCAAAACTAAAGACCTGACCCCGGATTTCCCAGGATAGAACCAGAACAGCGTAAACGAATCAAGTTTGCGATGGATGTGAACTACCTCAGTATGACGTTGGAAGCGATGATTAATGGGGATTTGCATGCGAATGCTGTGTCAAACGAATGAATATAAATTGAATGTCGCGAGTAAAAATGTATAAAAGTGCACTAATAAATGCTGTTTGGCTATTTTTAGAAAAAGTTATAAGAATGGCTGTGGCGTTCATTTTAACGGCAAAGATAGCATCTACCTTAGGTCCGTATGAATTCGGAATTATAATGTATATCCAAGGGATCGTATCAATTTTCGTGGCGATCGCATCATTAGGTTTTGACAGTTACTTGGTTAAAGAATTTTCAAACAAGGATAGCCTACATGAAAAACTGTCGACAGCTATGATTATAAGGCTGTCATTTAGTGTAATGGTATTTGCGGTTTACAACATTTTCCTTCAAGTTATCTTGGATAATGAAATAGAAAGGGTAATATCTTTTATTCTATCATTTACCATTATATTTCAAACTCAAACAGTCTTGTTTTCCTTTTTTCAAGGAATAGAAAAAAGCAAAATAATTGCATGTTGTGGAATATTTTCACTCCTATTAACCTCATGTTATAAGATATATCTAATTCTAAATGATGGTACGATAGAAGAGTTTGCAATATCTCTATCTTTCGATGTGGCAATATCATTTTTAGGCCTGTGCATCTACATGCTTTTTTCAAAAGCAGATTGTTTTAGAATATTATATTTTAACGAAAAATATGCTAAGTATCTCGTGAAGAACACAATGCCTATAGCGCTGACTGCTATTTTGATAGCTGTATATAGTAGATTTGACCAATGGTATATTGCGAACCAATTGGGGTATAACTATTTGGGTGTATATTCTATAGCGTTAAGATTAGTTGAAGCAGCAAGCTTTGCTCCCGTTGCTTTGTCTGTGGCTTTGATTCCATTGCTTAGCAAAAATAAAGATAATAATCAGTTCATTAAATTTTATATTTCCATAATACTCTTATCGTCTATAGTAACATTTTCTCTTCTAAATTTAGCTTCACCAGTGTTGATATCAGTACTCCTAGACGAAAATTATATAGAGGCAAATGCATTGATACCTGCATTATCACTGTCAATGACATTTTCTATTTTAGGTGTTGTTTCTACGAACTATTTGATACAAATAAATGAAACGAAGTTACGAATACCACGTATAATTTTAGGTCTTCTTGTTAATCTAACATGTAACGTATTATTAGTTACAGATTTTGGATTAATAGGTGCAGCAATGGCTTCTATATTTGGTCAGTTTGTTGCATCAGTTTTAGGTAACTACTTTAATACGGCAACTAGAAGCTTCTTTTTTTGGCAGATGAGATCAATAATAAGTTTAGGAGTATACGACGTTTATGTATATGCTAAAAAAACAATGTAAATCAATAATAAGATGGGTTTATAAAATATTGGCATCGGCGGTTTTGCCAATATATTTCCTGGAATACTTCGTATTGAGAAGTAATTATAAATCAATTGCGATAAAATTATCGGCTTACCAAGGTGAGTTCGGATTTATTATAAGGGAAATATTTTATAGGAAAACTTTAAGAAAATGTGGTCGAAATCTCAGAGTGCATTACGGTGCTTATATTGTATATCCAACCGTCGAAATTGGTTCGAATGTATGTATCGAAGAGTTCAGCATTGTGAGCAATTGCTGTATCGGTGATGACGTTATTCTTGCTGCGAGAGTATCGATAATGAGCGGTGCTCATCATCATGAAGTTAATAATCTTGAAGTGAAATTCAACGCTTCTAGCGGTAAGTTAAAAAAAGTCATTATTGGTAATAACGTATGGATAGGGACGCATGCTGTTATAATGAATGATATAGGGAGTGATGTAATTATAGGGGCTGGTTCAATTGTCACAAAACAAATCCCTGAAAAAAGCGTTGCAGTCGGTGTACCCGCAAAAGTAAAATCGATTCGAGGCAAAAATGGATAGTGCCTTACTAATACTGTGGATAGTGACATTTTTCGTTTTTTTTATAACATCATGTTTGAAAACCACAAAGGTAATTTTTGTAACCCCAATATTCGCATTTCTAGTCTTCAATCTTCTTTTTATTTTTCCTAACTATTTCAGTTATGGGTTTGATAGTCTATATTTTTATGTGACATATCTTGGTATGTTATCATTTCTATTTATTTACAGTGTTTTTAGTTATAAAGAGTCTACATTCCAAATTCCTTACATAGGGTGGCGAAAAGGATTGGTTTTCTATATTTCAGTTTTGTCCTTCCTAATAGTACTAACTTTCTGCTTTTGGGTCTACTCATATTCAATAATGGGTATTTCTGTTTCAGAATTACTCTTAAATCCGATAAAATATACTGGTGTGAAGGGTAAGTCGAATATATTCGTAGACTTTACAGTTAACTCGATAATAGCAAATCTAATTAACTATTATCTATTATGTCTACTTTTTAGGAATGGAGTCCCCAGCAAGAAAGATCTAATTCTGGTTTTGACTTTTAAGATTTTAGCACTATTCGCAACGTTTACTACGGGAAGATTTATTTACATAGCACATACTGCTGTGTTTGCACTATTGTACATATTGGCACAAAATAGAAACTATAATGCATTAAAACAATTAGTCATGATGGTTGTCGTTTTTGTATTCGCGCCGATTATATTATATATACTTAATATCGCTAGGCACGGTTATTGGGATGTTTTTAGTGACTTTTCTGTACTTGACGCATATGTGGCACTCACAGCTGATCTCAATCCAGGGAGAAAGCTAAATGATTTAATTAATTATGTACAAGGTCACGGATATAATTTCGGAGTCTATATACTATTTATAGTTCTTAATATTATCCCTAGAGCTATTTGGCCCGACAAGCCAGTGATTTCATCGCAGTTCGATTATACACAAAAAATATACGGTATTGACCCAATAGTAGATATAACCACATATACATTTACGATCTACGATGTATATGCAGTGTTCGGATTCCCTAGTCTAATTATGTTTCTTTGTTTTTTTGGTTTTATCTTTGCTAAGTTCTATTCGTGGATATTTAGGTCGACAGTTCTTTACTATAAGTACTTCTTCCTCATGTACTGTTTAAACTCCATTAATGCATTTAGAGCTAACATGATTGATTCGCTATTCCTCACTGTTCTAAATTTCACAATCGGTATTATTATTTTTGGTTCTCTCAATTATGTCCATAGAAAAAATCGAATTTAAAGAAAGTGTCTCTGTAGTGATACCATATTTCAATAGGTCATCAACTATTGAGAAAACATTGGTTTCAGTCTTGAAGCAATCGTTAAAACCCAGTGAAATTATAATAGTTGACGATATGTCTCAGCTAGATGATATCGAAAAACTAACTAGCATAATTCGAAATCTCGACTCAGATTCTAGCTGCATAAGATTGCATGTTTCAAAATCAAAACTCTATGGTGCAAAGGCTAGAAATTTAGGTATGGAGATGGCTAGAGGAGAAATAATTGCATTGATCGATTCTGATGATGAGTGGTTAGAAGACCACTTACTTATAAGTGTGCGCAGTTTGTGTGAAAATAACTCAGATCTATGTTATTCAAGTCACGTTATAGATGATGGATGTTCGAGAATAAAAACAAGTAGCTATCAATATATTGATGCTGATGAATTGCCTATTGATTTTGTAATGAGCAATGCAATGCCTCAAACATCGTCATTTGTTTTTAAAAAATCAGCCTTCGATTTAGGACTATTGAAGTTTGATGAAAATCTAAGAAGACATCAAGATCTTCAATTCCTAAATCAAGCGTTGACTAATGTAAAATGTGTCTATACGAACGAGCATACAACAATCGTAAATTGGATCAAAGGCGAAAAACGTACGGTGGATTTTGACTCTTGTAAGAACTTCGTTGAGAAATTTGAAACTGTCATCAATAAGAGAGTCTACTTTAAGTACTTACTTAAAATGTACATGATTGCATACGAGCATGGTGATAAAGTTAACCGGGAATACTATAATAAAAAGGCTAGACTATTTAAGGATAGAATTTATCACCATTCTCTACTGATTCACCCTTATTTTACGAATCTAATTTTCAAATCTTACAAAATCGTGAGTCGTTTATTTTGAATGTTTTAATTAATTACTCTAAAGACTTTGGGGGGGCTGAGTATTGTTCGTTATCTCTCGCACAACGTTTCAGTCGTTATAGCGGAGATGAACTATACTATTGCAGCTACAAGTCAATCCCCTCAGAAAATGAAAGTGTGTGGATTAAAAAAAACATATTCCTTATTTTTTTTCTCCTGAAGAATTTTAAAAAGATCAATTGCATTTTTCTTGTTAACACACTTTCTGCTGTGTATGCTCCATTTTTAAAAATTCTTGGTTATAGGCTAGTGTATTTGATGCACGATGATTATTCAAAGCAAACCAAGAAAAGGAAATTTTGCTACAGAATAGGGCAATTATTCTCTGATATTGTAGTATTCCCTTGTAGATACAGTCTATCGTCGGTTGAACACATAGATGGTCCGAATAAGATTGTAGCCTATAACAAATTCAATATCGCTCCAAAAAGTGTTAGCGTTCCCTTCGTGCATAAGCAAGTGAGAGTGTTAAATGTAGGTAGAGTTGAGGAGAATAAAAATCAACGTCTCACTTTAGAAATAGCGGCTCTTTTGAAAGAGAAATTAGATCTTTCGACTGTAAATGTTGTTTTCTTGGGCTCGGTTACAGACGAGTGCTATAAAAATTCCTTGTTACAGTTTGCTTCAGAAAAACAGTTGATAATTTCCTTTGAATCCTGTGATAAGAATGATGTGGGTTTATATTACTCATCCGCTGATTTGGTGCTCCACACTTCGAACATTGAATGTCTTCCGTCGGTGCTAATTGAATCTGTCTTGGCTGGTGTTTTAGTATTTTCTACAAATGTTGGTGGAGCTAGTGAAATTCTTCCAACTGAATTTATCTTAGAGTCTAAAGAAGTAGAAGTGAATGCAAATATAATTGAAAAGCGTTTGCTTGCCTTGCTAGCCAGCGAGGACAATAGACGTGATTTTCGTAAAGAGTATACTACATTACAGACATCAATATACAATAAATTTTGTTCCGCAGCTAATGATAAAGAGATATACGAATTAATTCAGGGTGGTAAATAATGAGGAATATTACTTTATTGTCTATTAACTCTCCGCACGAGTTAACAGGTGGCGGTCACTATCTTCGCTCATTAATTCATGGATATTCACAGATTTCTGACAGTATTAAGGTTATAGGAAAGCTACAGAATGATGGGCAAATAGCATCTGATCTTCCTAACGTTGAATACGTGTGTTTCGAAAAGACTATTTTCTCTGATGTTTTTTCTCGGATTTTTCTTTCACCTAGTTTTCTGCTTTTCTACCTATTTAAGATATTGAAAATTGTAAATGATAGTGATGTTATCGCTATACATAGCAGTCGCCTAGGAATATTTGCCTTATTGATTTCCGCATTCTATCGGGATAAAAAGATTATTGTGCACTTTGATAATGTGGAAAGTGTTCTTTTGAAGCAAAGATTGAAGGTGCAAAATGGATTCTTTAAACGACTACTTCTAACTTATGACTTGTTAATTGTGTATTTAAATGAAACTCTATCCCTGAAATTTTCATCGGAGCACTCTTTTATTACATTTGAAGATGGTAATTATCTAAAAGTGTCGGAGCCAATTGTTATTCCAATCTGTTTTCCGAATACGTCGGAAGAACCGCAATGCGACTTATTAGATGGAAAAAAAGATTATATCCTTTTCACTGGTTCGTTCGACTTTGAACCTAATATTCTTGCGTTGAGAGAAATTTTAGAACTATCTAAAAAACTCCCGATGCTTAAATTTGTCGTTGCTGGAAGAGGTTTGGGTACAATCGGTTTAGATGCTCCGCCAAATGTTATGCTCATAAATTCGCCATCCAATGAAGAAATGGGTTCAATTTTTTCAAATGCAAAGTTTTATCTAAGCACCGTGAGCGTCGGCAGTGGGATGAAAACCAAGGTAGCAGAGGCGTTAAAGTTTTCTTTACCCGTAATAGCGCATGAACATTCTCTTATTGGGTACGATGATGTTATTGGCAAATGTTATGTTAAGTCTTACTCAAAAGCTTATGAACTTACAGATTTGATTCTTTCTGACCCTTTTAGATATATTGATAGTCTTGATATAAAGAAAGATTTTGAAAGTTATTACACGTACAACTCTGTAAGAATTAAATTAAAAGGTCTGCTAGAGAAACTATGAAGAAGATATTGGTGTTAACGCCGAGATTTCCTTACCCTGTGATCGGTGGGGATCGTCTTCGTATATTTGAAATATGCCGAGAACTTTCGAATAAGTACGAAGTGACGTTGGCGTCACTTTGCGAAAGCCAGGCTGAAATTGACTTTCAAATTCCTGATGATGGCGTTTTCAGTTCGGTGCATCGTGTTCTGCTTCCTAAGTGGAAGTCTTACCTTAATTGT
>JBOFGX010000407.1:0-8456 GCA_051649345.1 Leadbetterella sp. | reverse complement strand
AAAGATCCTGCTACAGGGGTAGATTTGGCAGAAAAAATGGTATATGGCTTAAAAGGAAAAGACTATTTTCGAAAAATGGAACTCTACAATACTACCCTTAGAAATACATGTGGCAAACTTGCATTGCCTGTAGTAGAACTCGCATTGAAGCTACCCAAAGACACCAAACTTTATATTGATGATATGCATTACTCGGATTTGGGATGCCAAATGGTGGCCGATATCATCGAAAAAGATCTTATGAATATAGTTTCTTTATCCAAATGAGAACTGATAGCAGTCAAAGTCAAGTTTTTAGATATATATATGGCTTTCTTAGCATCTTTCCCATCCTATTAATTGGATATCAATTTGTATTTATAGCACAAGGTTTCCCTTTTGAGGATGATTTTCGGGTCACACTTAAATATCTTCATCGGTGGATTTCCTCTGAGGGATTTTATTCTAAAGTTGGCACCTTGTTTAGCCCAGAGAATGAAAGCACCCCCATCGTCCAAAAACTTTTCGTTGCCCTTCCTTACACCTTGTTTGGCGATTTATATTTAAAAGCACAGCTGCTGATACCCATTCTTCTATTGGGGGGGATAGTGGGGTACATTTTCTACAAAAAATCATATAATGAGCATCGTCTATATTTATTTGCACTTTTTTCATTGGTGTTTTTTAATCTCTTGCACCAAGAGCTTTTTTTTAGATTTGATGTGAGCAGCTACCAGTTGTTTGCATTAACAATGGCCTGTTTGGCTTTTTATGGATCTGAAAAATGGGAAGAACTAGGGTTTACAAAAAAAACACTGTTTTGGTTTGCTTTATTTTTAGCTCCTTTTGGAAGTATTAATGGACTTATTACTTGCGTTTTAATACCTATTATATTCATCCTAAAAAAACAAATAAAGCCCTTTGGTGTATCAATTTTGATCTTGATAATTCAATTAGGTATTCTTTCTTTCTTAAGTGAGGACACCAAGTCTATTGGTATTCTGGACACAATCCAAAAATATGCTTTTGAACTTCCATTTGCTTTTTTTGTGAGCCTAGGCGGCTCTTTCAACATATTCCATATAGCAGTATCACAATGGATATGTTTTGGTGTAGGTATCTTGTTGTTGATATATTGGATATTACTTTTTTGGAATCTACCCTTAAGAACCCATTTGTTTGCTTGGGGTTTTTCGATTTTCTTGTGGGGTTCATTGGCTGCTATTGTGACTCTAAGGTACAATTTTTGGTATTTCGGAATAGAAACTGTGCTAGAGTCTCGATACAAAATTTATGGCTGTCTCCTATTCGTATTGTGCGTGTATGTCCATTTTCAAAAACAAGAATCCATAAATACTGCACTTAAGTTTGGGCTTATGGTATTGGCGATTTCGATTCAAGGTATTGGTTATATAAAAGGAAATTTCTTAATGAAAAAACAGGCTCTCACCCAATACACAGATTCTTATAATCTCAAACAAGGTTCTATCATACCACAGTTTGCTATGGATAGGTTTATACCCAATGCTAAATATGAATATCTAAAAAAAGAAACGGGGTTTCGGTACGAAACATATAGTGATAAACTAGAAAAAACGCTTGCAGCGGGAGAAATAATCCCTATAAAAAGCTATGAGTTCAAAGAGTTAGGAGAGCAGGATCCTACGTTATTGGGTGATTGGAATCGCTTGCATATATCCTTAACGGAACTAAAAATTAAGGGATCCATCAAGAAATACAGGTATTATTTTGGAAAAATAACAGATTCTCAAAATCAAAATCTCGTGGTTTTCCTAAACCCTCCCGGACAATCTTTTGTTAATAGAATTATAGATAGTGAAGAGTCATTTGAAGAGTTGAATAGAGAATTCTACCTCCATTTTTACGATTCTAGACCTCCCTATCGTATTCAAGTATATGGATGTAATGAACTCAAATGAACTATAAACGTCTCTTCTGCATAGTAGTTTTCGGATTGATGGCTTGTGCAGCTTACAAAGATGTAGATCCTGTAAATATGCAATTAAACGACACCTACGATAATGTTGAAACGAAATCAAAAAAGGGCTGGGAGCTTATTTTCGATGAAGAGTTTGAAGGAAATCTCAACAATTGGGATGTTTGGGAAACTGGATCATTCAATAATGAATTACAATATTATGGAGCTTCAGGACTTGAAGTAAAAAATGGGAATCTTCATATACTTGCCAAGCGGCAAGCTGCTAAAGGAAGAACCAATCCTATAAATTCCGCTATACGAGATTTTGAATTTACGTCTGGAAGAATAGAGTCCAAACAATTGTTTGGATCAGAACCCAACAAACCCATTCGGATTTTAGCGAAAATCAAGCTGCCTAAAGGAGAAGGTCTGTGGCCCGCTTTTTGGACATATGGTAAACCTTGGCCTAGCGAAGGAGAAATCGATATTATGGAATTTAGAGGAAATAATCCGACTCAGTTCTCCACAGCTTATCATTATGGACCTAATGGAAATGATATCAAAACCCGCAAGGCAAACAATGTTTTTGAGTATAACTTACCAACTTGTACCAAAGACTTTTCTGAGAAAGCATTTGTATACGAGCTCTATTGGTCTACTACAGAGCTCAGGATTCTTCTAGACGGCAAACTTATTCATATCATCAAAGAGCCTACCAACGAATATCTAAACTCATTTTTGGATAAAAAACACAATATCATTTTGAACTTGGCTATTGGAGGTAGTTTTTTCCCAAGTGTTAACAAAAATGCGATTCCCAACCAATCCGAAATGATCGTGGAATGGGTACGTGTGTATAAAAAACAATAATATGCCCTTTGATTTTAGATCCTATCATGTACGAGCCATCAATGCATCCTCTGAGACAGAAAAAGCAGCCATCAATCAAGAATTGAAAGAGGTATACGAATCTCTCAATGAATCCGACAAAAAGACCTTCAACGAGGAATTACAGGTATTTCTAATGGGTCAATACAAGAATCTATCTGACACATACGATCAAATCAAAAACTCGGATCCGAGCGTGAATTGAACGCATATTTAGCGTTCACCTTCAAAAAGCGTGTCTTAAGAATTAGTTTAAGTTTTGTACACAATTTATAATATCAAAAAACATAGCTTGCTAAAATTGGTTATTTAAAAATGGAATTATCTAATTTTTGAAGAATCAACTTTGAATGCAAAAATAGAATCCAGGTTTAAACTATATTCGTATTCGTACATGAATCAACTACCGCATTTCAGAACTATAAATGAATTTTTAACCGCTCTTGGTTCTCCATTTAAAAGTGTGAATCCCGATTTGTTTTGTTTTAAGATGGATGCCAGCTTGGGAGATGCAGGAAGTGTGATGGCTCCGTTTCGGAAAGATTTTTATTTTGTTTCTATTATTACAAATTCAGGGCAAACCAAGATTGGATTTGATGGTATGGAAGAAAAACCTATGAATTCTTTTATGGTATGTCAGTCTCCAGGCCATATTTACAGCTGGCAGAGAGATAAAGCGGTATTGGGAAGAGTTATCTATTTTGCACCCGAAATCTTAAGTTTTTTTAGACCAGACCTTCAGCTTGAATTCCCTTACTTTAATATCAAAAACACATCGTTTTTCCAATTTAGCCAAAAAAAATACGATGAATTTGAATCGCTATTTGATGATATTTTTGTAGAATATGAGCTAGGTATCCAAAGTGGAGATTTTCAATCGGCCTGTCTAAAACTCTTGGTCTTATTATACAAAATTCGAGATTTTAGTAATTCACAAAAGTCAGAAGAATTTTCTACTTCCACGAGCTCATCTTCCCCTCAGATATACCAACAGTATTTAAGGTTGATTGATAATTATTATATAGAAAAAAGAACCGTCAAAGAATACGCAGACTTGCTGAATGTAAACTCCCATTATCTCTCGCAAGTTATCAAGCAAACCACCGATAAAAACGCCTTGACCTTTATAAACGACCGTTTACTTAAAGAAGCGAAGATCCTCATTAAATTCACTCAAAAAGATATTGCTGAAATCTCCTACCTATTGAATTTCTCAGACCCCGCAAACTTTGGAAAATTCTTTAAAATGCATACACAGCTTACTCCTAAGCAATTTCGAGAAGCGTCATAATACCTCCCAAAAATACGTATTATTTTTTATAACTACCTTATTTATATTTGTTTATATACTCATATAGGCTAATACCACTTCTCCTTTATTGATTTATTGGATCAAAATTTACCATTTAAACGGACTTTTGAACCATTCATAGGCATCGTCTCTGTTTTAATTTTGTATCATAAAAGTTAAACAAATTAAATATTACAATTATGAAAACAGTTCAAATTTTTTTCGCAGCCTTCGCATTATTTTTCGCAACTTCTTGTAACGAAGTTTCAGACAATGTAGCACCTAGCAATTTGAAAGCAGGTAAAAACAGAGTAGAATTTGTAAGTGAAAATGTGAACCTCATTGGTGATCTATATTTGCCTACTAATTTTGACGCTAACCAAAAATATCCCGTTTTGCTTTTCGACGGTCCGCAGTCAGGACTCAAAGATCAAGTTGCTGGTGTATACGCACGCAAGCTTGCTGATGCTGGATACATTACGCTCGCTTATGACCACAGATTTTATGGAGAAAGTGGTGGTAATCCTAGACAATTGGAAGCCCCTCAAGAAAAAATGATTGATAATAAAAATGCTGTTACATACTTACTATCTCTGCCTTTTGTAGATGCCGAAAAAGTGGGTGGTGTAGGAATATGTGCAGGTGGCGGTATTATGAGTACTACTATTGCGGATGACAAACGTGTCAAGGCTTTGATTGGTATTGCTGGATCTTACAATGACGCTTCGCAATATAGAAACTGGTTTGGTGGAGAGGCTAACCTTAATGCATTTATCCAAACAGCCATAGCTTCTCGTCAAAAATATGAAAGAACAGGTGAAGTAGATTATATACTCTCTGTATCCAACGATCCCAACCAACAAGCTGCTATGACCGGACTAGAACCTACCAACGAACCGTTTGCCTACTACGGAACAGAAAGAGGCTACTCTCCTCACTATGTAAATAGAATGGCCGTACAAAGCTACGAACGTATATTGACTTATGATGCTTTGGGATCTGCTAATAGAATTACTGTCCCTACCCTAATCATACACGGCACTACCGATTTATATACCACTCCAGAGCAAGCTAAAAACTTCTTTGGTAGATTGGCTACGACCGATAAAGAATACTATGAAATGACTACAACCAATCACATTGATCTATATGATAGAGATGCTTATGTAAACAGAGCTGTCACCAAAGCTACTCAATGGATAAACGCTAAATTTAAAAAATAAGATCTAAATTACATATTTAAATAGGTCATGAATCCACCAGATTTATGACCTATTTTTATTTTTTGAATCACAACTATTAAACATTAAAAAGGAATTTTAACGGTTTCGGACGCAACCCTTTCTCCAGGAGAAACCTGAACTTTGAATTTACGTAAAGCATCAAATACGAGCTCTTCACCGTCTTCAATGTTTGCATTATTTTCTATAACATACGATACTACATCGTACAATAAATCTTGAATATCTTGCCCCTTTTGCTTTGAGTTTAAAATCTCGATCTCTTTAAAACCAAAGTTAGCAAGACCCTGTGTATAGGCATAGTAGGCTCCTTTGGCAGAAGCTATTTCCACATAAAACCACGAATTTATGGGAATTAAATTCTTCTTGAGAACATTGCATTCGTTGATAAATACATTGGCTTGAACCATATGCTCGTCATTCAATACAAAAACACCCGAATTTGACATCAAGGCCATCACAAAAGCCACTTTAGTGATAAGCTCGTATCGCTTCAATAGTTTGGGGTTTCCGTTTTCGATGGTCAATACCCATTGAAATCTATTTTTGTCACAGACAGATTTAGCATCCGTCCAAATATGATTTGAGTTGATAATAGGACTTAATTTTGAGGTATCAACAGGCTCTTTAGGTATTTTGAGTTTTAGTTTTTCTAAGCCGATAAAAATATCAAAATCCCCATTGGGCTTGACACTAACTTTTGGACTAAGCCCCCAAAATTTTTTATAGTTGATAACAAACAATTGCTTGTTGAAATCCTTTTTCGAGCTATTTAGTAAGCGTGCATTCAAGATACCGTCTTGACACGAACCAAGATTACAAACCATACTCAGAAATAAAACGAGTACGAAGTTTATATGTTTGCATTTATCCATATAGATCAAATACTATTCCGGCTTTAAGCCTTCCTTCATACCATCATAGGCAGGCTTTTTTTGCAGGTTTTCATCAAACAAGAGCGGTTTTTCTAATGTTCGCCATCCCCTATCGTCTTTATCACGAAGCCCCCATGTATGTATAATGGTTGCCCCACCTTCTATGCATTGTTTAACATAATTTTTATACATGTCTCTTTGCTTAATGGCTAGAGCTTGGCTCCAGGGCACTTTATTCTCGAAGTTGGAAACGTCCATTTCTGTTATGTAAACATCTAATCCCAAATCCCTAAATCTCTTGATGGATTGGCTTACATTTAGTCCTTTCAAGAACGAATCGAACTGAATATAATGATGTCCTTGTACTCCTATAGCATCTAAAGGTACTCCCGTGTTTAACATATGCTTGGCCAACTGATATATTGCCTTGTGTCGAATGTACCGTGGCATATCCGTACTATCGAGAGTTTCTATAGAATAGTCTCTTAGTTCTAACTTATTGGGGGTGTGTTTTCTACAGTACTCAAACGCTTTTCTTACAAATATCGGATGTTGCTTATTTACTATTTCTGAACTGGGTAGACCCGATGCGTCTTGTTCCCATCCCATTTTATTCCACCACATGGTAGAATCAGCTCGATAGAGACCTGTTTTATGCTCAAACAACTCATTGATCACATTCCATACCTGTACTTTGTGAGCGTTGTCATTGCTGATCATGATTGAATCAATCATTTGATACATTTGGGATTCCATTTCTTGCGGGCTCATTTCGCTTTCTACTAACCACTTGGGCATATACATATTCCACCCAAGCAACATATGCATCATTGGGTACATATTGTTTTGCAAGCACCAATTGATGTTTTTATTGAAATGATCAAACCTAAATTTGCCTTTCGACGGCCAACCAATCCCCCAGCCTGCAAACCAAGTCAATTGGGCTGAGTTAAACTCTTTCAGAAACGTACTTTGGTAATGGGGATATGTATGATGTACGACATCTAGTCTAGATCCTATTTTTATGACAGGATTGATGTCTTTGAGGCCTTGGCCAACAACAGAGTTCAAATTCAGAAGTAGGAAAATTGATGAAACGAGAATCTTAAAATCGGGCATATATAGATGGGAAATAAATGTATAATTTCATGACAAAAATACGAAATTAAAAGGAGCAAAAAACTGAACAAAAAAATCTTGAACTTTGTATTTTCATAAAGTGGATTTAAGATACTTATGTCTTTTTTTCTTACTTTGAGGTAGCTACTCCCTTCTAATAAAAAAACCAAAAACAGAACAAAAGTTGCCCTGTTTTTGGCTTCTAAAATATTTATATCTTTACTTTCCTGCCTTTACTAGTATAAGTTTGGCACCGTGAGGACTTACCTTGAGGCTTAGTGTTTTTTGATTTAATAGATCACTACCAGCCCATAAATCGCGGATGTTGAATTTCTTGGCTGTCAATCCCAATTGGTCTAGGGGTACAACTATATTCTGCTCTGTATCTGAAATGTTAAAAACGCCGACATTAACCCCTCCTTTGGGATCAGTAGACGTCCATATTTGATATGTGGCAGCTTTAATTAATTGTTTAGGATTTTGGCCTGTCTGATTCACCGCCAAAACTTCTGGATTACTGATCATTTTCAAATCCTCAGGTGTATTGAGAGGCAAATCACCCCCTAGCATTAGAGGAGATTTCACAACCGACCAAAAACTCATAAGCGTCGTTTGCTCATCCGGCGTAAAATTGCTCCTTTCTTCTACACCAAAGGGGCCACGACGACGCAAGGTCCCAAAAGGAATCATGTCTGCATCAGGATAACTACCCGCAGGACGAGCGTCATTCCAGTCTCCTACGTGATCAAACATTTCTTTGATTCGTATCCAATTATCCCAAAAATCGGCTGAAATCCTCCACATATTGGCATATTTCTCTACATGTCCCTTGGCTGCTTTGGGTCCTATCATTGGTGATAGACTCAATATAATAGGTCTTCCACATTGATCTATAGCTTTGCGATAGCCTTCTACCTCAGCCGCATGGTAGTCTTTTTCTGGCCATCTTTCCGCATTAAAGTGCATATCATCTACTTTTATAAAATCCACACCCCACGAAGCGTATAAATTCAATAGCGAATTTAAGTATTCTTGAGCACCCGCTTTTTTCATATCGAGACCATACATCTGGTTCAGCCACCCACAAATAGAATTTGTATCTGCTATCATCGAGCAATCAATAC
>JBOFGX010000406.1:0-6069 GCA_051649345.1 Leadbetterella sp. | reverse complement strand
TAAAGCTAATTCCTTTTAAGTTACCAGTTTCAGAATTTATTTTCTCGGGCTCTATAGGATATGCAATTCCCCAATATTTAATATTCATGGTATCTTGATCGGATGGCAGCTTCTGATAATTCATATAATAAACATATTCTTTTTGTACAATTGTATCTACCCAAGCAACTCTAGTAGTATCATAATCAAAACGCACTCCAGATAACTCAGGCATCTTGTTCAATAAAGGAATAGCGGCCATAAATAAATTACTAGTTTCCTGAAATTTCGGAAGCAATAAGCCCTCCTCTCTGCTAAAACTTTGATTTACTACCTTTAGATCTCTTTCTAATCTTGACATATTGGCACCTACATCGCTAAAGGGCTGGTCGGTATCGGTTTGTACTACGCCGTTACGGAAGTTTTTGATGTTGGTTATTCGGTATATACCTTTGTTCAGATCTAGGATACGGATGACCACACGAGATTGTTCCTTAAGATCATAATCAGGGTGATTTTCTGCTATAATACCATATTTGATAGCTGATTCTTCGGCTTTTTTCTTACCATCGTGAAATGTCTTTTGAATATATGTACTGGTTATGATTTGGGAATCAGCACATATGGGAATTAAACATACCAAGAATGCAAGGATAGATTTCATGAAATAAATATAAAGTTATGCTTGCAAATGTAAAAAAAAAAAAAAACCTTTGCAAGCTTATTAATTGATCTTCACCCTTTAACAAATAATTAACATGAAAAAAGTAATTTTATCAATCGTAGCTAGTTTTATTTTCGTAAATAGTTTTGCTACTGTATCCTTAGTAAAACAAAAAACCACAACTGAGGTCAAATCGTTGGCAACCAAAATCATTGACGATGGACAATGGTTTAACCTTGGTGACTATGTCGATGCGAATGGCACATGCTATACAGTATGGGCCTATGTTGAAGATAACGGTGATATGTGTATAGATCTTGAAGAAAAGAAATGCCCACAGTAATATAAGTAAGAATTTAAATTAATTCATTATCAATTAATAAGCAATTTTTTGAGAATCATATGTTTTTGGGTTTTATTGACTAGTCTGGAAGTAAACGCCCAAGTGGTGTGTCTAAATTTAGAGAGAGAAGCTTCCCAAAGCAAAGAATTGATTTATCTCACCGTAAAAATACTAAAAGAATCAGGCAAAAAACCGGTGCATACTTTTGAAACAAGTCAGCTCCGCCAAAAAAAGTGCTTCCAACTAAGCTCTGGGTCTTATATTCTAGAAATAAGCCATGTAGGCTTCCTTCAAGAGCTCATACCACTACAAGTGGTTGACAACAAGATAGATTATACTATACGATACACCATGCGACCAGACACTACTTTATTGGAGGAAGTGGTTGTGAAGTCTAATTTTGAAAGATTTCAGAATAGCAACGATAGCCTTATCGTACGATTTCAGAAAAATGACGCTGCCCCCCATGCGATGGCCAAAGAACTCTTTGAAAACGTACCCGGCCTAGATTATATTAATGGCAGATATTATATACAAGACTATGAATTGAGTGAGATATTCATAAACGGCAAGCGGTTTTTGGGAGGCGATCCCAAATCCATCTTGGACAACATTAAAGCAGATATGGTAGAGTCCTTCGGGATTGCCAATGGGAGCGATGACAACAAGAGTAAGAGGATGAATATCACACTAAAATCAAAAAAAACGAATGGTGTATATAGTGAGCTTCAAGGCTCAAGTAACTTAGCAAACCGATACATTGGCTTAGCTAAAATTAATAAATTGAGCAGCAAGCGTCTGTACCATCTAGACGTCCAAAGCAACAACCTAAATCAAACTCCCGACCAAGCCCCTCCTAGATTCATGCCTTCTGGCTCCGAAGTCAAATCCGTTATTGCGACTAATTTCCCATTTCTAGAGAGTACGCACAATCAGGATTATGTACCTCCCAATAAAAATCACAATCATGTATCTGGCATACGGGAGCCCTCAAATCTCTCTTTTAAAAATACTTTTCATTTCAAAAAAAACGAGCTTCATGTAGAATCAAATCTCAAAAACGATAGACGTGAGTATACTTTTGAGAAAAACGAAATTAATAACAATCCATCCTATAGCCTTTATACGGAAAATAGTAATAAGCAAATATTTAAACACAAGTCTGCTGACCTATCTCTGAATACCGTGATACGTCCGCACAATCGAGGAATGATGTATGTTTCTAATTATGCCACATATATCCATAAATACGATACTTCAGTAATCCGGGATGCTCTGCGATCTTCGCTGGGCACCCAAGAAATAGACAGAAACCAAAATGTAGGCGAAAGCAGCATGCGGTTTGAAAATGATTTCAAATTTATATACAAAGTAAATCATACCAACACGGGCTCTGTTAGCATTATTGAGTTTCAAAACCAATGGCATGCATGGCAAGATCAACAATATAATGGCTTCCAAAATAGCAGTTTGCCTACAAAAAACCAATATTTAGGCACTACCAATCGTGTTTCGGTTTCTAGCCTACAAGGATCCCAATCGTATCCTTTGAATAAAAGAATACTGGTGAGTTTTAAATCACATATAACCTGCAACAAACTAAGGTTTGACCAAGATTACAATTCAAATACTATTCGTTCAGAAACCTCCACTATCCTCAACAACAACAGCATACAACAGGTAATATTCGATAACCGTTTGTCTTTTTTTTTGAATTATCGAAAAATAAAGATCTTATTGGATCATACGTTGACTCATCTCGAAACTAATGTTTCTAAAGCCCCCAAAGGCGAAGCAAATTACAAGGTTTTACCGCTGTATGGAGTTAAATTTAATATAGGAAAAAGTAAAATCTGGATGTATGCTGGTCAAGCTATTCAGCTACCAGACCTTGGATTTTATAGTACAAACTTAGATAGCAGTAATCTAAACACTATTTACAAAGGAAATCCATTTATTACGGCTCAGGTAAACAGTACTTTTAAAGTAAATCAGAGTTTTGGAGGCAAACTCAAATCAAACCTACAATTGGAGATTATGAAGTCCGATAATCCGCTAACACAAGGAACTGAATTGAATGTAATAGACCTTACTAGTAATATCTTATACTCTAATGCTAATGATGTATTTAATAATAAGTTTACCCTAAGTTATAGCTCCTATTTTTCACGTAAAAAATATTCTTTGAATATTTTAACTTTTTACTCTAAAATCACCACTCATCAATACATACAAAATAATCTAAATCGGTTTCAAAATGATTTATTAAACCTATTAGTATCGTATAAATTTAAATATTCAAAAAATACGAATCTCAGCTTATCCAACCAAAGTACGCTCATAGAAAATAATGGCACCTTGGTAACAGCCAACGACCTAAAAATCAGCGTAAACCTAACTCATAAACTTTGGTATTCGAAGATTTCTTTGAAGCAAATCGTGAGTATACAAGGCGAAACAATTAAGAATAATCAATTATTCTGTGATTTTACGTTTTCAAAATTTATGGGAAAGAAAAACAAAATAAAACTAGGGGTATCGGGTTTCAATATTGGCAGCAATGGCAAAACCACCAATGCTTCTTTAGATATTAATAGAATTATAACTCAAAAAACGACTATTTTGCCAGGTATTCTTACTTTGAATCTGACGATATTCCCCGAAATCTGGTATTAATCCAAAATAAAGATTTGCAACCCTCGAGCCCCATGGGCTCCTAAAACCAAAGACTGTTCTATATCTGCCGTTTTTGATGGTCCAGCGATAAACACTCCAAATCCCATCTCGGGCTCTCCTACTCTTTCCATAGCTTCGTGCATATTGGCCACAAAATCATTTTTGTCTAAGACAATAGCTAAATATTGACAAATAAAGGGAGCCACTCTCTGTCCCATATCCCCTTCATTAAGCCAAATACTACCATTCTCAGCTACACCAAATTGACCTTTGAATATAGCCAAATCTACATCATAAAGAGCGTGTGGATCTGAACCAATCCAGTCCATGCTAGCAAATGTATCAAGCTCGGGTATCGTCGTAATTTTCCTAGTCGTAGAATCAAACTGAGTACTTAATTGACCCAGCACTTCTTGTAAGGTAGAAGCTATATGCACCTTGGCTCCAATTGACTCTACTACATCTGTAAAATGACGGATAAGGTCATTAGGACGAAAAACTTCATCCATAGCATCAGGCAAAGCCACTAAACTAGGCTGATTTTGCTTGATTTTACTCAGTATATTAGTTCTTGCTTCTGTCATTTTTACTCTGTGTATACCATTCACGAAAACTTTGATCGGGAACTTCGGGCATCTCTCTTTGCAAATACCATGGATTCAAACTATTGGACACCAATGCGGGGATTTTACTCATCAATATCCTCCCTACCTTTCCTGAAAACTTGAATACTGCGGGCTTTGCCATGACCATAGACATCCCTTTCATGGCAAAGGTTTTACTAGTAGGCGAATACCCTTCTTTGACTAAAACCTGCCTCCATTTATACAATTGCTGATGAATATCTATTTTGACGGGACATACATTGGTGCATGAACCACAAAGCGTACTTGCAAATGGCAAATCGGCGTTTTCTTTCATGTCTAAGTTGGGAGCCAAAATAGAACCAATGGGACCTGCCACTGTAGTATGATAACTATGCCCTCCACTACGACGGTATACAGGACACGTATTCATACATGCGGCACATCGAATGCATTTGAGCGAATTTCGAAAATCTTCTCTCCCCAATTGGGTTGATCTTCCATTGTCCACAATGACAATATGCATTTGTTGAGTTTCTCTTGGCTTTCGAAATATACTTGAATAAGTCGTAATCGGCTGCCCAGTAGCACTTCTAGCTAGTAATCGCAGAAAAACACCGATATCTTGTCTACGTGGCAATATCTTCTCAAAACCCATACTTGCTATATGAACATCGGCTAGGTGTGCACCCATGTCAGCATTACCTTCGTTTGTACAAACGACAAACTCTCCCGTCTCGGCAATAGCAAAATTCACACCCGTCAATGCGATGGGTGAAGAGAGAAACTTCTCTCTCAAATGCTGACGAGCAGCCTCAGTGAGATATTGAGGGTCTTTATTCCCCTTTTCTGTACCCAAATGCTGATGAAATAGCTCCCCTATTTCTTCTTTTTTCCAATGGATACAAGGCAAAACAATATGAGAAGGCGGTTCTTTTGCTAGTTGAACGATCCGCTCACCTAGGTCTGTATCTGCCACATCAATCCCTTTGGATTCTAAAAAATCATTGAGATGGCACTCTTCTGTTAGCATAGATTTGGATTTGACCATCCGCTTAAGTGCTGCCTTCGGAATATCTCCTTGGTAATATGTATTGATTATATCATAAACAATCTGATTGTGTTGCTCCGCATTTTCTGCCCAATGAACTTGTATTCCATTTTCAAGAGCTTTTTGCTCAAAACTGAGCAAATAATCATGCATATTGGATAATACATTGTTCTTTATTTGAGAGGCTTGTTCACGGAGATTTTCCCATTCGGGTATGGTTTTGGAGGCTTTATCTCGTTTGACACGTACATACCATAGAGTTTCATCATGCCAAGAAGTACGATCATAATCAGCGTTAAACTGTTTAGCATTTTGAGCGTGATTACCCTTTGCTTTTAACATGATAAAAAAGGTTGGTTTTGACTCCGAAATTAGGGGTAGAAATCGGTAATGGCAAGCAATATGCAGGAAAAGATATACTCTCTTACCCAAGACGTTTAGTTTATTGACCACTAAAACTTTACATAATTATTAGAAAATAGAGATTATAATTTAAAAAGAAATATTGGATACTAACTTGAAATATCAAGAAATTTGTCATAATTTTATGGACAATTGTCTTTGACACAAAAATATGACTGCTGTACCTACTAGTATTTCGAATAGACTCGATAAAGAAATTTCGAGCATTGTTAAGCGATCGGATTTTGACAAAACCTTTATATCCGCAAAGAAAGACATCACCTACTCTGATTTCTTATCCAATAAAATGATGATGATAGGTGTGATCAAAAAAGGAGTCCCTTACTCACTTTTTGCTCTTATACAGCAT
>JBOFGX010000405.1:0-3425 GCA_051649345.1 Leadbetterella sp. | reverse complement strand
GAAAGATTGCTTATTGTGGATGTACAAGGAATTACAGGATCCAAAATCAGCTATCAGTCTATTCCCTACAGTTCAGTGAAGTTATTTAGTATGGAAACCGCAGGTACACTTGATTTTGATTGTGAGATAAAGCTTATCGTGCAAGGACTTGGATTACCACTTAGCTTAAAGTTCAAAAAAGGAACCGATCTAAGTCCAATTTACCAACTTCTTTCTAAATATACGTTAAGAGATAACTAATCTTATACAATATTCAATACACAGTGAAGTTTTGTTTTTGACATTATTAATTTTTTAAGATATAAATTATCTATAATTTAGTATTATAAAACTGCAATGAATATTGATGGAAATTGGGATCAGTTTGTAAATTTAGGTACAGTTACTATTAACATACCTTTTGAATCATTTATCAAGTTATTGACCAGACAAGAAATTATTGAAATATTAGTAGGAAATATCGTATTTACCAACAAAAGAATTATTTTTGAAACAGCAGGTGGAAGAAGACCAGATAAATACACTTCAATACCTTATAAATCAATCTCAGAATTTATTTTGGAACCAGATGATTTTTTAGTCCTATTTTATGGAAATGATAAATGTCTCTCTCTTCCACTAAATACTATTGATTTTTCTAACTATTCTTTTTTTTCAAATCTTATCTTGAATAACATTAACTAAACTTAATAGCCTACGCCAGAATTTTTTCTGGTGTTTTTTGTAGGTTAATATTTTGCGACATTAGTTCTTTTTCCCCAAGCCTATCCAAACAACCTGAGACAATCAGAGCCTCCAGGGATCGTTTATTAAAGCCTTTACAAATTGCCATTCTATCCAAGAAATTATTCATGTCAGTGAATTCTCCATTTTTATCGCGTTCTTCAATCATCGTGGCTATTACGTCGCTTCCAAGATTTTTTACTGAACTTAAACCATAGCGGATAGTGGTATCATCTTCTATTGAGAAATTATTGTAACTCAGATTAACATCAGGTGGCAATACCGCAATTCCCATTTGATCACATTCCCCAATTGCTTGGGCAATTTTTTCTAGTCTACTTGCTTCTGCAGTCATCAAGGCTGTCATAAATTCCACCGTGTATACAGCTTTCATATAGGCTGTCCAATAAGCAACCATACCATACGAAGATGAGTGAGCTTTGTTAAATCCATACGCACCAAACGGTACCATAAGTTCCCATATTTCTTCTGCTTTATCTCTTTCCAGTCCAGAATGTTCCACACAACCATTCACAAATATTGGATGTTGTTCATCAATTACTTCTTGGATTTTTTTACCCATTCCTTTACGAAGTTTGTCAGCCATTCCCCAGTCATACCCTGCAAGCTCAATTGCAGTCATCAACAAATCTTCTTGATACACGAATATCCCATAAGACGCCTCCATCCAGCCTTCCATTTGCGGTACAATATACTCAACTTTAGTTGTGTCTTTTTTGCGTTCAATATAGTCAGGGATACTTGCCATCGGACCTGGACGATACAACGCAACCATCGCCATAAGATCCTGTACTTTGGTCGGACCCATTTCTACCAGATATTTGGTCATGACTGCGCCAGAAAGCTGGAATGTTCCCATGGTTCTACCTTTAGCAAGAAGATCAAAAGTAGTATCGGAGTTTAGGTCAATATTAAGTAGATCAATGTCAATTTTTCGTCTTTCTTCTGTAAGATTAATAGCATTACCTAAAATTGCTAAGTTACGGATACCCAAAATATCGAGTTTTACCAGCCCTACTTTTTCACAATTTCTCATATCGTACTGACATACTACCATGTTGTGTTCACTATCCCATTGGAGTGGGCAATATTCATTCATTTTCTGTGGGGAAATTATCACTCCAGCCGCATGAGAGGAAGCATGGCGGAAATTGGCTTCAATTTTTCTACCCAAGGTTATTATTTGATTGGCTTCTTCGTCTCGCTCTACCACTAGCCTTAACTCCTCGGACGTTTCCATTGCCCAATCAAACGTAGTTTTTTTACCTTGCGGTGCAATCGGGATAAGTTTGGATAGTTTGTCACACTTCTTATACGACACTCCTAACGCCCTACCCACGTCTCTCACCGCCGCACGTGGCAACATAGTACCAAAAGTAATAATTTGGCACACATGATCTTCACCATAATGTGACCTTATGTATTGTATGACCTGGTCTCTTTTATCATCGGCAAAATCACCATCAATATCAGGAGGTGAAGGACGAAGTGGGTTCAAGAAACGTTCAAAGGGAATAATGTATTGGATTGGATCAAGAATATTGATTGAATTGAGCAACCCAACTATTGAACCTGCAGCACTACCACGTGTATTTATCACAATACCATTATCTCGGCAAAAACTCATTATGTCTCCAAACACTAAGAAATAGTCCGCATAACCTTTACTGATAATAATATCTAGTTCGTATTCTATTCTCTCTACATATTTGGAAATAGAGTTGATTGTAAAATACTCTTGATCGTAACCTTCTAAGATCTCAAAATTTGGCGTAATGGTTTTGCAATGCTCTACCAATTCCAAAAATTTTTCGTAAGGATAGATTTCTTTCCATTCAGGTTTGGATTTTTCTGGGCGAAACCGATTCAAAAAACCAATATAAGTTTCGTAACGCAGACGTATATCAGGAGTTTGATTGGGTTCAAGTTTAAATATCGGGAAAAACGCTCCGTCTACATTTTTATCATAATCAGTACGAAAACTTACGCTAAACTCTTTTTCTAGCTCTTGTGTTTCAAAACACTCTGGTGCGTACGAATATTGTTCACGAAGTTTTTCCACCGAAGGAAATGAAGCGTCTCGTGCCAAAGTAATACTTGATGCTCTTCTACCACCCCGAACAGCGAGGACAATTTTGAACACCTCATCATCTTCTGGTTCTAAATACCGAGGAGACGGAGAAATTACGTATTTCACATCAAATTCTTTGCATATAGCAATTAACTCTTCATTCCAAATTTGCAATTGTTCTAGAGTATCACTATGCAACTTAACACCTAGTTCACAAAGTAAGTTTTGAGGTTGAATTGCTTGTGTATATTTTAATAAAATTGATTTTGCTTCGTTGATATTACCAGATTTTATAAGTTGAAAAATTTCGTGATCGACACCTCCAATCACTACTTTAATTTCGGAATCTTTATCAAAAAACTCTTTTAAATTATCCAGCGTGATGTGATAATGAGGCTTTTCTTGCACTACCCTCGCTATTGAGATTAATTTCATTGCATGTTTATAACCAGTTTCAGATTTGGCAAGAATTGCTAACTTAGAAAAATCTGGTTGAGAACCAAGAGTGTTTTTGGATTTGGATAAATTTGGAGTTTTGACTGTAAATCCAGTAACTCCGTTTACACCCTTTTTGTTGCAATAGTCTATGAATTCAGGAAAACCACTCCCT
>JBOFGX010000404.1:0-2264 GCA_051649345.1 Leadbetterella sp. | reverse complement strand
ATGGAAATAAAACCACCCAAAATTATGATGCTGCGGCACTTTTGGGTCTTAAAAGACGGGCATTGATAGATGACCCCCGCAATTGCTTTGCTATTTCACGAAGCTGTATCGATGAATCTTCTCGCGTAATCACACTAGGGATTATAGAAGATAAATCAAAAATTCTCAGAAAAAATGTGGACGTACCATTTACCAAAACCGCCCCAGATTTAAAGGATTCTAGTTTTGTAAACTGGGAAAAAGGAAGTTTGGTTTTGGGTAAGGGCATAGATGAATTCAAAATCAACAAGACGTTTGCTGTAGCATCTCAAAAAACGAATTTTAGTATCAATTATGATAATAAAGGACTCTACATTCATGCAAAAGCCTTTGAAAATCAAATGGCGTCGCTTGCCCCTAGTACCAATGGAGCTATCCCAGAAGATGGCGAATCATTTGAGATATTCCTTAGTACGACAGGTAGTAATGATGTCTATTATCAGTTTATTATTAATCCCAACAATGTTAAAAAAGCCCAATATTCTGTAGGGGATCAAGGGTTTAATAGAAACTATACGTCTAAATGGCAAACTGAGGTCTCTAAAGGAAGTGACTCTTGGTCCGCTAGAATGTTTATTCCGTGGGCAGACCTTGGAGGAAAACCCACTGTTGGCAATCGCTGGTTTGTGAATTTTTTCAGGAATAGGAGTGTCGGTACTACAAAAGAAAGCTATGCATGGTCTCCAACAGGATCCTTGTATAATGATATTAAGTTTTATGGAGATCTGGGCTTTCAGCAAGGGGAGGGGAGTATTGATGAGCCTGTAGTGGTGATACCAACTGTATTATCTTTGGAACAAAAAGACCGTACGTTACTGATTTTTCCCAATCCAACAGTTTCTGAGCTTCATCTTTCTATCGATCCGATCATAGAAAAAAGCATAGTTGAAACTTCCTTGATCAATACCCAAGGCGAGACCGTTTATACAGCGAAGGGATTTAAGTCTATCATACCTGTAAGTGGATACGCCCAAGGAATTTATTATGTGATACTACGAGAAGGCAACAAAAAAATATACAGTGCCAAAACGATGATTGTTCGTTGACGGTAAAATTTCAAACCGTATGTTTTATAGGCAGGGATTCTCTTGGCAATCTTATTCTTTAAACTAGATTTTAGTCTACTTCTTTTTGAAGAGCATCTAGTATGGTTTTCATATTGGAACTAAAAAAATCATTGGACCATATTTCTGGTTTTATGTATTTTGATAAAAGATAAAACATAGAAAATCCTTCTTCTTGAGACCAAAATCTAGTTTTAATAGCTTTTAATGCTTGCTCCTCCGTTAGGTTTGCTCCTTTGGGATTAATAAAATACTCATACATGGCATATTGTCCTACACCTTCCATGGTTAGCCAAATGTCATCCAAGGTTCTTAAATCTTTCTTGTCTTTACTTGTAATTAGTTTATGTTTATTGTTAAAACTTTCAATAGCGATTTTTGTCAATTCTACTCTTTCATTCTCACTTGCAAATCCTGCATTTTTGAAAAATTGAAATTCTTGTTCGTAGGCTTCTTTTACGAGCTTGTCATTTTCAAAGATATTTTGCATCATATCGTCTCCAAAGTTTTCTTGACCAAATTTTTTCTGGTATTCATCAAAATATGCTCCGAATTTGTCAAAACTTTCAAGCTGCGTGGTATGAGAAAATTCATGTGTAAATACGCCGGCAGTTAATTTTTCTAAACCAATTCCATGCCCATCTACTTTTTCTTTTATCCAAAAACTTAATAGGGGCATTACAAAATAGGCTTTTACATTTTTTTCATTTGTGGGACTCGCAAAAGTCATCAATTGTACGTCTCTTTTGGAACTATCGGGTAGTATCAAGATACCATTATGCTTTTTTTTAAACCAAGTTTGTTTTTCATCAAATAGTTGCGGGCCAATGATCTCTTCGCCTCCATTTCCAGTCAAAGGGGAGGTTGTATACACATTGACACTGTCAAAAAATACAAATCTCGCAAGGGGTTGTTTTTGAAGTTTAAAGACATCTTTGCTCACAAGTTCCCATGCACGAAGCCAACTCACGGTGCAGTCTAAGGCGGGATCGATTTTTCTTGTCTCTGCTTTACAAATTGTACTTAGAAAGATTATTAATATTAGTATCTTAATTCTATTCATGGATATCGAAGAGTTTATGTTACCCAAAATGACCAAAATAGGTATTTATTTTCGTTACAAATATAAAATTTATTTGTTTAATAAAAAGGCTCTATGTT
>JBOFGX010000403.1:0-12231 GCA_051649345.1 Leadbetterella sp. | reverse complement strand
GCTGCCATGAATTTCAAACGAGTCATGAACCTCTGGCTTACAGAGGCAATATTCCGTTGGAAACTCATTCTGGATTTTGTCCTAAATGTTTATTCAAAATCTATTGCCCAAATTTATCCGACTTTTTGAGGGACGACTACTTAGATCAAATTCCGGTTAAGAAGGACAGCTATTTTACGTTGACACCTTCTTATGGTGATTAAATGACGTTCAGTTATACAATTATGCCCACTTTTGCTTTTTTTTTAAAAAAAATACACAAAAATTTCTTTGAATAATTACTTATTCACATTTTCGCACAGTAATCATTTTTTTCAACCTAATTTTTTAAAAAACTATGAATTTTAGAAATTCGATTTTTCAAAATTTATCTGCTCAGGCATGGGCAAAGTTAAGCGTATGCACCCTAGCACTAGGGATATTTGCGTGTAACAACCAACAGGAAAATGAAGTCCCAAAGGCTTCATCAAATAAGGGAGCTAAAATAGCAGCCATACCAAGTGAGTGGAGTGCTTATTATCAAGGTTATTCTGATGGGGCAACCTATACCCAATCGAATGCTACATCCGATATGAAAGAACTTTATTTTTGGGACTCAAATCCTACACTCTCTATTAAAACTTGGGACAATAGCAGTAATCAATACAAAGCATTAAGAGCAAAGTTTACGGCAGGTGCATACAATGGTGGCAGTGGTGTTACTGCTGAAACTAAATTGCAAGACAAAAATGAATATACGATGGAGTATAAGGTATATTTTGAGCCTGGTTTTGAATTTAGCAAGGGTAATGATGGAACTATCTATGGTGGCGGTAAGCTACCAGGTTTAGCAGGAGGATCTCGCCCTGGAGGCTGTAGTGCAAAAACGGATGGTATGTCCGCACGAGTTATGTTTCGTAGGGATCCAACTCAAACAGGTCCGTATTTAGAGCTTTATCACTACTGGAGAGGACAAACCACATCTTGTGGAGAAAGTTATTACCTTCAAGGTGTAACGACTGGACAATGGTACACGATTAAGATTCGTGTAAACTTAGGTACTACCTCATCGAATGGTTATACAAAAGTATGGGTTAATGGTGTTGAAAAGAAAAACATTAGCAAGCGTTATTTAGGATCGGGTCAAAGTTGGAAATTGAATGGTACCATGTTCCATATGTTTATGGGAGGAAATGCGTCTTCATGGGCTCCTAATTCAGATAGATATTTGATGCTTGACAATGTCAAAGTTGATGATAATCAATTCTAAAATATAGTTTATTGGTTTTATAAAAATATGTGTAAGGTAAATCTTACACATATTTTTTTTGGTACAGTATATAACAAAAAGAACTAGGTCGGATTTAATGACCTAGTTCTTGTATATTAATCTGCAAAAAATAGTTGAGTACGTATTGATTGTGTAGATAAAGCTAGCTTACTTTTTTTCAGTCTTCGCGGTAGCAGCAGGTGCATTAGCTTTGGCGTAAGACAATACTGCCGTTTTGAAGGCCTCTTTAGCTAGTTTTTTGTCGGCTTTCAATTTTTTCTTTTCTTCTTCTTTACGTATCGAGAATATCTCGTCAGATAAAGATTTAGATGCTTTCTTGATAATTTTATCTACAGCCTTTTTTGAGGTTTCAGGAGCTACTTTTTTAAGAGCTTCTTGAATTTTTTCTGCTAACACTTTTTTGTCGGATTTTTTTTCTACTGACATAATTGAAGTTTTTTTTAAATATAACTAAAATTTAATTCAAGAGTTTTATTAGAAATAAATCTTTACTGGTTTTTCAGAAATAAGTGAAATGATGGGCTTCAAAATTGTTTGAGCATTCTGCCTCGTTTGCTCAAGTATTCCCTGTTCAATAGCACCTTTCAGAATACTTTCCTCTGCTTTTTTATAAGCTTCATTGAGAAGCTCTTTTTCGTTAAGAAAAGCGAAACTGGTCTCATAGATTTTAGATTTCGCATGATCAATTTTTGCATAGCATATCTCGGGTGCAGGTAATCGTATATATAAAGTGTCTTGTCTTGTTTCAATATCACTAGCCTTAAGTTTTTGGAGATTGATACAGCCAACAGATTCTCCTTCTACGATTAACAAGGCTTTCGGATTTGGTAAGATTTGCTGTACGATTTCTTGCTCAACGATATCTTTGAAATTGTATTTGACCAATTCCATCTTACCCATAGACGTGATTTTCGTAAGTATTTGGTGATGCTTGGTTTTGGATTCTGTTTTCCCCCAAATAGATAAATCCGAAACATACTCCCACGCAAGTATTATACAAACTATGGCTAAAAACAATCCTACAACTTTGATCCAAAACCGAGTCATACTAAATCTATTTTGAATCTTCTTATGGAGGCAATTGTAGCCCCAATCATGACCATTATGGTACCAATCCATAAGAGATTGATAAAAGGTTTTTCTATGGCTTTTACAACGACAAACTCTTTTTCTCCTCGGCTGATTGTAAATGTAAACTTACCCGTTTCAGGGTCAATTTTTACTAATTGTGCACGCACTCCCAATTCATTATTTACGACAGGAATACTCCAAACCTGACCGTCTTTTATGGCAAACAATGGATACATGAATCGTTCCCCGTCACGAGTCAATATACGTAAGGTAGATCGTACGCCTACTTCTCCATTTTTTAAAGGCATACCTTCTACTTCATTCTGCGTTCTGACATCATCCAAAATTGCCACGTAATCGTTTAAGAAAAGAGTATCTCCAATACCAGCTGTAAAATTTTCGGGCAAAGTCCATTCTTTGTCTTGATCGGTTGTGACATAGCTCACGTGTGCGTAAATATCTTTGTTCCAGAAGGATCGTATGTCAGGCGAGGCTACATTTCCCATTTCGGGATTGATCTGAAAACGAGGGTAAAGGTTGAAGTCAGCTCCATCTTTACTTGTGTAATTTATTTTATAATACGTATTTTCACCTTCATAAACAATGGTATCTCCTCTTGAAGCAATCTTCTTGTCACCATCCATGATATCCGTACGAAGTGTTGCTTTTCCTTCAGCATCGTTTAGGCTTTTCACAACTCGTTTTTCTTGGTATCCAGGCATATTTCTGATGTCCACAAACTCACCCTCATACTTCAGATCAAAGCCATTCATGGCTTTCGGATTGTTGAGATTAAGAAGGACATTGTCTCGGTTATCTTTTTCGCCTTCAAATATTTTTTGATTATCAACATTAAGAGAAATCACTTTTTCATACGCTGAAGAATACAAAATGCCTATCAGCATAAGGGCTAGTCCCATATGAGTAATAGCTCCACCAGCAACTTTAAAATTTTTCTTAAATGTTTCTAACAAAATATATGCATTAGCAATAAACCCAAAGAAGGATGCTGTGAGTATTAGAATGTACTTCCAGTCGTTTACTTTCGTAAGCATTATAATTACGGCAGAGATCAAGAGGGTTCCTAAACCTATATTAATAAGGGTATTAAGCTTACCTTTGCTGATTTTTTTCCACCAAAAAAATTGTGCTATTCCAGTCAGAGTGGTAATAGCAGCAAATAGCCACATCTGGAAGGTAGTGTAGTGCAAATTGGGCTCAGCAGGCGTAGACCAGTTCAATGGTTTTCCTAGAAGCTTGCTTACAGTATTGTATACGGGTATAGAAGTAGTCATGATCACCTGAAAAGCAGCTAGACTTAAGAATATTACACCGGCAAATACCCAGGTCTCGGTAGAATAAAGCGTAGCTTCTTTTTCATCTCTTGGAAGTTCCTTCCATCGGATAGCCATAAGTAGGATAGCTCCAAACACAAAAAACAATAGGTAAACTAGGAGCTGTCCTGACAAACCTAAATCTGTGAACGAATGCACAGAAGCATTGCCCAAAATTCCGCTTCGTGTCAGGAATGTTGAATACAAAATAAGAATAAATTGGACTACTGCTAGAATAAAGGACGCTTTTAGGGCAGAGGAACTTTTACGAGCAATAAGCATAACGTGAAAACTGGCTACTAAAACTAGCCAAGGCACATATACGGCATTTTCTACAGGATCCCAACTCCAATATCCACCAAAACTTAAGGTTTCGTAGGCCCATTTGGCACCCATCATAATACCTACTCCTAGCACCATGGCCGACAGCAAGGTCCAAGGCAAAGCCATTTTTATCCATTCTGTGAATCTACGTTTCCAAAGTGCTCCTATCGCAAAGCTAAAAGGGACTAAAGTCATTGCAAACCCCAAGAAAAGTGTGGGTGGGTGTATGACCATCCAATAGTTTTGTAGAAGAGGATTGAGCCCTTTACCATCTTTTGGGACAAAGTCAGGCTGAGATTTCCAAACGGGCAGATTTGGCATAGACTCTTTTAGGGATAAAAAAGGATTGCTCCCGATTTTGAAGTCTCCCCATATCACAGCACCTAATATCATGGAGGTTAAAAATGCCTGTACAGCAGCAAAAGTTACCATCATGGGGCTTTCTAAACCTTGAATACCCATTTCCTTTTTTTTGCGGAACCAAAGCATAAGGATAAACCCTAAGATAACATTCCAGAACATCCACAACAAAAAACTACCTTCTTGATCTTGCCAAAAACAAGAAATGGCATACCCAAAGGGTAGGCTAAGCGATGTGTTGTCCCAAGCATAATGGTACTCAAAGTATTTTTTATGAATGATAGTAAACAATGCCCATATCACACTAAAAATACCTATGCCGTGCACAATGAAGGTCCCAGACGCCCATTTTCGCCAAAAAGCATGGTCCTGCTCAGATTTGGCTCTGCTACTTAAGAAGTAACAAATAGTAGAAAAAATAGCAGCAATAAAAGCTATTACTACCGATACATGACCAATGCTTCCCCAATATGCTCTCAGCATTTTTATTCTTTACGTTTATAATTCTTCAGCTCTTTCTAACAACAATATGGACGATTGCGGCACAATGACATACTTTTTATTTTGATATTGAATATCAATGGCATGTCGCTGTAAGTAAATCGCCAAATCACCCTCTTCTGCTTGAAGAGGCATATATTTTACTTTTTCTTGACTGGCTTTCCAAGGTTCGTCTTCTGTCATGGTCGGAAGTGGGTATCCAGGGCCCACTTTTACCACATAGCCAGATTGTACTTCTTCCTTTTCTGTAACAGTAGGCGGTAAGTATAAGCCGGACATTGTTTTATCATTTGGATTTTTGGGGAGGATCAATACTTTGTCACCTACCACCAGAAGTTGCTTGAGTTTATTGTCTTCTGACACACCTATCATATCGTAATTTTTCGTTTTCTCCCTAAAATTTCCCAGCTAAATTTAAACTTGCCATTTTCTATAACGTAAGCTTCATCGTAAAGGTTTACGGTCGGACAAACATGATAGGGTACTATCAGAAGTTCTTCTCCAATTTGAAACAACTCGTTGTTTTCGACTTCAAAAATAGAATGCTCTTCGCTTTGAGAGACGAGTTTCAAACTGCGTTTATCTAGAGCTCTGCATCTGAATTCGATAGGATTTTCGGCTGAAATAGCCTTATGACCCATGTCTACTGTGATATATCCCGATTTGGGTTTTGAAATCACCCGAGTAAGTACAAACGCTGCAAATTCAAAATCTTGCTCAGGATAGAGGTCTCCATATCCATAATCCCATAAAACACAGGTCCCTGGACTGAGAAACTTATTGCTATTTTTCCAAATCGTATATGTAGGACTTCCAGCTCCAATAAACTTTAGATTAGTATTGTACTGAGATAGTGTTTCAAATAAAATATTGATGTCTTTAAATACCGCATAGGTCTGTATTTTTCTTATCTCAAGCGAACCATCATGAATATGGCCATCGTATGCATGAAAACCACCAAACTCGAGATTTTTATAGGTTTTTATGGAATCAACTAAACTTTCAATTTCTTTCACTCCATGAATACCGGTTCTATCCATGCCAACATTTACATCGACGAGAACAGTATGAGCTGATAACTCGGAGTCCAAAATCGGTAAGGTATCTTTGCAATCTATAATACTAGCAATTTCTACGTTGGGATAAGCCGTTTTTAGAGCTTTTAATCTGCTTATTTTTGGCCCTACGAGCTGATGGGCGATCAAAACATAGCTTGCTTTTGCCATACAAGCCAGTTCAGCTTCGGCGATTGTAGCACACTTGAAAGCGACGATACCCCTCTCTATCATAGCTTCAATGACCTCCAGACACTTATTCGTCTTTATATGCGGGATTAATTGTTTAGGATTTCCAGCAAAGACAATCATCTTGCTTATATTTCTCTCCATAGCCTCCTTATCGAAAATCAATCGAGGGGAATCTAAGTTTTGAAGTTCAAATTGAGATATCTGCAAAATGCTACAATTTTTCTGCAAATTTACCGATATTTCTCTTTCGATAGGGTAATATATAAAAGTAAAAAGTGTTATTTCTGAGACAAAAAAATTAAACCTTTGATCGTTTTGAGAATCAAAAGAATGTTGTAAAAAGGAAAAGGATGGAAAAACATGTTTTGTGGTCCTTACGTTTGGGCTTTTCTACTAGGGAGGCAATTCAGATTAAAAGCCTAGGAATTGAAAAATTCATGGATCAATGTTTCCAAATCAAAAACCCGTGGTCAGAACCGGATTTTCTAGCCGATGTGCCCAAAACTCTCCAAGAGTTTAAGGAAATTCAGGCAAAAAATCGTCTAGATAAAAATAGGGAGGCCGAATTTCAAAAATCCTTTAGAAAGCACTCTTGGCAATGGAAATCATATCTTTTGTATCGATGCCATCGTGAGTCCAATGCGTTTCAAGAAAAGTTGAATGTTTTTTGGAGTAATCACTTTGTCTCCACATTAAGGGCAGTAAGGGTACCCTATTGGATTTTCAAGCATCATGAGATTTTTCATTTGCATGGTATGGGGAACTATAAAACACTTGTGAAAGAAATTCTGCGTTCCAATGCCCTCATAAAGTATCTGGATAATGACAAAAATAAGAAAGGTAAAATAAACGAGAATTTGGGACGCGAACTTTTAGAACTCTTTGTCCTAGGAGAAGGAAATTATTCAGAAAAAGACATAAAGAATGTCTCAAAATCATTGGCTGGTCTTGGTTTTGGTCGCGGAGGGGCTCAATACTATCCTTTCCAAAAAGACAACAGTGAAAAAGTTGTTTTGGGCGAAAAAGGAAATTTTGATTCGGACGCTATTGTCGATATTCTATTTAAACAAAACGCTACATCAGAGCATATTGTGCGTAAGCTGATGCGATGGTTTGTATGCGATGTACCTAGCGAGAAAGATGTAAAAAAGTACGCCAGCTATCTTAGAGAAAATGACTATGAGTTGATGCCGTTTTTTAAGATATTCTTTAAAAAAGAATATGAAAAAAAGTCGGAGGGTAGTCAAATAAAAAACCCTTTGGTGTTTGTTTTTCAGCTGCTTCATGAGCTTAACATTGAAGATGTTAATTATTCTCAATTGGCTTTCTTTTTAAGAAACCAGGGTATGGACATTTACGATCAGCTTAATGTAAAGGGCTGGGGTGGAGGTAAGGAATGGCTTAGTTCGCAAATATTTTTGGATAGGAGTAATTTTGTAGAATTTATACTGGGTAAAAAGAAGAAGTATTTTAAAGGAAACGTAGAAAACAATTCTAATGAAATAAATGCGAAAGTTTGGGGAGAAGCGGATTTAGTACTTCATTCTAAAACAAAGGCAAAAGAAATCCTCAAAGAGCTAGAAGAAAGGTTAATCTTTAGCCCCAACAAAGTTTTACGGTCTGAACTGGAAGAAATTCTAAAGTATGACTTTGACCCTACATCCGAAAATGCGAATCAACATATCGTAAGAGTATTTGAGCACATAGCTAAAAGTCCAGAATTTCAATTGATATAAACGTTAAGAGTATATGAACAGAAGAGATTTTGTAAAATTGACCAGTACACTGAGTGGGGGATTGTGGGCAATACCTCAGTTTGTAACACAAGCGGCGAGTAACCTTTCTATAAATTCTAGCTCCTTCGATGAGGTTTTGGTTTTTATACAACTCAACGGCGGTAATGATGGACTCAATACGGTAATACCCTTTGAAAACGATTTGTATTACAGTAATAGAAAGAACATTGCCATACCCAAAACAGATATTCTTACTCTTGAAAACGGAATGGGTCTCCACCCTGCATTGAAAGATTTTTATTCTATTTTTGAAAAAGGGAATATGAAAGTCATCCAAAATGTAGGTTATCCTAGTCCTAATCGGTCACATTTTCGTAGCCAAGAAATATGGCAGACGGCATCCGACGCCTCAAAATTTTTGAATCAAGGCTGGTTGGGACGCTATCTCGAGATACAATGCAAAGATTGTGATATACCTGCCATCAATGTAGATTCTATTGATAACTTGGCTCTAAAGTCGGAAAATCAGTTGGCTGTTACGTTCAAGAATCCAGAAAGATATAAGCAAGCCGATCGAATAGATCCAGAATTGGATTTTGGTAAAAATCCGCAGCTTATGTTTGCTCGCCAAATTGCCCAAGCTTCGTATAAAAGTATGGATATGATTTCTAAAAATCTAAAGAAAGCTCCCATAAGTCAAGTTATGTATCCCAAAACAGATATTGGACAAAATCTCCAGAAAATTGCGAAGTTGATTCGTTCCGGTCTAAGTTCCAAGATTTATTATACTTCTCTTAGTGGATTTGATACGCACAACAATCAATTGAAAATTCACAATTCCATGCTTACCCAGGTGAATGATTCCGTAAAAGCTTTTTATGATGAGCTTACTCAGGACGGATTGTGGGATTGCGTAACTGTGGTTTTGTTTTCTGAGTTTGGAAGGAGAGTAGTCACGAATGGAACAGGTACAGATCATGGAACCGCAGGGCCTATGTTTGTGCTTGGTAAAATGCAGCAGTCGAGTCTGATGGGATCCCCGCCAGACTTGAATGATTTGGATAATGGAGATTTAAAGTTCAAAATAGATTTCAGGTCTGTTTATGCCTCTCTTTTGGCAACAAAACTGGGATTAGATCCAAGGAAAATAGGAATTGATCAAGAGGCACTTAAAGGGCTTTTTCAGTGATCCCTAATAAAAAAATGTATTTTACAAACTCATCACTTCCTTAAACTTTATCGCCTGCCTTCTGGATATTTCTATTTTTTCAAATGGATTTTCAGTGGGTTCTTGTTTGATATGCACTAATAAGCTGCCTGAAAACCAAGGTTCTATTTTTTCGATATGAGCAAGGTTAATAATATGCTTTCGGTTGGCTCTGAAAAATACTTTGGGATCCAATCGTTCTTGAAGGGCATTGAGAGACTTCAGTATCATCGGTTTTTGGTCTTGGAAATAGAGACGTACATAATTACCCATGGATTCAAAAAGCTTTACCTCGCTAAGTTTTACAAACCAACATTTTTCTCCGTCTTTTATGAAAATCTGATCGGAAGCCTTTAGAAACTCTGATTGAGTATGACTCAGGTTTTCAAGTCTAAATTGAGTTTCTACTTTTTGGATAGCTTCGCTCAATCGAGCTGGATCGATGGGCTTTAGAATGTAATCCAAGGCATTAACATTGAATGCCTCCAGTGCGTATTCATCATAGGCTGTCGTAAATATGACCTCAGGTATTTTGTCTTCTATTTGCTCCAACAGCTCAAATCCATTTTTACCAGGCATTTGGATATCCAAAAATATGAGGTCAGGGCTAAGGCTTTCTATAAGTTCAATAGCTTCATCTGCATCAGCAGCCTCAGCAATGATTTCTACTTGTGGAAAATTTTCGAGAAGGCGTTTTAGCTCGTTTCTGGCTAGACGTTCGTCATCAATGATAATTGCTTTCATATTTCACTACTTGAGAATTTATACATTTAATTCAATTTTTGCACAGACGACATTTTTGTCTTCCTGAAAAATTGAAAAAGAAGATTTATTACCGTACAACAATTGAAGTCTTTTTTTTGTGTTTTCTAATCCAAACCCACCTTCGATGGAGGTATTTTCGGTTTTTGTTAATGTGCCCGTATTCCGAATCATGAGTATAAGTTTGGACCCATCAATCCGTGTTTTTATTTCTACAAATCCCCATCGATTCGCTTTTTGGATTCCATGTTTTATAGCATTTTCAGCCAATGTATGGAGTATCATAGGTGGAATCTGTACAGAAAGGGAGTTGGGGTCTATGCTCCAATTGATTTGTAGACGCCATTCATAACGGATTTTTTCGAGCTCCAAATAGTTTTCGATGGTTGCAAGCTCTTCTTTTAGGCTTACCGTAGATTTACGATCGGCTACCAAAGATCCCCGCAGTATATTGGATAGCTGAGTGATCCCCAATTGGGCTTTTTGAGGATCTTCAAATATCAAAGCCCGAATACTATTTAGGGCATTGAATATAAAGTGGGGGTTCAATTGTGCCCGCAGTATCCTTGCTTCTGAAGAATCCGCGGAGGCCTTCAGGGTTACTTTCTCTATAGCATTATCTCTGCTCTGCATACTAAAAGCGTACGTAAGGTACATCAGTAGCCAAATAAGGATAGGCTTGGTATTAGCGAGGATATTGATAATAAAATTCAAGAAAATCCGAGAGGCAGTATCCGAGTTTTCAAAATCTAAATACAAATTAGTGAAAGCCAGAATGAGGGTCATAAAAACAAAGCAAATCGAAATCACCCCTATGAATGGAAATAGGGGAAGACTAATCCAATTGTATTTTTTAAATAAGCCCCTAAAGTAATGCGTAAGCAAAATGCCTAATACCACATTGGAAACAATACTGCTCGTTACTTCTTCGAGGTTGATGGTCTCAAATGTATTGTACAAAAAAATGGGTAGGTTTTCAAACAGAACATAGCTCAGCCATCCTAGTATTTGAAACCAAAGATACTTTTGCTTAAAATCTTGACTAGTCAAACGGGTATTCGAAATTGAAATGTTCTTCAATATACGCATGTATCTTGGATCAGAAAAATAGATTATGGATGAATATGTTCCAAATCTATTCTGTTTTTGCTAGGAGAAAAATCAAAATTTGCATGAACGGTGGTTTAGAGGGACGGTCGGTAAAATTAAATAGTCTAAGACTTTTGTGTTTGGTGAATAGTCATAAGTATACAGGATTGTATAGTGTGGTTTTAAGCAAAATGTGTTTTTATAATAGTAACGTGTTAAACTGGAGTTACTAACTTTGATTGGAGGCTAAATCATAGTTTCGGAAAAGTGTGTGTAAAAAACACTATCAACAAAGCGGAAAAAATCCAATAATGGAGTGATTTAAATCTTTCGAGATCTTTAGATTGGAACGAACCCTAAACAAGGCTTAAGTCACTACACCAATTCCTCTTCTAGTGGAATTCCCGTCAGATGGGAAACATCATTGGCAAGAAAGATTTCAAACTTTTTGGTAGTATAGTCATATTCCAGTTTGTACAAGCACGTATTGCTATGCTCAAACATGTCCATATTACGTAGGGGTGTTTGGGTGATATAAGCCAATAGAATCCGCATAGCTCTACCGTGCATGGCAATCAGAATGAGCGTTTCGTCTGTTTGGGATAGAATGTGGTCTAGAGCGGGGGCTTGTCTTTTTACGACATCTTCTGGGCTTTCGCCAAGGTTAGGAGCCACATGTGTATCACCTTTTTGCCAAGCTTCGATTAGGTCTGAATAGATGACATTGTCGGTGGAATTGGGTATCTTACCTTCTCTATCACCCCAAGAAATTTCGTTGAGCCCTGTTAGTTTTTCGTATGGTATACCCTTATCTACAAATTTTTCTATGGTTTGATATGTTCTAATTAGATTCGAGACATAAATTTTCTGGAAAGGGATGTTGCTATATTTATTGTAAAAAGAGGAAGCCTGAGCAAATCCAGTTTCATTTAAATAGGCATCAATCCCGCTTCCTTGTACTACGCCCAATTTATTGTATTCAGTTTCTCCGTGTCGAATCAAATAAATTGTTTTCTTGCCAATATTCATAAAAAATGTAGTAGGGTAATTATTACCACAAAATTACAATCACAAACTCTATACCATCTGCATGATTCTGTAATAATTCAATAATTTTTTTTTATTCTTTTAAAAATTACGTCGCTTAAGGTTTTATTTATATCTAGTTATGCGTAATTTGGACATTGGTTTTGGAATGATATTTGTCGAGTTTCTTTAAACTGATGAAAAATAGTGTATAAGCAATCCAGCTTTTTCTAAAGGTAACCCATATTCACATGAGAAGAATTTTATTATTATGTATACTCTTTACACCTTCGCTTTTTGCTCA
>JBOFGX010000402.1:0-2807 GCA_051649345.1 Leadbetterella sp. | reverse complement strand
AAATTCAATTACCTGAAGACCTCAGAAAGTTAAAAACAGCACAATTACCTCAATTTTGCGATGAACTCAGGCAGTTTATTATTGATATGGTGTCAGTAAATGGAGGTCATTTTGGAGCTAGTTTGGGGGTTGTTGAATTGACAACGGCTTTGCATTATGTATTCAATACACCAGACGATCAATTAGTGTGGGATGTTGGACATCAAGCCTATGGGCACAAGATATTGACGGGTCGTAAGGATAGATTTTATACCAATCGTATTATGGGAGGTATTTCTGGCTTCCCGAACAGAAGCGAAAGCGAATACGATGCCTTTGGAGTAGGGCATTCGTCAACTTCCATTTCGGCGGCCTTGGGTATGGCAATGGCTTCTAAAATAAATGGAAATGATCTTCGTCAACACATAGCTGTTATTGGTGATGGAGCTTTGACAGCCGGTTTGGCCTTTGAAGGTATGAATCATGCCGGTGCTATTCGGGATTCTAATCTGATTATCGTTTTGAACGATAATTGCATGGCGATTGACCCAAACGTAGGAGCACTTAAAGAATACCTAACAGATATTACTACTTCTAAGACCTATAACAAAGTCAAAGACGATGTCTGGAATTTGTTGGGTAAAATGAGCACATTCGGAAAAAGTGCTAGAGAGATAGTTTCCAAGGTAGAAAATGCCATGAAGAGCACTTTGTTAAGTCAAAGTAATTTTTTCGAAGCTTTGAATCTTCGTTATTTTGGCCCTGTAGATGGGCACGATATAGATCACTTGGTCGCGATTTTTAATGACCTCAAAAATATTCCCGGACCTAAAATTTTACATTGCCTTACTGTAAAAGGCAAAGGATACGGTCCTGCTGAAAAAGACCAAACCAAATGGCATGCACCGGGTCTGTTTGATAAAGTGACAGGTGAAATACAAAAGAAGGTTGTGACCCAACCTATGCCACCTAAGTATCAGGATGTATTTGGACATACCATCGTAGAACTAGCCAAAGAAGATACAAGCATTGTAGGCATTACCCCGGCCATGCCATCTGGATCCTCTTTGAACATTATGATGGAGCAAATACCCGAGCGGGCTTTTGATGTAGGCATAGCAGAGCAGCATGCGGTTACTCTTTCTGCGGGTATGGCCACCCAAGGCCTCAAGGTGTTTTGCAATATTTATAGTTCCTTTATGCAACGTGCATACGATCAAGTTATTCATGATGTGTGTATTCAAAAGCTCCCTGTTGTTTTCTGTTTAGATAGAGCAGGTTTTGCTGGAGCAGACGGAGCTACGCATCACGGAGCGTATGATATTGCCTATATGCGTTGCATCCCCAACATGATTGTGGCTTCGCCTATGAATGAAGTGGAGCTTCGAAACCTTATGTTTTTGGCTCAGTCAAATGAAGTTCAACAAGGAGAATCTGCATTTACGATACGATATCCCAGAGGAGAAGGGGTGATGGCCGATTGGCGTAAGCCATTCCAAAAAATAGCCATTGGCAAAGGCCGTATCCTTCAGGAAGGGGATGATATTGCCATTTTGAGTTTTGGCCCTATCGGAAATGAAGTTACAAAAGCTATTTCTAATTTAAAGGGGAATACCAGCATAGCACATTACGATCTACGTTTTGCGGCTCCGCTAGATACAGATATGTTGCATACGGTATTTCAAAAGTTCGATAAAATTATCACAGTCGAGGATGGCTGCATCGCAGGGGGTGTGGGTACAGCAGTATTAGAGTTTATGGCAGATAATGGATATGCAAGTAAGGTGGTACGCTTGGGTATTCCACATGAATTTATCGAGCACGGTGAGCAAAAACAACTCTATGCCTTGTGTGGATTTGATGCCAAAGGAATAGGAGCTGCCATAGAAAAAATGCTCGCTTTTGAGTATGCCTGAAAATGATTGTAGAGAGTATTTCGCTTCGTAATATTCCCGAAAATCCTATTTTCCCGTTTACACTGGATCTTATCAAAAATTTAGAGACCATTCGGTTTTCAAAAAATATTACTTTTTTAGTGGGTGAAAATGGTTCTGGCAAATCTACTTTGCTAGAGGCATTTGCCTATGCATCTGAAATTCAAACGGTAGGCTCGAGTTCTATTGTAGAAGATGAACTTATGCAACCCGCTAGGGATTTGGGCAAAATGCTGTCCTTGCGATATGGAGACAAATCACGTTCAGGTTTTTTTACGCGAGCAGAGGATTTTTTGGGTTTTGTAAAACATCTCTTGAACCAGATAAAAGAGCTCGATGCCGAAATACAAGATATAGAGCAGTCGTGGACGGGGGGAGACCTTGAAAGGGCACTTGCCCCCATAAAACAGGAGAAAAAAGCCTATACAGACCGATACACACAAGACCTCAATGCCATGTCGCATGGGGAAGGTTTTTTGCACTTTTTTAAGGCTAGAATTGCAGGCAAAGGTTTGTTTTTAATCGATGAACCCGAGGCGGCACTATCTCCACAAAGGCAACTCAGCTTGATAATTTTGATACGAGAAGCCGTCAAGAATTTTGACTCCCAGTTTATTATTGCAACGCACTCGCCCATTATGTTTTGCTTGCCTGAGGCAGAGATTTTGCATGTTTCGGAAGGGAAAATAACATCTGTCAACTTCACCGAACTGGATCACTACAGTTTAACCAAATCTATTTTGGAGAATCCAAAAGTGTATTATGAGCAGTTGGGTAGGGAGTAGTATGGGTCTTATTTAGGTTTTGAGGGTAAATATTTTTTTAGAATAGGAACTGGTATTCCTTTTTTCCTACACTCAAAGTTAGTAACTCCCTCCAGAATTGTTTCCTTCT
>JBOFGX010000401.1:0-3270 GCA_051649345.1 Leadbetterella sp. | reverse complement strand
GCCCTGTCACATATACACGCGTACGATCTATGCCATAGGTATTAAAGAAAAAATCGATAAGATCAGAAATAAACTTTATGTCATCTGCTGCATTTGGGTCAGGAATACCTGCATAACCAGTTACATTATCTGCATATTTGTTAAACTGCAGACCCCAAAGCGTATTAGTGGCATTAGGATACACCGTAAGGAAACTGTCACTATCAGAAAGTGCGTCAAAACCTGAGTATCCTTTGATATTTGCACCTGTACCCCCATCTCCGTGTAATACGATAAGTAGAGGGCGATTACAATCTGGAACTGTCGAAGGTAAGTGATATACAAAGGTACGATTACGAGGATTGTTGGTTTGGTAAGGGCTATTGACAGAGATTGTATCAATTACATCTATTCCCGACACAGACTGACGAGGTGAACCCATCCGATAGACTTGTGAATAACAAGAAAACCATGAACAAATCAAAACAAACCACCTTAATGTTTTCATGTAAATGTATCTTTAAGCAAAATGCAATTTCGAGACTATCCAATAAGATAGCAAACATTCAAGTCAATTTTTAGTGAGCGGCTCAGAAGTGCTTACTTGTTGCTAATAAGAAAGATCTGTTCATTTATAGATAAGAAATACTTAAAGCAAAAGCTCCTTGGATATGTGTGTCGACTCGTATACACACTACTTCAAAAAAAGTAACTTTACACAATTAGGGAAGCCTAAATTTTACTTTCCGCATTTCAAATCTTTTAATACCCTATCATATTCAAGCCTTTGTGCATCTGACAAAATCTTACAACTATCTAATACATAAGAAAGTGCGACTTTAACCTGCATACATTTTTCGACACTATTCGTATCTTTATCATAGGCTTTAAGTGCAAACGCATAGGCATCTACCACTGGCTCACAACCCTCTCCTAAGGGATCTATGGTATTCCTTTTGGAACATGAAGTGAGTATTAATAAGCTTAAAAATAAAATTAGAATGTTTTTCAAAAGATAGAAAATAATAATAGATCAAAGATATTGGTGAGAAATCAAATAAAGGAGTAATACTACTGTATTTTGTCATATTTTTAACTATTCATTAAATCTGACCGTATTAATAATGAATCACAGTTGCAAGTGTAATCGAAGAAAAATTATCCAATTAATTTGTAATTATTGGATAATTCAAAAAAAACACTTTTATTTATAATGGAAATCAATCTCTAACAAATAAAACTATGTCGGAAAAATTAAAGAATAATTTACAAAATGGTTTCGAAGTAAAAATAAGTGATTATCTATCCAGAGGCTGGGAAATGTTTAAAGATAATATGGGCGGATATATAGGTTATACTATACTATTTTTTTTTATTGCTTTAATTTGTGGCCTAATACCATTTGTAAATATAGTCTCAGGAATTATAATAACTCCCTGCTTAATATTTGGCTTTGATTTAGTTTTGAACGAAACATCTGTAAAAAAGACACCTCCACCTTTTGGCACATTTTTTAATGGTTTTAGTTATCTTGGGAAAATTGTAGTTATTGCACTTATAAAATCTTTGATAGTATTAATTTGTATTATACCCCTAGGAATTTCTATAGGGTTTTCAATACTAAATAATTTCAACGATGCTAGAGCTATGGTAACATCAATACTAGGAGCTTCTATTCCACTATTATTAATAAGTTCAATTGTTATCCTTTACATATCTATTTGTTGGACTTTTGCTCAGCAAATAGCCGTTTTTAATAACAAAGAAGCATGGGAGTCCATGGAAACGAGTAGAAAACTTGTCAATAAAAATTGGTTTGGTGTATTTTTACTAACAATTGTATTAGGTGCTATTAATTTTGCTGGCCTCCTATTTATTGGTTTAGGCTTAATCTTCACTGTTCCGTTTTCAAAATGTGTTATTTATGCCGCTTATGAGGATATAGCGGAACCCGACAATCTAAATACTATAGCATCTGAAAATAAAGAAATCTTAGATATAGGAAACGGATTAAAGTACTCCTAAATTCTATAATTGGTTTATTTACATATTTCCTTAGAATAATTGCAAAGTTTAATACGGTTTATATCTATTATTAATACATAGATTCTTTTGACAAGATCAAAATCCATTTTGTGTTAAATATTTTGCGTAAGTTTCAGGTCTCGAATATCATTGATTCTTACGCAATTTTAGAATTTTTGGAATGAGTATCGTATTGGAGTGTAATTCATTTTGTTGGAATCAGATTACCGCTAATTATCCCTATATCTAGCAAAATCGAAATGTTACTTATAACAAACTTGAAACTTAAAAATGACTCTTTTTCACGGAAGAAAACATGGAAAAGTAGTCTACCTTATACACTCTTTTTTCTACTATCATTTTTATTCACTTCTGAGATTCCAATAAAAGCTCAAAATACACTCGACGACAGAATCATTCGAAACATATATACGAACCGAAATCAAAAACTAGATAAAAGTCTAACTTCTATTACCCGTACTATTAGTCCTGTAGTGATAAGTTCAGTATTGATTATTCCAATTGGTTATTCCAAAAAAATGACATGGAACTGGAAAACCGCCTTATTTATAGGAGGAAGTAGTCTGGGAAGCAGTTTGCTATCTTACGGCACCAAAAAACTAATCAAAAGAGATAGACCTTATGAAGTAAATCCTACTATAAAACCTTTAGATAGCCCGAACTCCCGATCTTTTCCGAGTGGTCATACTACAGCAGCATTTAACTTGGCTACAAATATTGCTCTCTTACATCCTAAAAAATGGTACGTGATCGTTCCTGCATATATGTATTCTGGAGTGATTGGCTACAGCAGATTACACTTAGGGGTGCACTACGCTTCAGATGTACTTGCAGGTGCCGTTCTAGGCACAGGAACAGCTATAGGTTTACATGCCCTAGTAAAGCCAAAATCTAAACATGATAACGTATTATCTCAATAGCTTAAACATTTGATTCTAAGAATTACAAAATCTGAACTTTGGGGATATTTTTGATTAGTTTTACACCATATAGGTTTGGAGTCTGATATCCTGATTTAAAATCTCCCGACAAGATATTTTTGGCAATAAGTAGCAATGTATGAGCTGTAAATACATACGCCTCAGGCCCTAAAATAGTAGATGTGGCAAGCTGTCCTTTTTCGTTTCTAACCTCAGCATAACAAATAGTACTTCCTTTTTCAAGATCTTTATCCGATGGCCCCACAGGAAAGAATCCCAATAATCTATTTATCATAAAATCTCTTAACCAAAGGAGTTTACCATG
>JBOFGX010000400.1:0-5986 GCA_051649345.1 Leadbetterella sp. | reverse complement strand
ATCGTATTGCCTCAACCCATTCAATGACGAAAAAATTCCCATATTTATAGCGGATTATGTTTTAGCCGGTTATGGAACGGGAGCTGTCATGGGTGTACCATCAGGAGATCAAAGAGATTGGAATTTCGCGACTGCATTTAATTTACCCATCATCCCAATTTTGGATGCCCAATGCGATACACTGACAGCAGCTGACCCTACCAAAGAAGGCAAATACATCAATTCTGGAATGATTAACGGCTTAACATATCAAGCCGCCTTGGATGTATTAGGAAAAGAACTTTTAGATCGTAAAATAGGAAAACTAAAAGTAAATTTTAGGTTAAGAGACAGTGTTTTTGCCCGTCAAAGATATTGGGGAGAGCCAGTTCCTGTGTATTTTAAAAAATCGGAGCAAGGCAAAGACATTCCTTATTTAATTGATCCAGCCGATTTGCCTTTAGTGTTGCCTGAAATAGATCTATACCAACCTACCTCAACCGGAGAGCCTCCTTTGGGAAGGGCCAAAAACTGGACGTATTTGCCCAAAGGCGAAACGAACTCCTACCCTATTGAAATGAGTACGATGCCAGGTTGGGCAGGGAGTAGCTGGTATTGGTTTCGATATATGGATAGCCAAAATTCAGATGCATTTGTTTCTACCGAAGCCGTCAACTATTGGAAAAATGTAGACCTCTATGTTGGAGGCACAGAACATGCCACAGGTCACCTTTTGTACAGTAGATTTTGGAATAAAATATTGTTTGATCTAGGTCATGTACCCGAAGACGAATACGCCAAAAAACTCATCAATCAAGGTATGATTCAAGGGAGATCAAACTTTGTATATAGATTAAAAGACGCTCCTAAGCCTACATTTGTATCGAAAGGCTTGATTTCTCAATACGAAACTGTAAAATTACATGTGGATGTAAATATTGTAGAAAATGACGTCTTAGATATTGAAAAATTCAAAAATTCACGCCTGGATGTAGGTCCAGATGCAGAATTTATTCTTGAAAACGGTGTTTATCATTGTGGTCATGAGGTAGAAAAAATGTCAAAATCTAAGTTTAACGTAGTCAATCCAGATACGCTTGTAGAAAAGTATGGTGCCGATACACTTCGTTTATACGAAATGTTCTTAGGACCATTGACAGAAAGTAAACCTTGGGATACTCGTTCTATAGAAGGTACTTATCGATTTTTGCGAAAGCTTTGGCGGTTGTTTTATGATCAAAACGAAAAATGGATTATTACAGAGGAGAAAGCTACACCAGAAGAGCTAAAATCTTTACATAAAGCTATCAAAAAGGTAGAAGAAGATATTGAGAACTTTTCGTTCAATACATCCGTTAGTACGTTTATGATATGTGTAAATGAGCTTTCTGATTTGAAATGTTCAAAAAAAGAGATTCTAAGTGATCTTATGGTCATTTTAGCTCCTTATGCACCGCATATTACCGAAGAATTGTGGTCACAGCTACATCCAAATGCTAGCACCATTACCAAAGTTCCATTTCCAACATTTAACTCTGCGTATTTAGTTGAAGATAGTTTTGAATATCCCGTACAGATAAACGGTAAGGTAAGAGTCAATTTAACATTCTCTGCTTCTGCGAGTAAAGAAGAAATAGAAAAAGAAGTATTGTCCAATGAGCAAGTGATTCGTTGGATGGAGGGCAAAGAATTGAAAAAAATCATAGTAGTTCCAAAACGAATTGTAAACGTGGTCGTTTAATCAAAAATTGAAAAGTAAATTGAAAATTTGGCTTTATTTTATCCTGTTGATTGGAGTGCTGCCTACTAAAGCTCAAAAGATTTTTGAGAGTGATTCAGCAGACTCATATAGACTATTTTACAAGAGTGAAATATCCAGCTTTGAAAATTCACTAGGAAATGATACCGTTTTTCTCAATAAATTTTTTAGAGAAAATAATGAACAGTTTTCTACACCTCAAATCAAAAAGAAACTAGTTACAGGCAATTTGGATGATATCGAGATGAAATTGTTTGAGAAAATAGCCCGTCAGAATCAAGTAATAAATAAAACTGACAGTCTATCTTCCAACACAAAAAAAAGACTTTCTAATGAGCTTAAATTCAACTATTGGTATCACGTTTTTGCGTATCCTATAGAGAGAGGTAACCGAGAAACGAAACTCCGACTCGTTAGTTCAATTCCTGAAGTTATGTTAGAATCTTTTCCTGTAAAGTCGCTTCAAAATGATTCCTTGCTGACTTGTAAATCCTTTCGGGATATGCTTTTTTATTACGTAACCTATCAAAACTCCAAAGATAGGAAATTTGAAAAGTATTCCGATCAACTTCAATCGAGTAATGATAAAGCCAATTATTCAGTAAAAAATCTATCAAAAGGACTTTCTGATTATGTTTTGACGGAAATATTGTTGCGTAATAAAGCTTCCTTAAGGATCGGAACCGTCAATACTATCATTAGTCAAATAAAAAAATCAGAAGTGAGAAGCTATTTTCAAGGCGACTATACCAAAGATATCCTTGAAATACAAAGACTTGCAGACGTAAAAAAGGCCGAAGAAACCAAAAAACTATCTCAGGATGAAAAGTTTTACTCGCCAAATGGTGATGAGTTTAGCTTTACTAAGTTTAAAGGAAAGATAGTCTATATAGACCTTTGGGCTAGTTGGTGTGGTCCTTGTAGAGCTGAATTTCCACATTCACTTCAGCTAAAAAAGAGTTTTACAGAGTTGGAATTAAAAAAAATAGAATTTTTGAATATTTCTATAGATGAAAATTCCGAAAATTGGAAAAATGCTATAAATTCGCTTGGAATTCAAGAGTTTGTACATGGACATATCCGGAATGCAAGTAGTTCGGCATTTGTAAAAAAATACCAAATAAATTCTATTCCTAGATATATGATTATGGATCAAAACGGCAAAATCATTAATCCGCAAGCATCCAGACCCAGTCAACCAGAAACTCTTGAAATATTAAAAAAACTTATTAAAAACTAAAGTAAAACGAAGAAAATGGACTCAAAAACTGGCATACTTAAATATTGGCCCATACTTATTGGAATTGCAGGCTATGCAATAGGCAAAACAGTTTATAATTCCTACACAAGTAAGCCTTCTACTGAAGTTACTCAATCTGCAACTGGAGAAGAAACAGGGGACGAAATAGCAAGCGAATTAAAAAAAGCAACTCGAGTTGATATTTCTACTGCCGGAATAAAAACGGATGCAGGTTTACCTCTTGATATAGCTAAGTACAAAGGAAAAGTAATATATGCTGATTTCTGGGCGAGTTGGTGTGGTCCGTGTCGAGCAGGATTCGAACATTCAAAAAAACTAAAGAACAAATTTGAGGGTAAAGACGTTGTTTTTATGAACGTATCCTTGGATGGAAATAAAGACGAATGGAGATCAGCTATAAAATCACTGGAAATCGAAGGTTTTGAACATTATCTCGCTGATGATGAAGGAGCTGAGGTTGGAAAAAAATATGGCATTAATGAAATACCTAGATATATGATTTTAGATAAAACTGGAAAAATAGTAAACGATAAAGCACCCTATCCGTCTGAAGACGAGGCCGCCATTTACATTGAAAAATTACTGGAAGAATAAACAAGTCGATGTTTAAATTTATATTTATATTTCTACTTATATTAATTTTTGTACCTACTGTACGGAGATTTTTGTTTTGGATGGTTGTAGGCAAAGAAATAGCCAAAGAAAAAAAGCGTCAAAACGATCGATATGATCAAGCAGAATATAGGCAGAGAGAAGGAGAAATTAGAATTGATAAAAATACACCTAAATCAAGCAACAACAAATCTTCTGGTGGACAATATGTTGATTATGAAGAAGTAAAAGATTAATATTTTATTCGCAGACCACTTTTTCTATTATCTTAGGAAAGTGTTCGTACTCCAATTGATGGACTTTTTGGGCAATATCTTCAGGGGTATCTTCTGAAGATAGTTTACAGGTGGCTTGAAAAATAAATTCCCCTTTGTCGTATTGCTCATTCACAAAGTGAATCGTAATGCCCGATTCTTTTTCCTTATTGTTATATACAGCCTCATGAACATGCTGTCCATACATACCTTTGCCACCGTATTTAGGTAAAAGTGCAGGATGGATATTGATTATTTTGTTAGGATACTTGTTAACTAAAAACCCGGGAATCAGCCATAAATACCCAGCTAGTATTATGTAATCAATGTCAAATTGTGCAAGGATTCTAATCAGATTGTTTTCATCCTTCAATGTTTCTTTATTTAGTACAAGACAAGGGACACCCAATCTATGAGCTCGCTTAATGACACCGGCCTCGGGATTATTCGTAACAATTAGAGATATATTGACTTTGGGATGATTATCAAAATATATTTGAATATTTTCTGCATTAGAACCCGATCCAGAAGCAAAAATGGCAAGATCCATCACCTAAAATTGATTTTGGGACAAAGTTAGTTATTAAATCGGAAGCCCTGAAAGAAAGTAAAACCAATAAATTGATTAATACTTCACTTGTCCCATCTGACTAAGAACTTTTTGTAATTCGTCTGACTTATTGGATCCTATCAATAGTTTTTTATTATCTTGAAACTCCAGCTGAATACCTTTGTTTCCAGATACATTGTATGCTCCCCCAGATCCAAACACACCGATACGATAACCGTAACCACCGTATTCAAACAAGGGAGAATATTGTCTTACGTATGATTTTTTCAATTCATTCCATGCATAGAATTTATATTTAAAATGAAATGGGAAAAAACGGACGTAAATACCATCATGTCTAATTACAGTTTCTAAACGAAGATACAAAATCAAAATAGAAAGAGCGAGGATTCCCCCAACAAGCAGAATCACACCCGAATCACTAACAGAATTCTTGCCAAACTGCACTCCATTCATAACTTGATTAAATGCACCATAAACCAAATAGACATTAACAACTACTAGCAGCGACCAAAGCCACCATTGTCTAAATTTTTGACTTTCCGAAAATAGCACTTCATTATCAGAACTGGAATTTTTACTATTTTTCATTTCTAATTATAATTATATCTAAACCAAAAAGTTAACAATATAGTAAATAACATTTTATTCAGTATAACTGTTCACTTACAGCCTATTTTCGATCTAAAAGAAATGGCTTATTTAAACAAAAATGCTGTAAAAAGGCCTAGAAACAAGAAATACTTCATGAAACTACTCAAAAACGAATAATGAATTTTTCTATCTGATTTTTTTACTTTGAATAATATAAACACAAAAAACAAATGCATAGAAAATATCAATCCTAAAACTATAGGTTCATTTCTAAAAAACATAACCCCTGTCAAAACCAAAATTCCTATTACACATATGCCATATATAATGTTTTTAGAAAAAGGGACACCGTAGGCAATTGGCAATGTCCGAGCTCCATGTAACGCATCTCCTTCCTGATCTTCTAGATCTTTAATTATCTCTCTTATAAGATTGACTATAAATACCAAAAATGCATAAAACCAAATTTTAAGGTTATGAGGATCATAGTACCAAGCAATTTCTATCAAGACCATTGCTAATAATCCAGCCACAATCATATTTCCAATAAATGCTCTCCTTTTAAAAACGGATGCATAAAACCACAATAAGGATACACAAATTACATTCAAAGCAAATATCTTTAAACCTACTATTAAGCCCATGGTGATGCCTATCACGTTCAAAATCTGATGGATGAGTAGAGCCTTTCTTCGATTGAGAAATTGTCCTATAATAACCCTTTGAGGCTTATTTACCTGATCGATCTTGACATCAAAATAATCGTTGATGATATAACCTGAAGCAGATATAATTATACAAGACAAAAATAGACACCAAGCTTGGTAAGAAACAATTATCGTATAAAAAATAGGGTTTAAGAACACGAATACAGTCACCAACTGTGCCAAAAGAATAAGGCCTAGGTTTTTCCAACGGATAAGTTCTACAACTTTTTGAAATGAAATCAACTATCT
>JBOFGX010000399.1:0-2763 GCA_051649345.1 Leadbetterella sp. | reverse complement strand
AGCTACTCAACGATGGCTCAATGGTAGTACTTAGTCACCATTACGATCTCTTTGGATTGTTTCAACTCAACAAGAAATTCAAAATCGAAAGTTACAAAGAGATAAAACTCAATAATGCTTTGAACGGTTTTGTAGATGGTAAGTATTTGTTTAATGAAAAATATAATGACAACAATGCTTGTGTGTTTTTCTACAGTGATTATGAATATTCCGATACGGAGTCAAACAATAGATCGTATAATCTATACATGAATGTGGCTAGTAATGGAGATCTAAAACAAGAAGTAATACCCATGAGTCCACAAAAAGACATCATGTCTCTACCTTATCCCGCAAAAGATGGGTATGTTTTGATTCGAGAATTTAATAAAACTGAAAACTTGAATCAGATAAAACTTACCAAACTGAATTTTTAGATTATTGAGAGATTCGTCTCCAAGATACATCATCGTAAAATACCTCTCCATTTGTATTAGAAGCATTTTCTTTACCTGCATGGCGGAAGGTGTGAAAAGCAATTTTATTGATAAAAGATGACTTAGTATTTTTTGCAATTACAAAATTTGACTTTTGTAAGAGTGTTTTGTTATCAACAGTAATCAAAAGATCGCCTAAAGACTTGGCTTCAGTTTGAGTTTTAAAACGCATTTTTACAGTATACCAAGTGCCTTTTTGTATAAAAGATGACTGAGCATCAAAACTAGTGCCTTTGCTCGAATGACTATCTTTTATAAATGTACTAGGTACAAAACTTGCATTTCCAGATTTATCAGTTACCCAGTTCAATGATATTTCACCACCTTCCCCTTCAAGAGCTTTCTCTTTACCCTCGCCATAAGATAATCCAAATCCCAAAGAACCTCCTTTGGACCAATCAAAGTCTTTTGCAAACTTAACTTTATAAGACAACTCATACTCAGTGCCTAATGGCAAATGAATATTAACAGAATTGCCGTTACCTGAGTTTTCATTTTTTTGATCAAAAGTAGAATTGGCAGGAATCACAACTCGGCAAGATTGATCGAAAATCATGGTGTTACCTGCTTGCCATTCACCTTCTAGATCACCAAAATCATTTTTCGCCTTTTCTTTTTCATATACCGCGTTTATACCTGTAAAACTCAGAGAGTTGTTTTCATAGGTTACGATGTCATTAGATGTATCATTTATCTTTATTGGAGCTAAAACGATTACAGGGGATTCAGAAATCTCTGATGGTGAAACATTCGTTTGTTCAGAACAGGAAATAAGATTTATAAGAAACAATGATAATGCTATCCGAAGCTGAATCTTATTCATATTTTTACCTTAACCTTTGGCTGATTATGTATTCTTTTACAAAAATATATACACAAATATATATCACAGTTGTTAGTGTTTTCGAAGTGTGGAGATTATAGTTTCTTCTAAAAATTATATTAATTACTTGTATTGTCAATAAAAATGATCTTTACGTTTGTATTTTATGTATTGACTATACGGCTGCATCACCCATAAATTTTTGTTGATTTTAGAATGTAAGATTTGTGGTGTATTTTGGACTAAAATTTATTCATTTTTGACAAAAAAAGAAAAATACGATTCGCTTATTCAATACTTCAGCGAAAACATGCCAGAGCCAGAAACGGAGCTTCAATACAAGAATCCTTTTGAATTATTAGTGGCCGTAATATTGTCAGCACAATGTACAGATAAAAGAGTCAATATGGTTACGCCGGCTCTTTTTCAAGCTTTTCCTACTGCTGCGAAAATGGCCGAGGCCGATTCAAATGAGGTTTTTGAATATATTAAGAGTATATCATATCCTAACAACAAAGCAAAGCATCTAGTAGGGATGGCTCATATTTTAGTGAATGATTTCAATAATCAAGTTCCTGATACGGTTGATGACTTAACTAAAATGCCAGGCGTAGGGAGAAAGACTGCGAATGTTATTGCATCTGTTATTCACCAAAAACCGACGATGGCAGTAGACACACATGTATTTAGAGTTTCTCATCGAATTGGATTGGTACCATTAACGGCTAAAACCCCTTTAGCCGTTGAAAAAGCTTTGGTAAAAAATTTTTCAGAGGGTATTATACCGAAAGCACACCATTGGCTTATTCTTCATGGTAGATACACCTGTATAGCTCGTAATCCTAAATGTGATACATGCGATCTCAAAGCCATTTGTACTTCATACCCCAAAATTCAAAAAATAGGGATTCAAAAAGTTGATAAAGCATTACCTAGTATAAGCTAATAGTTTTCACTATTCGTGTTGAATTTCTAAAATTTCAGCAATGGCCTTTGAAACTTCAAAAGCTCTAGTAAGCGTAATCATATGCGAACCATCTTCAATTACTTTGAAAATCGATTTACTGTCCTGTAAAGGTATGGTTCTATCTTTATCTCCATGTATTCTATATATCTTTTGCGAATTTGACTTTCGATCCCATTCCATAATAAGCCTCACAGATCTTTTCATATAGGTAGGGCTTTTGGAATTGAGCATACTTGTAAAAACAGCTCTGTATGATTTGGAGTCAGGTTCTACAATGGGTTGTAAAATTTGAGCAGATTTTTTTATAAAGGACCCAGGTACAAGGTAATGGAAAGGTAGAAACCTTTGAACCCTGTATCGTACTGGTAAATCATATTTATGCCTAGCACTTGAAATCAAAATCGTCTTTTGAGGGTGTAGGAAGTTTGCCAGTTCGGCACAAATCATCCCTCCTAAGGAAGTGCCTAGTAAAACATAATCTTGAAGGGTATCGATAT
>JBOFGX010000398.1:0-3293 GCA_051649345.1 Leadbetterella sp. | reverse complement strand
ACTCCTGACAATAAAAAACTATTGGCAGAACTTGCCGAAGTTATTATTCCCAAAACTGACACTCCTGGTGCGAAAGAAGCAGGTGTAGCCGCTTTTATTGAGCGTATGATGCGAGATTGTTATTCGCCATTTCATCAAGCTAATTTTTTAAAAGGATTGGCAACTGCTAATGCAGAAGCTAAAAAATTGAAGGCTCCTAATTTTGTGATGGCAAAAAAGGCTCAAAAAATAGAAGTTATGAAGACTTTGGAGGCTATGGCAGTAGCCGAAGCTAAAAAAGCTGAAAATGAAGCTAAACAAGTAGATTCTGAGAGTGGATTAGTCAAAGAAAATCAGAAGAAAAAAGGAGAGGTAGAAAAAGCAGTTCCCTTTTTTAATATCTTAAGAGAATTAACCGTCTTTGGATACTTTTGGTCTGAGAAAGGTGCTAATACCTTACAATTTATCCCTATTCCTGGGCGATTCGAAGGGTGTATGAAAATTGCACCGGGTACAAAACCATACGCACATTAATAATTTCAAAATTTAGCTTTAAAATACAAATGAATATAGTAGGAAAAGGAAAAGAGTCTGTTACGTTTGATGCCATAGTAGTAGGATCTGGAGTATCGGGAGGTTGGTCTGCTAAAGAATTAACTGAAAAAGGGCTTAAAGTGGCCATGATTGAGCGAGGTAGGGACGTGAAACACATTGTAGATTACACAACTGCCATGAAAGAGTCATGGGAGTTTCCACACGGAGGGAGACCTGATAACCAAACACGTAAAGACTATTGGGCAGGTATCCGTACGGGATATACTGCAAATGAAGAGCATAGACATTTTTTTGAAAAAGATAGTGCAAATCCTTACGAGGAAACTCGGAGATTTGACTGGATACGTGGATACCACACAGGTGGTCGCTCTCTTCTATGGGGAAGGCAATCGTATCGTTGGAACGAGCGTGATTTTACAGCCAATGCAGAAGAAGGAATAGGCGTAGATTGGCCGATTCGCTACAAAGACTTAGAGCCTTGGTATAAATATGTAGAGAAGTTTGCAGGTATTAGTGGGTCCAATGAACACTTGGATGTGTTGCCAGATAGTGACTTTCAGCCTGCGATGGAGTTGAACTGTGTAGAGAGAGAAGTTAAGAAAGGTATTGAAAAGAATTTTCCGGGTAGAAATATGATCGTGGGTCGTGTAGCTCACCTTACGAATCCAACACCTGAGCAATTGGCTCTAGGCAGAGGGGCTTGCCAGTTTAGAAATAGATGTATGCGTGGATGTCCATACGGTGCTTATTTCAGTACGCAATCGGCCACTTTACCAGCAGCACAAAAAACGGGTAACCTTACACTCATCAATGATAAAATCGTATATCAAGTGATTTTTGATGATATTAAAGGAAAGGCTACTGGAGTGAGAGTGATTGATCAAAACACAAAAAAGGTATCTGAATATTACGCAAAAATCATTTTCTTGAACGCGAGTGCAATAAACTCTTCATGGATCATGATGCAATCTATTTCTAAAACCCATCCCAATGGGCTTGGTAATGCCTCTGATCAATTGGGTAGAAATGTGATGGATCATCATTTGGGAGTAGGTGCAGGCGGTACTTTTGAAGGCTTTGAAGATATGTATTATTATGGCCGTAGACCTAATGGCATTTATATTCCGAGATTTACTAATTGGGGCTCAGATAAGCGTGATTTTTTACGCGGATTTGGCTACCAAGGAGGTGCTGCACGAGGACGTGGAGTATGGGGTGGTGCAGGATTTGGCGAAGAGTTTAAAAAATCACAAATGCAGATTGGAGGCTGGGGTATTGGTATTGGAGGATTTGGAGAAACTTTACCAGATCCAACCAACCGATTTACACTTTCTGATAAAAAAGATAGCTGGGGATTACCTATTGTACGTTTTGATGCCGCTTGGGGAGAAAACGAGCAAAAAATGCGTGTTGCAATGGAGGCAGAAGCCAAAGCCATGTTGGAAGCTGCTGGTGCCAAAAATGTGTATACCTACAATGATCGTGAAAAAGCACCAGGAATCGGTATCCACGAAATGGGAACAGCTCGTATGGGTCGTGATCCTAAAACATCTGTCTTGAATGCCAACAACCAAGTTTGGGGTGCTAGTAATGTATTTGTTACCGATGGAGCGGCTTTCACATCATCTTCTTGTGTGAACCCTTCCCTTACTTATATGGCACTATCTGCTAGGGCTGCCCATTTTGCTGTTGAGGAGTTGAAAAAGCAGAATTTGTAATTGTATTGATTCTAGATTTTTAAAAGGGCTGCTCGAGAATAACATCGAGCAGTTTTTTTTTATCGTTTTTGTTTTTTAGTTAAAGGAACAACTGTGTAACCTTCTTTTCTGAGCAGATTAATTAAGCCATATTCCCCAGCTAATTTATCAGCACTAAAAGTGAATAAAGCAGATGTTTCTTTGGATATTTGAATCATTTTTGATGCCCATTTTTCATTTATCTCATCTTGAACTAAGGAAGTTATTGAAGAGTTATTTGTTATTAAAAATTTATTTAGGCTCGTGATATCTTGATTTAAGTAATGTTTAGTAACCTCTTTATACTTTGTTCTAACGGAATCTTGAAAAGTAGGTTCCGTTAGTAAAGAATAAAGAAATTTAGCACTTTCCTTGATAGCAACTTCATCGTCTTCGACTTGATTCAGCATTGAATCGAAACCATAAATTTTTATATTCTTCCGTTTTGCAACCCTTGAAATTATTTCATTGTAAGAGATTAAATAGTGGCAATTATAAAGTCTAGATACTACAAAAGAAATAATCATATCTGGTTTATAGTCCTCATAATCATGCAATTTTTTGCCAACATATTTCGTATTAAAACTTTTTTCTAGTTTTAGATATTCTTTTTCAGAATAGTATTTACTTAAGGTCTTACCATTTTTTAGATAATAGCTATAATTTAGTTGAAAATCGTATGTATTTTCATCAAAATTCATCTCCAAGTAGACTCCTTCTGAATTTTCAATTATGCTTTTAAGTTCAGAGCTCATAGATGCTTGGCTTTCGCAAAAAACATGCATAGTCCCGAATAAGTATGATTTTTTTTGAAGACCATTTCCTGAAATTTCCCAAAGAAGTTCATCCTCTATCTGGCCGTATCCTATTGAGCAATTTATAAATAGTCGTCCCTCAAAAAGTACAAGAAGAGAAATTTTTCTATAAATGAGGTGCGGCTGAGGTCAAGCGAAAGAGTGTTGGCCTGAATTTTTCATGAATAGGGACAAGTTTAGGGGAAAAATTCGGACAATTTTTCGCTTG
>JBOFGX010000397.1:0-24631 GCA_051649345.1 Leadbetterella sp. | reverse complement strand
TTCATTACAGTTTCTACTGACGGTGTTTATCAGTTTTATACTAACTCAAATGATGGTTCAAAATTGTACATAGGAAATACTTTAGTTGTATCAAATGATGGCGTTCATACAGCACAAGAACGTTCTGGAAAAATAGGATTAAAAGCAGGTACTCACGCAATTACAGTTGATTATTTTGATGCACTTACCGACAATACTTTATCTGTAAGCTATCAAGGCCCTAGTCTTACCAAAAGAGCCATTCCTAACTCTGCATTGAAACGTTTCCCAGATAGTTTTGATACTACGGATCCTAGGGATGGAACTATTGCTGCAAGAGGAGAAACTTCACCTAATGTTGCAGGTTTGGTATTTGACAATGTATATACCAATAGTTGGAACAATACCATTAATAGTACTGGCACCAATGGAGCTTTGCCAACTTGGGTAGAGTATCGTTATAAAACAGGTGACAAATACAATGTTACATCATTTACTATCATGTCAAATGCTGATAATGCCAATAAAGATCCTAGAAAAATAGAACTTTATGGAATTAAAGATGATAACACGTTACAGCTATTACATACCGTGAATAACACAAATTTCACAGCAAGAAATCAACGTAAAAGTAATACAGTAACAAACACTACTGGATACAAAGGGTATAGATTAGTAGTAGTAACTCTGGTAGGAACATCACAAACAAATGCTCAAGTTGGAGAAATAGAGTTTATCGGAACAAGAACCCAGGGGTCTGCAAGATTAAGTTTTGAAGAAAACACAGAATCCATATCTTCACGGAATTATTTCATGCCAAATCCTACTGAATCGAAAGAAACTACTTTGGTTTACAATTCATTGCAAGACGATGTGATTTCTATAGAGGCGTATAACATGCTAGGTGTTTTAAACAAATCGCAAACTAGTCGTGTAAACCAAGGAATTAATTACATTCCTGTCAATCTCAAAAATCAGTCTTCTGGAACGTATCTAATCAAAACTAAGACTACAAGAGGTACTATTGAAACATTCAAGATAATTTTAAAATAGAACTAGATTGGGATGTATTAAAAGAGCTAATAAAGTAAAAATTATTAGCTCTTTTTTCATTATCTCAGTTTACAAATAGGGTCTTTACAAAGGCTAAACGCTATTAACGTATGTCTTTGTACTCTTCTAAAAATCTAAGTCTAAATTTAATTTTTTTCTCAGACTATCAAGACTTGGATTTATTTCTAGCATTGCCTCGTATTTATCTTGGGTTTTGTATAGTTTCTTCTTCGTCTGAAGAGTTACTATTTTAGTAGAAAACTCCCAGTCTGTACTTCCTGTATTTTCATTCAAAAATGCATGTAGCTCTGTTTTTAGTTGACCAAACCTTTCTTCTATTGTAACACTACTAAGCAAAAAGCATATTTTAGACCCCTCCAATTCAAAATCTGAAGTCACAGCCAATTTATCTGAATCGCCCTCCAAAGTAGCTGCAAACATTTGAAAATAACTTTCTATTTGCTCTTTTGTAAAAGACTTTTTTGAAAATACTTCTTTTACTTCAATGCCTCCTAGGCTTACTTTCTGTACGTTTGGATTTGAATCCTCTTCTTCTAGAGAAACAATTGACTTTAGTACTTTTGTGGATTTTGCCTTAATTGTAGAAGGATTTTCCAGATTTTCGACTTTGGACGCAGTGGATACAATTAAAGTAGAACTACTTATTTCTGACTCCGATTTAGAACCTTGAGAGTTCCCTTTATTCTCAATTTCTATACCACTAACTTTTTTTTTTGGCCTTCCTGCTCTGGAAGACCCGCTAAGTCCAATACCGCTCGGATTTGTGAAATTTTTAAAAGACCAATTTCTACATGAAGACGCTGATTTTTAGCGGAATTATAGCTTACGTCAGTTTGAGATCCAACACTCAAAGCAGAAATAAGGAAGCTATCGGAAAGACTCTTACTTTGTTCCAAATATTTGGCTTTTATACTATCAGAAACTTCTAGCAATTCTATAGTCTGAGGGGTTTTACAAACTAAAAGATTACGAAAATGCTCATTGAGCCCTACAACAAACTGATGCGTATCGAATCCTTTTTTAATTACCTCATTGAGAATAAGCAGCACCTCGGCTAATTGACCTTGATACAGGTAATCTGTAATTCTTAGAAAGTAATCGTAGTCTAGAATATGAAGATTATCCAATACTTCAGCATACTTCAGAAATCGCTCAGTTGAGAATGTAACATTGAGGTCAAACATAGAAAGTGCATCCCGCAAACCTCCATCGGCTTTAAGGGCAATCAACTCAAGAGCTTCTTTATCAAACCCTATATTTTCCTTGCTAGCGATACTTTCTAAATGCATCGCCATGTCTTTGATCTGTATTCTATTAAAATCAAAAATCTGGCATCTACTCAAAATCGTAGGCAAGATTTTATGTTTTTCGGTAGTTGCCAAAATAAATATGGCGTACGATGGTGGCTCTTCTAAGGTCTTTAAAAACGCATTGAAAGCTGCTTGAGAGAGCATATGTACCTCATCTATGATATATACTTTATACTTACCATCTTGAGGTGGAAATCGCACTTGATCGATAAGGTTGCGTATATCATCTACCGAGTTATTGGATGCTGCATCTAGCTCATGAATGTTAAAAGATGCGTTCTGATCAAAATTATTACAGGATTTACAAGAATTACACGGCTCTATGGATTCTGACAAATTTTGACAGTTTATAGTCTTAGCCAAAATACGTGCACAGGTAGTTTTACCTACACCTCTAGGCCCCGTAAACAAGAATGCTTGAGCCAAATGGTTACTACGAATAGCGTTTCGCAGCGTAGTCGTAATATGTGCCTGACCAACCACAGAATCAAAGGTAATGGGTCTATACTTACGGGCCGAAACGACAAAATTATCCATATGGCAAAGGTAAAAAAACTTAGGCAAAAAATATGAGCAAAACCTTGATTAGTTTTTTAGCAAAAGAGCATATTAACCCTACAATTAAATCCAAAATCAAAAAAGTAAATACCTAAAGCCTAAAAAGAGAACATAATTTATGAACACTACTAATGTCACTTACACTCAGAGTGAGCAAAAACCATTTCTTCAAACTTACCCCATACTTTTTTATTGTTGAATTGACCCAATAAAGATTGACAATCTCCAAAGATTCGATCAAAATTTTCTTCAAAATTACTGTAGAAAACTTTGTATGCAGGTAGATTACCTTTTTTTACAAAAAAACTTAAATCTCCACCACCCACACCAATTGGACCTATTAAATTAATCCTCGGTCCTGACATCGCCCAAGGATTGAAGTAAACTTTGATTTTGTCGTCAAAGCTTTCATTCACTACTTGCAAAAGTACAAACATAGGTTTTTCATGTACAATTACCTCTGTATATTCAAACAAAGCATATCCATCGGGAACTCTATCTGAATTTAAATCCCCATTGCCTTTCGATAGATTAGTTGTAGATTCCAATTTTTTATTAAACTGATCATATGCAGTTGCTGCTATGGAAAGTGATTTTATTTGATCTGCTTTGTAAATAAGTTTCTGGTCTTCTTTGGTCTTTATTTCAATTTCTTTTCAATATTACCTCTTTTTCTATCTAAGTGAACCATTGTACCTTCAAGTTTAGATCCATCATTCAAAGTAATATATACTGGTTTCTTTTTTGAAAAACGGTCAAACCCTTCTTGAAATTTTTGAGCAAAGAGATTGGTTGAAAGTAATAATAATAATAATACAAATAATGGTTTCATAATATAGGATATTTTACTTTTACAAAAAAACGAAAAAGCTATTTAAAAACATAAACTGTCTGAAATTGAGATTGATATGTTTAGAAATAAAAAAAGCCTTTGCACATCCAGTGCAAAGGCTAAAGCAAAATTAATGAAAGAAATTAAATTCCTACAAAACGAATGTTGTCAAAGTTACACTCATATGGAGTAGACGTATAACCAGTTCCAGGGAATCCCAAATCAATTATTTTAATATCTTTAACTTCTATAGTCCCCTTAACATCTGATCTATAATTAACTAACTCAGTAAGCGGGATAGTAATTTCATTCCATCCATCTTTGTCTAGTTTAACTTCTTTTTGCCAACCACCACCACGCGTTTTATCATTAATTCTAACATATATAACAGTTCCTTTTCTCCCGTTATTATGTACATCAAGTCGAATAGCTGAATTTTGAGACGTCATACCTGCTGAAATCAAACCAGCTGTTGGTATGTCTTTATTGTGTCCTGAACCAGCATAGCTAACAACTTTCCTAGCGTTAACATTAGCGATAACACCAAACTTTCCACTTTTAGGAGCTGGATCTTTATCTTTTACGAGCATACCTGCACCGCCACCTGTAGCATTAGTACCATCCATATCACCATAGATATACCAACCACCATCTTCAGCACCGTCAAAATTTGTAATTACATAATATAATTTTTCTTGAAGATCGAGAGCATTCTTACTTTCTATAATTCCGCCTCCCCCTTCAAGTGCACCAATACCAGTATTAACGGTAATTTTACCTGCCTTACTTGGCATTTTTATTACAATTTTTGTAGGCTCCAATGAGACTATTTCAGCAATTACATCACCAACTCTTACCTCTATAGATTTAGGAAAATTTGGGCCTGTAAAATTTGAACCTTCAATAGTCACTAAAGTACCAGGGACATTCTTTTCTGGAGAGAAGCCTGTAATAACTGGTTTAGGCTGTAAAATCTTAAGTTTAATTGTAGCCATAGTTGACTCCCCACCTTTATTCATTAATACAACATCCGTATTACCAAATTTTGTTCCCGTTGGAACTCGAACAAGCAAAGCACCATCCGTATTATAAACAGGATTAATTAATGCCTCTGCACCTCCAAAAATCACTCTTTCTAGGCCTGCAAGATTGGCTCCTTTAATTGTTACAAGATCACCTGCAGACACTTGTGCAGGACTTATTGTCAATCCTGTAGGTGTAACTGCCGAATCTTCATTATTGCAACTACCCAATAAAAACAAGGAGCTAATTGCTAGACCACATATTGTAAAAAAACTATTTTTTTTCATATTTACTACTTTTTAAAAGTTAGTTAAAAATCAAATATTCTAAACTAACAATTGAAGATTAATTATTTAAAAACATACGGAACAGGTGTATCTTTAAGTCTTGGTGCTCTATCTGATTCACCCACAGGGATTGGCAAATACCAATCTATGTCTGCAGCAAGTGCTTTTCTAGAGGTGGTTACAGTTCCTCTTTCTTGTGCAGTGATATAGTTAATGGCTTTTGACCTATCCATACGTTGTAAATCATACCAAAAATCATATTCTCCAGCTAGCTCAACTCTTCTCTCTTGGAAAATCTCATCGCTTGTTAAAGATGTTTTTTCTGACAATCCAGCTCTCCTTCTAACAGCATTAAAACTAGCCAATGCCCTAGAGTCACTTGTAGAAGGGTTAGCCCCTAAAGTAGCTTCTGCATGAATAAGTAGAACATCCGCGTATCTGATAACGTTTGTATTTAAACCTGTAAACATTGAGGCTACAAAACCATCTTTACCACCATTACTTGGGCTAGCACCAACAACACCTTTCCTAAAGTGTAAATTAGTTGCCGATGATTTTCCTGCTGAATTGTATCTATAACCAGCTGGAAATGCTTTATTTACAAGTTCAGGATAGGTATCTCCATCATTCATTACCACATATTTCCTTCTTCGGTCTCCATTTTCGAACTTTGAATTCAAGTCCAAAGTTGGAGATACAAATGTCCAACCATCACCAAGCTCAGTGACATCATTTGGAGCAATCCAAGCTTGTGTTGTATTCTGATCTGTCCATTGACCCAAAGCATTCCATTGCAAGGCAAAAATTGACTCTGGACTGTTGTTTCTAAGCTGCTGGAAGTTTGTCAAATATTCGGTATTTAAGGAATATTCGCCTGATGCGATTACTTCTTCTGCTTTTAATTTTGCATTTGGGTAATCCTTCATTTGCAAATACACTTTTGACATAAGAGCTTTAGCAGACCATTTGCTTACTCTGCCCGTCGCATCACGATTGGGTCTTCCATTAGCCTCTGCAAATTTCAAATCCCTTAGAATAAATTCATACACTGAACTAATTTCATTCCTCGGTATATTAGTATCCGTGACAACGAGATCCTCGGTATTTTCCACAATAGGAACAGCTCCCCACAATTTAACTAAATAGAAATAAGCGACTGCTCGCATAAAGTGAGCTTCAGCCATTCCTTCATTTACATCTGTTTTAGAAACGTTAGGACCTGCATTCTTAGCCAAACTATGAATAATTGTATTTGAATAACCAATTACTCTGTACAAACCACCCCACATTAAATTAAGATCCGAACTATTTGCCTGTACATTAAACGTTTGAAAATTAACTACACTGGCAGTATTCCAATGAGTTGCATTTCCAGCCATTGCCTCAATTAATTGCGTATTAACGTGATGAAAATTGAACCAAGGACGACCATACAAAGATGCTGTCGCTCCCATAATCTGCTCCTTATTTTGATAAAAATTATCAAGGGTTAAGTTTGATTGCGGGGTTTTGTCTAGAAAATCCTTCTCGCAAGAGAAACCTATCAAGGAGAAACATATAATAGATGAATACTTTATAATTTTATTTTTCATTTTTTTTTATCTTTAAAATTCAACATTTAAACCTAACGTTAGAGATCTTGGCGTCGGATAATTACCTCCGTCTACATTAGATAACAAAGCGTTTTGATTGTAAGAACCTAGCTCTGGATCGAAACCAGTATAATTGGTGAAGGTAAATAAATTTTGACCTGAACCATAAATTCTTAACTTCTTAACAAACATTTTATTAAACAATTTTGCGGGTAAAACATATCCAAATGATAGATTAGAAATTCTAGCGAATGAACCATCCTCGATAAATCTATCTGAAACTCTTCTATTCTGATTCGGATCTGTACCAGAGAACCTTGGCATACCTCCTGTTGTATTTTCTGGCGTCCAACGATTAACCACTGTTTTAAGCTGATTGGGATAAACATCAATCATACCTTCCGTTCTGGAACGTGTATAATTATAAATTTCAGCACCAATAGACCCAGATACAAACAAGGATAAATCAAAATTTTTGTACTTGAAACTGTTTGTAAGTCCAAAAGTAAAATCTGGATGCGGAGAACCTAAATATGCTCTATCATCGTTATCAATCTTTTTATCTCCATTTAGATCTTGAAATTGAATATCACCAGGAGCCGTTCTACTATTTTGAAAAGCCGCATTTTTAACCTCTTCTGCTGTTTGGAATATTCCAGCAACCTTGTATCCATAAAATTGGCCAATAGGTTGTCCTACAGCAGTTCTAGTTACGGTTTCACCTGAAAAGTCAATTTGCGAAATATTATTATCAATAACTGACTTCGGATCATCTAATGCGTTCAATCTATTTTTATAGGTTGAAAACACCAAAGCAGTTGTCCAGTTGATTCCATTGCTTTTATCAACGTTGACAGTATTCAAAGAAAGATCCAGTCCTGTATTTTGCATTTCACCTTGATTTACATATGGCGACCCTACATCAAACCACTCTTTGCCTATACCTAAATAGTTAGGGTAATTACCTAAAAGTAAAAAGTCCTCAGATATTTTTTTGTAAACATCTACTGTCAAGCTTATCTTATTTTTGAATAGACCCAGATCAAGACCTAAGTTGGTTTGGTTGGAAGACTCCCATCCCAAATTTGGGTTAGCTAAACGGTTCAATTTATACGCAGTACCATAGGAAGAACGTACAGTACCAAGTAAAGAACCGTATGCATAATCAGCAATATTTTGATTTCCAACTTGACCATAACCTGCTCTAAGCTTCAAACTTGAAATTTGATTGATATTTTTCATGAATTTATGACTTGTTAGATTCCAATTTGTAGCAAACGATACAAAGTTTCCTTTTCTATTATCAGGACCAAATCTAGATGAACCATCATTTCTAAATGTAGCTGTTAGATTTGCATGATCACCATATCCATAATTTGCTCTTGCTAAATAAGATTCCATTCTCCAAGGGCTATTCGCTTCATATAAAATAACTGTTGAAGGATTTGCAATATTGAAAGAAGTAACTTCATTAGAGCTAAGCTCCTTAGCCGAACCATCAAAGCTTTTATATGTATTACCTTGTGCTTCATGCCCCACCATAGCAGACACTTTATGCTTATTTTTGAAAACTGCATTGTAATTCAATAATTGCTTCGTATTGAAATACACGTTATTCTCATTTCTCTTCAATAATGTAGAAACTGGATTTTCTTGACGTCCATATTTGTACGTTGGGTTAAATCCAAGGTTCTCTGTAAAACTAAAATCTCCACCACCCTCAAGACGCACGCTAAGACCTTTCCAAAGGGAAATATCAGCAAATGTATTTCCGTTCAGCTTATATTGATCTCTTGTCATCGTCCTGATTAAAGCTTGTGCAACAGGATTGATAGTTACAAACCCAGAAGGATCATCAATAGCCCCATAGTTACCGTTTGGATACCTAACAGGTACAGAGGGCGATTGCAATACGGCTGTTCCTAATACGCCATCATTTGTGTCTGTTAAGGTAATGTCTTGATGGGTTTTAGAAACGTTTGTTGAAACACCAAACTTAAACCAATTTTTTAGTTTACTATCTAAGTTAAATCTTAGTGAAGCCCTATTGAAACCTGAACCAACTACTGTACCTTCTTGATCAAAATAGTTTCCTGATATATAAAAATTAAGATTATCTTTACCTCCAGAGAACGACAATTGATGATTTTGTACTTTCGCATTTTGAAAAACTTCATCTTGCCAATTAGTTCCTGGGCCTAAGATCGAAGGATCTGCTAACTCTTCTACAGGAATAATGTTAAGCTCTTTACGAATTTGATTTTGATAGGCCGCATATTCCTGAAGATTCATAACATCTAATCTTCTAGTAACCGTTTGAAATCCTACGTATGTATCATATGATATCTTGGCCTCGTTGGCTTTCCCCCTTTTGGTCGTAATGATTACGACACCATTCGATGCTCTAGAACCATAGATTGCAGTAGCAGATGCATCTTTCAAGATATCCATTGAAACTATGTCATTGGGGTTTAGACCTGATAATGCATTTTGCTTGGTTTGTCCACCACCGCCTCCTAAATTACTAAAAGAAAGGCTACTACTACCTCCAGCCAATTCATTTCCTCCATCTACGGGTATCCCGTCAATTACATAGAGAGGTTCATTAGTAGAACTAACGGATGTTATACCCCTTACTCTAACTGATACACCACCGCCTGGAGTTCCTGAATTATTATTTACTGTAACACCTGACGCTCTACCTTGAAGAGCTTGATCTAAGGAAGTAATTACTTGATTTTTGATATCGCCCATCTGTATGGATGAAATTGAACCTGTAACGTCCTTTTTCTGAGCAGAACCATAACCAATTACCACTAATTCTTCCAGATTTTTAGAGTCTTCAGCTAATTGAACATTTATCGAAGAGCGATTACCAATTTTCTCTTCTAATGTAACATATCCAATCATTGAGAAAACGAGGACTCCCCCTTTCAGTTGGTCAGCATTGAGATCAATACTGTACTTGCCGTCTACATTTGTTGTTGATCCTTTCGTGGTACCTTTTAGTGAAATAGAAACACCTGGGATTCCTTCACCACCTGTAGTAGTAACTCTACCATTGATTGATTCGATGGAAAATTTCTTACTACTACCCGCCATGCGATCTTCTTTAAAACTCTCGTTTCCAAAGCTAAGTTTTGGAGAAGATTTTGTATGGTTTGCAACGGTTACCTCTTGTGCATTTGCTAAATAAGAGAGAGGTAAAAGAACGCCCAAACCGATACTTTTCAGTAAACGTTTTTTGTTCATACAATTAAATGTAATAAAGTTTAAAAATGATTAGAATAAATAAATGGGTTCTCTGAATTAATCAGAATAGTAGTACAATGATAAAAATTGGGTATTAGACTGTCCATAGTCAATGATTTATTTGCGTTTCAAAGGGGTTTACGTTAAAATAATATTAGAACTTTCTTGTTTCTTCTGGTTTTAGTACAAATATACAATAAACTATTTCAATAGAACAAATATTGCATCAAAAAAAAGCATATTTAAAATCAAAATATTCATACTTATTGTACAAAATATATCGGAATGATAACGATTAGCATAGGAATGTTTGAAGTATTCCTAAGAATTATAATATGCTTTCTTATAATTGTTTATGAAAATAGGGCAATGTATAAACAAATAGAAACCCCATAGCTGGGTATTTATTTACAGAGATAAGTAAAAAGGAGTCAAGTGTTGTTAAAATACAATAAAAAAAATCTTCGTAGTATAGTTATACTCGTCTAAAATGAAGTGAAACAAAACTGAAGAATATTGGCTCCCATTTTAAGAGCTTCTTGTCTTACATTTTCGGGGTCATTGTACACATTTTGATCTTCCCAACCATTGCCTAAGTCACATTCATAACTAAAGAAACAAACCAATTTGCCCTCATGAATAATACCAAAACCCTGTGGTGGTTTATTGTCATGTTCATGTATCTTAGGTAGTCCTTTTGAGAATTCATATTTTTGATGATAGATCGGGTGTGAAAAAGGCAATTCTACGAATTCGTGTTCTGGGAATACTTTTTTCATTTCTCTACGAATAAATTTATTCAACCCATAATTATCATCTATGTGAAGAAAGCCGCCTGATAGTAAGTATTTACGAAGATTAAGAGCTTCCGCGTCTGAAAATAAGATATTCCCATGCCCTGTGATATATATATAAGGATAAGAAAATATCTTGGGATTACCGGGTTCAACAATATCCTCTTCTGGATGGATTTTGGTTTTTAAATATTTATTTGAAAACGAGATTAAATTGGGCAATGCCGTCTTGTTGGCGTACCAATCTCCCCCACCAGAATACCGCATTTTAGCAATCTTGAGCGTTGCGTTTTGGGCAAAACCTACTTTGGATAAAGCCAAAGACCAAAACACCAACATCCATTTTATATTTTTTCTCATATGATCATACTCTATTTAAACACAAAAATGAAGCAGATACAACACCTGCTGTTTCCGTTCTCAGTCGTTCGCTTCCCAACTTTAGGGTTTGAAATCCATTTTGATTTGCTAGCATTACTTCATCCTTTGAAAAATCACCTTCCGGACCAATTAATATAATTGTGCTACTCTTTGGATTAACTAGTTGAATTTCTCGAGCATTTTGATCCAAATGAGCAATGTACTTTTCTGAAAAATCTTTTCCTTTGTTAATCACAAAATCATGTAGGCTCTGCAAGGATTCAATCGTAGGAAAATACCATTTCAAGGACTGTTTTGCTGCTGACACTACTATTTTACGGGCTCGTTCTATATTAAAATGTTTGGCAACTGTATGCTGTGTTTTTATAATGTATATAGCGTCTACGCCGATTTCAACCGCTTTTTCGATAAAATACTCAATCCTATCTGCATTTTTTGTGGGTGCTATGGCTATACTAATCGAGGGTTGCTTCCCTTTATCTTGATGGTACGTATGTTTCAAAATAAGCCTAAAGCTCTTTTTTGAAGACTCTACAACTTCACATTCAAAAATCTGCCCCCTCCCGTTTGCGACATAAATCACATCTCCTACAGTCTTCCTTAATACCAAAACGCAATGCTTGGCCTCTGTTTCGTCCAAGACTAAGGTTTTATCAAAGTTCTCAGTATAAAAAAGCGAATCAATCTTCAGACTCATGTTTAAAGGAATACAAGGTTGGATCAAGCTTTAATGTATCTGAATTGAATTTTTCAATAAAATCTTCGATAACTTCTGCTGTAATCTCTTCAACATTTAAAGCAACTTCAAGACCAATTCCATAGTCAAAATCCATTACTTTCTCTACAAATTCTGCAATTTTGACTGTTTCATCATCTTCCAATTCTTGCATCAATTCCTCTAAAAGCAAATCAGCGTCTTCATTTTCCTTGTATGAATCCGTTCTTTCTTGTGGAGCGACAAAATCTTTATGGATTTTCAGTACCTGTTTTTCAGCTTCTTCATATACCATACTCGAATGATGAAGTGACAATGTACTCAATAAGGCATCGTAAATAACCTCTTTGCCTTCATGCTTACCTACAAATTGAAAATGTGCCATTTCGACATTTTCTTCTTCATCTAAATCGTCGTCCTCATCTTCAATGAGAACAAATGACAATCCTTCCTCTAAACACTCTTGTTTCAATAAATCAATTTCCTCTTGGGTATAGCCTGCGTTCATTATCTTAAATTTAAAAGTTCTCTATATTTTGTTAATGGCCAATCTTCATCATCGATGATAAGCTCGAGTTTGTCAACGTCTTTGCGAATGATTTCGAAAAAAGGTTTGATACTTTCACAATACGCCTTTGCTCTTTCAGGAAGAGACTCCATATTATTAAATATCTTTCTTTTTTCGGTCATATTTTCTACATTTTGTGAAATGTTATTAACACGAATGGAAATATCCTGAATGATTTTAATAATAGGCTCTGCTTCTTTTTTCAAATCTAGATCGAGCAGAGACTTGGCTGTTTGTGCCAACCTTGATTGGTATTTTATAGCTGTAGAAACCACATGATTCATAGCCAAATCACCCATTACCCTAGACTCAATTTGTACTTTTTTAATGTAATTTTCTAAGCGAATTTCGTATCTAGCTTGAAGTTCTCTTTTGCTTAAAACCTTCATTTCTTCAAAAAGAGAAATCGTTTTTTCAGATATGTAAGCTTCTAGTGCATCAGGGACATTCCTTTTGTTAGATAAACCGCGACTAGCGGCTTCTTTTTCCCAATCCTCAGAGTAACTATTTCCCTCAAAAAGAATAGACTTGCATTCACTTATATACCTTTTTAAGATTCGGAGAATTATACCTTCTTTTTTGGAAGGATCTACTTCTCTTTCTCTAACATACTCCTCATAGAAGTCTTTTAATTGCTTTGATACTATTGTATTTAAGACCATCATAGGAGTTGCTGAATTGGCTGAAGAACCTACTGCTCTGAACTCAAACTTATTGCCTGTAAATGCAAACGGAGATGTACGGTTTCTATCGGTATTATCGAGTAATATAGATGGAATATGCGTAAGACCAAGTTTAATGTAGGCGTTCTCTCCTTTCTCGATTTCTACAATTTCTTTGTTTTCGATATCTTCTAAAACCTGTACCATTTGATTGCCCAAAAACACTGAAATAATAGCAGGAGGAGCCTCGTTTGAACCTAGTCGGTATTCATTACCAGCCGTCGCTACTGTGGCTCTCAGCATATCTGCATTATCGTGAACGGCTTTGATAATATTGACTAGAAAAGTTACAAATCGCAAGCTTTCTTTGGGTTTTGTACTGGGGGCAAGCAAATTTACTCCTGTATCAGTTTTGAGTGACCAGTTGTTATGCTTTCCGCTACCATTGATACCTGCAAAAGGTTTTTCGTGAAAAAGAACCTCAAAGTTATGTTTAAAGGCCGTTTTTTTCATGATATCCATTAGCAAGATATTGTGATCACAGGCCAAATTGATCTCTTCAAAGGTAGGTGCTACTTCAAACTGCCCCGGTGCTACTTCATTATGCCTCGTGCGAACGGGAATCCCGATCTTCAGGGCTTCAATCTCAAAATCCACCATAAATGAATTGATCCTTGGAGGGATTGAGCCAAAGTAATGATCCTCTAATTGTTGTCCTTTGGCGGGAGAATGACCAAAAACCGTACGTCCGCACATCAAAAGGTCCGGTCGAGAATTATAAAGGGCTTTATCTACCAAAAAATACTCTTGCTCTATACCACAGGTGGCGTTTACTTTTTCTACATGCCTATCAAAGATATTAGCTACATCGGTGGCAACTTTATCTAAAACAATACTTGAATTCAACAAGGGTGTTTTGGCATCCAATAACTCACCAGTATACGAAAAATATATGGATGGAATACAAAGCGTACCTGTGCCAGAGCTATTATAAATGATAAATGCGGGTGAATTGGGATCCCAAACTGTGTAGCCTCTTGCTTCAAAAGTTTCACGAATACCCCCACTAGGAAGAGAAGATGCGTCTGACTCCTGCTTTACGAGAGAAGAGCCTTTGAATTTTTCGATTGCTATACCGTCAAATGATATATCAAAAAAGGAATCGTGTTTTTCGGCTGTACCTCCAGTGAGTGGTTGAAACCAGTGTGTATAGTGGGTTGCTCCTTTGGAGATCGCCCATGATTTCATAGCAGAGGCTACTTCGTCTGCTACGCTTCCTTCAATGTTATTGCCCGATTTGATGGCTTGGGTTACTTTTTTATAAGCATCTGCAGATAAAAACGCCCGTATTGCCTCGTCTGTAAACGTATTTATACAATAGTAATCCGTTACTTTGCCTTCTGGGATTTGAATAGAAGGTATGCGGCGGTTCAACGCAGCGTCTATAGCTTTAAATCTGAGTTCAGCCATAATGTCGATTTATGCAATTATATTTGAGTTTATTTTCAACAAAAACCTAAATAAGCGATAAAATAGTGAGCGTTTTTGTCGTTTTATTTAATAATTATTACACAAATAAACATAAAAAATGAGAGATAGGCTGCGATTTATGGCTGTTTATTTTTGTTTTTGGCTATCATTTTTCCTAGTAGCCCGCATTATTTTTCTAGCTTATCATATTCAAGACACAAAGGATTTGACGTTGGAAACCATATTTGGTGTATTTCAGTATGGCATAAAAATGGATCTTTCTATGTCAGCATATTTGTGCTTGCTCCCCTATCTATGGGTTTCTTTTTCAAATTTTATCAAAAAGGGTATTTTCCAAAAAAGCATATTTGTTTATACTTTTTTCTGGATTGCAGTTCTAATATTGATCGTATTAGTAGATTTGGAAACCTACAATATTTGGACTTTCCGAATTGACTCCACCCCTCTTTTATATTTAAAAAGCCCAAAAGAAGCCTTTGCATCTATAAAATCCTCTCCCGTATTTGCACTTCTGATCAGTTTTATTGTGCTTTTGGCGGTTGCTAGTAATATCGTTTACAGAATTTTAGCCAATAAAATATACGATTGGAAGGTCATAAAAGCATTCCCTTTTTTAGTGTATGGTGTACTTATTTCAGCAGTACTAATTATACCCATTCGAGGGGGATTTGGAATTGCCCCAATGAATCATAGCAGTGTATACTTTTCGAATGTGAATTTTGCCAATATTGCTGCTTTGAATGCTCCTTGGAACTTCTTTAGTAGTATCATACACAAGAATTCAAACAAAGTAAACCCATACACCTATCTACCCAGAAGAGATATTGAAAAGAACTTTGATTCTCTCTATTTTTCTTCAGGAAAATACCCCAAAGTGATATCCGACTCTGTAAAAAAACCAAATGTTTTACTTATAATTTGGGAGAGTTTTACTGAAAAAGCACTCCAAAAAAGGATCAATAATCAAGAAATAACGCCTTACTTTTCGCAATGGGCAAAAAAAGGCTTGTATTATTCTAATATGTATGCCTCTGGTGACCGAACAGATAAGGGACTACCTGCGATCCTAAGCTCTTACCCTGCTCAACCGACAGAATCAATCATTAAAACTCCAACAAAATCTTCGAGTTTACCAGTACTTACGGATGTATTTCTTAAAAATGGTTATGCGACTTCATTTTACTATGGTGGTGACGCTGAGTTTGCCAATATGAAATCTTACTTATTGAAAGCGAATTTTGATAAGATCATTGATGTACATGATTTCCCTTCTGAATTGGATGATTCTAAGTGGGGAATCAAGGATGAATACCTATTCAACAAGCATTTGAATGATTTTGCACAAGTAGGGAAAAAACCTTTTTTTAGTACCATGCTCACTCTGAGTTCGCATGAGCCTTTTGACGTAGCCCCACATGCTATATTTACGGGTACGGATGTAGAATCTAAGTTTATGAATTCGATCAACTATACAGATAAATGCTTGAACGATTTTTTGACAAAAGCAGAAAAAATGCCTTGGTGGAAGAATACTTTGGTCATAATTGTAGCTGACCATGGTCATAAAATGCCTATTTCGAAATCAAGAAAAGAGGACTTTCGAATTCCGATGTTGTGGACGGGTGGAATTATAAAAAAACCGCTAGTAGTTTCAAAAATTGGTTCGCAACTAGACATTTCCAAAACTCTTTTGGCTCAACTAGGAATGGAACACAAGCAGTTTGAATACAGCAAGAATATATTAGACCCAAAAACTCCAGAATGGGCTCATTTTGTATTCAATGATGGGTTTGGAATCGTAAAAGGGGATCAATACGTTGTATTTGACAACAAAGGCAAAATACAAATAGAAGGTAATGTGCCTAAAAAATCTAAACTAGAGCTAGCAGGAAAAGCCCTATTGCAGAAAAATTTCCAAGATTACTTAGATAGGTAGAGTAAAAACGTATTTATCAATAAATACGCCTACTTGAGTATTCTAGATTTGCTAGGAATAAATATCTTTTCTGAAGATTGAGATAAATAGCCCGACCCAAAGTAGACTTCAAGCGTTACTAGCTTCTTGTTGCATTCGTACCGTACAAATCTATCTTTTGAGCTAACTTTAACTCCTTTTAGGTTTGTTTTATGACACAAGAGCTTGTTTCTGTTTTGAGCTGTAAAAATCAAACCGTTTCCTGATGCATCTGTTAATTGTACCATGGCTTTTGCATTGTGTGGTGCATAATATCCCGAGAATCTATCCTCTACGAATTGTCCTTTCCCGTTACCGATTAAGAATAAACCATTTGAGGCATCGTACCTACCCGTTGAAATTTCAGCACCATAATTATTACCCGAAATCAAAGCATCCAAATGCCCATCTTGATTGTAGTCTCCGACGAGAATACCATGGATTTGTGATATCTGAGCTAGGCGTGGCAGTTCGGTAATTTTGAACTTACTACCTCCCAAATTTTCAATATAAATACTTGATGTATAGTTTAATACAAACTCTTTCGCTTGTTTTCGCTCATCCTCTGTCAACAGATTGTTATAGTCGGCTTTTGCAAATTCTTTATAGCTTGTAAATCTCTTTCGGGTACTATTCAATTGCTTATTGACATCCTCTTTACCATTGTATGGAAATAGCTTTTTCTCGTTATTTTCATCGTTAAAATAAATAAAAGGTATGGCATCGTAAACGCTATTCTTGTCAAAATCACCCGCCAGTATTTTTACAGGATATTGCTCAGTACCTTTGATCAATGTGTTTTGACCTATATTACCCGCTATATAGTCTATATCACCATCATGATCAAAGTCCCCACCGTTTAGACTGGTCCATAAGCCTTTAAATAATTCCAACCCTGTATCCGTCTGTGACTTGAAGACACCCTTGTTATTCTTAAATACTTTAATGTCAGACCATTCAGACGCCAACAACATGTCTACCCAACCATCTTTATCATAATCTGTGCACAGCACATCGCAGCTGTTGCCAATAGAACTTAAAGCCGGGCAAACTTTATCAGTAAGCTCAGTAAACTTGGGAATACCTACTTTGGAATCGTTTCTATAGATATGTGACGAAACAGGACTTGGATATTGCCCTGCTATATTTCTACCTAAAACAATCAAGTCTAAGTCTCTATCATTGTCATAATCAAAAGCTCTAATGCAAGATGTAGAAGTAGTTGTAGGAAGCTCAAACCTTGCTTCAAAATTACCTTTACCGTCGTTGAAATAAAACACATCTTTGTAGGCATTACTTCCTACGGGAAATTCGTTTCCGCCGTACGAAACGAGCAAATCCTTGTCACCATCTAAATCAGCATCTAGAAATAAAGCCCCTAAGGGATCTGAGCGATTGGCAATTTTCAAATCTTGAATTTCTTTTTTGCCAAAACCTTGGGATTTATCTTGAATCAAAATATAACTAGGGACACCTACACTGCCACCGATAAACACATCGTCTAGACCATCGTTATTTACATCCGCTACCGCCATGCCAGGACCCAGTTCTGACATTTTAAAGGCTTGAAGATTCTGAATATTAAAGTCAATAAAATCTTTTTCTTGATGGACAAAATCTATCCCCAAACTATCATTTATGTTTCTAAATACATTACCAGGGTCTATAGCGTAACGATTTAACTCCTTTTGAGCATCTTTAACATTGACCGTAATCAGACCATTGAGCTTGGGATTTAGGATGATTTGTGATTTTCCATTTTGCCAAAAAACATGTAGACTCTTTATTTTTTTATTCCCTAGACCAATATGCATTATGGGATCAACACTTGATAAATACCCTCGATGAGGATTGTTTTCCATAATAAATTTTTCTCCATCGCTAAACTCACCTTCTACTACTGCTCCAATACCATTGATATTATTGCCGACTCCTACAAATTTTATTTTTAAAAAACCTACGCCCTTTTTATCATCTGAAGGGTCTATATTGTTTTTATATACAAAAGCGGAGTCGTTGATGTTGTTGATTACATAGTCTAAATCTCCATCATTATCAAGATCTGCATACACACCTCCATTGGAAAAAGAAGCATGCTGGAATCCCCATTTTTTTGATACATCCTCAAAACCCAACTTACCTGTATTCCTAAAGGCGTAATTATTGATTTTTACTTCTGGGATCTGCGAAAGAACGTATTCTTGTCCCGCGATTCGTTCTGACTCTGCTCTAAACGCTACAAAATCGCGATCTGTTACATCCTTTGGAAAGCCATTCGTAATGATCATATCCTTATAACCATCGTTGTCAAAATCGGCTAATGAGGGTGTCCAGCTCCAATCGGTTTCCGCTGCATCCATCATTAAGCTGACTTCACTAAACATAGGCGAGTATGCCGCACTTACGCCGTTGTTCAGCTGTATCGTGTTTCGCATATACTGATAATTGTACCCATAATCTTCCGTAAAGTTGTAGAGCTGATAGTTTAAAGAACCCGAGAGAACTTTCTTTCTTAGGTTGTTTTTGGGTAGCATATCCATAGTGGCTATATCCAAAAAACCATCGTTATTGATATCTGCCACGTCATTTCCCATAGCTGAGTTAGACGTATGTTTGAAAAAAAGTTTAGCCTTGTCTGTAAAAGTGCCATCTTGATTATTTATGTAAAGCAGGTCGTCTGAAAGATAGTCATTCGTAACATATATGTCTTTCCAGCCATCTTTGTTGACGTCAAGAATATTTACTCCTAAGCCGTAGCCTTCGATAGTAATACCCGCTTGTTTTGAGACATTGGTATAATAATTATGACCCAATTTAGCATTATAATCACATCGATACAGGCGGTCTGTGTTAGCAGATGATCCATCTATTATCTTGTTTCTAAAAGTATTGGGATATAAGTCTATCACATTAGTCAGTACATATAGGTCAAGATCACCATCGTTATCATAGTCAAAGAAAGTAGCGTTTTCGGAATGTCCATCATCGTTGACACCATATTCTGTTGCTAGGTTCTTAAATGTAGGCACGCCTTTATCAAGACCTTGATTGACATAGAGAATATTTTCGCGAGCCGAGGGCGTAGATCTGGCTGTAGCGGATACGTAAATATCCATGAGTCCATCATTGTTGATATCAACAGTAGTTACGCCTGCACACCATTTCTCGGATTTTGATACATTAGCTTGCAGGGAGACATCCACAAACTTAAAATTCCCTTTATTGATAAACAACTTGTTTTCTACTTGATTACCGCTAAAAAACAAATCTTGAAGACCGTCATTATTATAATCAGCCACACCTACACCCGATCCATTATAGACATATTCAAATTTCAGAATATTCATTGAATCATTTTCGGTAATTCTATTGGCGAAGTTGATACCTGTTTCTGAAGGCTCTAGCTTTGTAAACAATTGATAATCATGGCAGGAAGTAAATAGAAACACCAAACTCAGAAACAATAAAAATCTCATGCCAAAAAAATATAATTTACAATTCACAATTATACACAAAAATACGTGAAGAGTAAATTGTGCACTTCAAAATACCCTCGTTTTTACTTGCTTCTTGATTCTATTAAAAATGGGTTTAAGGAAAAATCCTTTAGAAAAGAAATTTTTATATATTTGTCAGGCTTTAGAATAAATTTGAAAATGGGGTTTCTGATTGTATAATTTTGAAGCCTATTCGATAGTATACAAGCTCAATTGACCCTAAATTATGTAGTTTGAATACTCTTTCCTTAAGAAATATACCTGAGTGTATTTTATGACAAATAAAATTTTAAATGAAATTTAATAAATACTACCTTTTAATACCCGTCGCTATTTGTTCATGCAAACTAAGTAATGAAAAACAACTTTTCGAGAAAATAGATTCTTCTGAATCAGGCATAAAATTTATAAACAAAGTAGAAGACCAAGAAAAATTCAATATTTTAACGTATCGCAATTTTTATAATGGAGGTGGTGTTGCTATTGGAGACATCAATAATGATGGATTAAAAGACGTATTCTTTACCTCGAATCAAGGGCAAAATAAGCTCTACTTAAACAAGGGTAACTTACAATTTGAAGATATATCTGACAAAGCAGGTATAACAGGCAAAAAGGCTTGGCATACGGGAGTGACTATGTCTGATGTGAATCAAGATGGATTCATGGATATTTACGTCTGCAACTCTGGTGAAATTAGCAAAGAAAATCGCGAGAACGAACTTTATATCAACAAAGGAAATCTGAAATTTACGGAAGAGGCTGCTAAATATGGCCTTAACGATAAGGGTATGAGTACTCATGCTTCTTTTTTTGACTATGACTTGGATGGAGACTTGGATTGCTATGTCCTAAACAACTCCTATTTAGATCCTGAGAGAATTTCTACCTACAGACAAGAAAGAGGTAACTACGATCTAGAAGGCGGCGATAGGCTTTATAAAAACGAAAATGGAAAATTTATTGATGCTACAAAAGAATCTAAAATTTACTCCAGCAATATCGGATTTGGATTGGGTATATCTGTGGGTGATATCAATAATGATCTATACCCTGATATTTATATTTCGAATGATTTTTTTGAAAGGGATTATCTCTATATAAATCAGAAAGATGGCTCGTTTAAAGAATCGCTACCAGATCAAATAAATTATACTTCCTTGAGCAGTATGGGTTCAGACATTGCAGATGTAAACAATGATGGCTCCCTAGACATATTTACGACCGATATGCTTCCACCAGATAATTATAGATTAAAAGCAGCAACTAAGTTTGATGATTATTATCACGAAGACCTGAAATTTAAGAACTCCTATCATCACCAATTTGTGCAAAATTGCTTGCAGGTAAATCAGGGAGACGGCCAGTTTACCGAAACCGCCTTTTACTCTGGTATTGCGGCAACAGACTGGAGCTGGGGGGCTTTGATGTTTGATAGCAATTTGGATGGCTACAAAGATGTATTTGTCAGCAATGGTGTTTTTCATGACATTACAGATTCTGATTTTGTAGATTTTATTGGAGACAAAGATGAAATCAAGAAGATAGTTCAAGAAAAAGGGAGATATGATTTTAGGGATTTTATCCCTTTTTTACCCGCCAATAAACGCAAAAACTACTTATTTATCAATCAAAAAGACCTCACATTTAAGAATCAAGCGGATCTTGCGGGAATGGAAGAAGGAAGCTTTAGTAACGGTTCGGCATATGGGGATTTAGATAATGATGGAGACTACGACTTAGTCGTAAATAATGTCAACATGGAGTCTTTTATTTATAAAAATAATGCGACTGAAAATAAGAATAACTATCTGAAGATAAAATTAATAGGTAAGCAGGGCAATCAAAATGGTATTGGAGCTAAGCTTATCTTACAATCAGATTCTATGACACAGCATTGTACTTCTATGGCTGCCCGGGGATTTCAAAGTTCTGTTGATACCGATGTGATTTTTGCTATTCCCAATACAGCAAGCAAATATACATTAAGCGTTATTTGGCCAGATGGAAGTATGCAAAACTTAGCTATTTCGAAGTTTAGTAACACTATTTCCCTATACCAAAAAGATGCATCGGATACATTCTCTACGCCTTCTTCATCCAATGTCGATTTTGATTGTGTGGATACAAAAATCGTGCATAGTGAAAACCTATACAGCGATTATGACTTTGAGAGGCTCGTTCCCCACATGTTTTCAACCATGACACCAAGAATCATTGTCGGTGATATCAATAATGACAAATTGGAAGACTTTGTGCTTACGGGTTCATTTAGTCAGAAAAATAGATCCTATGTGCAAAATAAAAACGGCGGTTTGACGGAAATAAAGCAACCTGATTTTGAAAATGATTCGGCATTTGAGGCTAATTCTGGGTTACTTTTTGACATTGACGGCGACAAAGACCTGGACTTGCTTTTAGGTGCTGGTGGAAATGAGCCCAATCGAAAAAGAGAATCCTATTACCTGAGGGTTTTTGAAAACAACGGTAAGGGGGTATTTAAGAAAAGTAGCCTGAAGGGCGTTACTGTAGAAGGACAAATCTCCTGTATTGAACCTTCGGATATGGATCATGATGGTGACCTGGATCTTTTTCTCGGAGGTAGATCTATACCTGGGCTATACGGCTTGGTACCTCGCTCCTATCTTCTTTTGAACGAAGGACAAGGAAACTGGCAAGATATTACCACTGAGGCTACTGGACCTATCGGTATGATCATGGATGCCACATGGGCAGACTTTGATTCTGACGGATGGGAGGATTTGATAGTAGTAGGAGAATACATGCCCGTCACCTTATTTCTTAACAAAAATGGACTTCTTCAAGGACCCAATACTCTAAAAGACTCAGAAGGCTGGTGGACAAGTATCACCAAGGCCGATATAGACTTGGATGGTGATGCGGACTTTGTATTGGGAAATTGGGGCTTAAATCAAAAATTAAAGGCAAGCCTCAGCAATCCTATTCAATTGTATACATCTAATTTTGATGGTACAGAACGCCCTATTTCCTTACTGGAATGGTATGCTCCTGAGGAATCAAAACCCTATCTTTTTGCTTCTAGAAATGACCTTTTTGCCAAAATACCTGCTTTAAAGAAAAAGGCCTTGAAATATCAGAAATATGCCACCATGAGCATAAACGACCTGTTTGCCAAGGATATCATGCAAAAGTCACAAATAAAATCAGTGAAGACCTTTGAATCTTGTGTATTATGGAACAACAACGGAGATTTACAGCTAAAACCCCTTCCAAAAGAAGCCCAGATGTCTGCGGTATTCGCCTCTTTGGTGAAAGACGTGGATGGAGATCAATTGCCCGATTTGATTCTAGGTGGAAATTTCTTTAGTCTAAAACCTGAAATGGGACGCATAGAAGGCTTTAATGGAGGGTACTTCAAGGGAAATGGTAAAGGGGGGTTTAGTTTTAAAAATGCGAAAAATACAGGAATAAATATAAGAGGTGAGGTACGAGATATACAGTCCGTCGGTACAAATATTCTTTTTACCCGCAATAACAATTCCGTAATTAGCTTGCGAAGAAAGTAGCTTTTTGTGGGTTTTGAGCTGTGGGCTTAAAGCTGTATGCTTGGGGCTGAAAGCTATATGCTGTAGGCTATGGGCTGTAGGCTTTAAGCTGCAGATATTTGCCGATATCAGATGTTAGATTGCAGATGATGGACTTTCAACTACCATCCTAACGACTATCAACTGCCCACTCAGCACTAAAATCCTAACGACTATCGACTTCCAGACTATCTACTCAACACTCAGTACTCAGCACTATCATCCTAACGACTATCGACTTCCAGACTATCCACTCAACACTCATTCTCTCAGTACTCAGCACTATCATCCTAACGACTATCGACTTCCAGACTATCTACTCAGTCTCTCAGCACTATCATCATCCTAACGACTATCGACTAATAGCCTATCGACTAAAAAACTCCTTATTTCAGGCACAAAAACCCGTACTTCAGGCATTTTTGGGCTCTATAGCCTTGTTTTACAGGAATAAACTTTTTTAGATTTGCATCACAGGATCGGAGGGGGAATCATATTTAGACGTAGGCAGGGAGCTTGGGTTAAATTAGATGTCTGATGCAGGATATTGATGTCAGTGGTCGTCATCCAACGTCCGCCATCCAATATCTATCATCTAAATGACTATCGACTTGCGACTTATGACTATATTTCCTATATTTGCCACCATGAGCCTCGGCTCAAATGATTTTATTGGCGTAATAGCTAAAGATCCTGTACCCGAAATCTGGTAAATTTAAAGTGTAACAGGAGGTTAGTAAATACACGCTCACACACAACGTGGGCGTTGTTTTCCTTTGTTGCATGGGCTTACCAGAGCCACGGGTACGAAGTAAAAAGTAATGTCTCACGTTTTTAGAAAAAAAGAACTAACCCCCATGAAGAAAATTATTACTCTACTCGTATTTACCTGTATTTTACAAACTCACGCACAGATTGATAGCACAAATGTACCCACTACGCAAACACCCTCTTCTGCTTCCACCTCTCCCGAAGAGCAATACAAGAAGTATTTACCCAATTTCTCACCCAATTCACCCAATGTAGCCGCCGTCAAAAAATACGGGGATTATCCTATCAACTATGCTACAGGAGTAACCGATATTTCGATTCCGTT
>JBOFGX010000396.1:0-3738 GCA_051649345.1 Leadbetterella sp. | reverse complement strand
TTTAGTATTTTCAGGCAATGTAGCTTCACGAGTAGTTAAAGAAGCTTCAGGGTAAGCTTTTGACAATCTTTCTATTACTACCTTATTCTCAATAAAAGTATTTCGCTTGAAACTAAAACGACTTAACTTAGGTAATTTATAAAATCCTAGGGGTAGGTTAGTAATGGGATTAAAATCAGTATTTACATCAGTTACATTTTTTAGTTTTTCGAAACCTGAAGGGAGTGTAATAAGCATGTTCGTACTTAAGTCAACCTTTTTAAGGTTTTTAAGATTAACAAAATCTGGTGGCAGTCTTGTAATTTGAGTATTTTTCAATTTAAAAGATTCTAAATTTTGTAGTTTCCCAATTCCAGGATTTAAACTCTTTACATTTTTGAAGTTAAGTTCAAGTTCCTTTAATTTTTTTAAATTATATAGCTCTATGGGTAAACTAGATAGTGTAGATTCATAATCATTTATTATTAATTTCTCTAAATTTTTACATTGAAAAATTTTTTTAGGAATTTCACTTATTCCATTTGAGAGGTAAATCGATTTAATTAGCTCTGGATTTTCGGCAAATTGTAATGCTTGTAAACTATTTACGTACATAAAAGGATAGTTCTTGGCATAAATTTTTTGACCCTTGTGATTAAAATAGGTTCCTATTTGTTCAACGTAAATTACGTGCTCATCCCACCAAATTTGTCCATGGATATCTTTACCCCAATTACCCTTAAACAATACCTCACCTTTATTATTTAAAAAATGATATACATTATCTTCAGTCAAACCCATACCAAGACCTGAATGAAAATTAGAAGTCGAAATATATATGGGCTTAATAGCCCAATTTCCAGTGGTATCTATGTATCCAGCTTTCTTTGTGATAGGATCTGCTACATTTGCTAGCCCCTCAGAAAAACGAGGACCTCTTGGACCTAAGCTTGTATACCCAAACTCTTTATCAAAAGCTTTGGTACCTGATTTAGTAATGAAAAAATATTTTTCATCTCGTTCATTCAATTTAACCAAAGCATAACCTTCATAAAAAGGATCTGCCATAGAATAAATTGGTGCTATAACCTCTACACCATTTTTATTCATAAATCCTTTTTTTCCTAACGAATAAAAATAATTATCCCCGAACGAGTTATTAGATAATTTCGCTCCTTTTGAAAAAATAGATAAGCCATTATTAAATAAAAAACTGAAAGTCCTTCCTTCGCAAGCATCTAAGGGCATAGTAAAAAGAAGTTTACCAAAAGGATCAATAAACTCTACTTCTTTTTCTACTCTATATGCAAACATCCTTTCACCGCATTCAACTAAATCTTGGTATTTACGATTTATTGGCAAAACTATTTTCCCTGTTGAATCAATAATTCCACCACCAGTTTTGTAACCTTGATCAAAAAAGGTAGCATATCCATATTTAAACATAGGAAAGAACATACTTGATCTTAAATAACCATTAACGAAAGTTTCACTTTTACCTTTTTTATTAAACAACTTCGTAAGACTCATTCCTGGATAAACTAAATACAAACTGCCATTAATAAACTCTTTATTCGTAGTAAATGTAGATTCGAGAGAATCTAATTCAAAAATCTGCTTTCCAGTTTTATCTATGTAGACTGTACGATTGGCTTTATTTTGAATTGGATATAGATTTTCTTTCGAATCTAATTGAGCAAAGACTACTTGGCTTATTAAAATAATTTTTAATAAAAAAAAAGATACCTTCATACTAAACTGTTTTTTTTACAAATTTCACATGATTTTCGAATATTTAAAAATACTAGGCTACAATTCTAACAATTCATTGAAAATTAAAAAATGACTTTAAATTAGAATTACAATTCACCATAACACCCCCTTCCCCAAACAAATAATCAAAGATAATCTGATCTACAGGTCCAACCTTATCCTTGTCTGCATGGGTGTACCAAGCTAATTCTTCGATCTCTGAAGTGGGTTTCAACTCACCTGTATAATCGGCAGAATAGCAGGTCATTTTTACGATAACGCCATCGGGATGTCCATGTGCTTGAGCTTCAAAAACACCGATGAATTGCAAGGAATTTATATCTAAAGCTACATTGAGTTCTTCTTGAATTTCTCGACAGAGAGCTTGCTGATCAGTTTCTCCCAATTCTCGTTTACCTCCTGGGATATAAAAAATATCTTTACCCAAACTTTTGGCCATTAAAATTGAATTGTTCTTGATTTCAATCCAAGCCAACTTGTCGATTACACTCTTGGGAACACCTACTCTCTCCAATTCTTATATTGATTGATAAGAGCATTCGTAGATGGATCATGTGAACTAACTTCTTGATCATCTTGAAGCTCTGGATATATACTATTGGCAAGTTGTTTTCCGAGTTCAACTCCCCACTGATCGTACGAGAAGATGTTCCAGATGGCACCCTGCACAAATATCTTGTGCTCATACATGGCTATCAAGGACCCCAAAGTCTTAGGTGTAATTTTCTTTACAAGGATTGAATTGCTGGGCTTATTGCCTTCAAATACCTTAAAAGGAACTATTTTATCTATTTCCTCATCTTTTTTTCCTGCCTTTTTTAGCTCCTCTTTCACAACGTCTATAGATTTCCCATTCATCAATGCTTCTGTTTGTGCAAAGAAATTGGAAAGCAACATTTTGTGATGATCTCCTACAGGATTGTGCGAAATAGCAGGTGCTATAAAATCGCAGGGAATAAGTTTACTCCCTTGGTGAATCAATTGATAAAATGCATGTTGCCCATTGGTGCCTGGCTCTCCCCAAATAATAGGTCCTGTTTGATACGCAATTGCATTGCCTGAGCGATCGGTGGTTTTACCGTTTGACTCCATATCTCCTTGCTGAAAATAGGCCGCAAAACGATGCATGTATTGATCGTAAGGTAATATGGCTTGCGTTTGAGCTCCAAAGAAATTATTATACCAAACCCCCAAAAGTGCAAGTACTACTGGAATATTGCGTTTGAAAGGCGTATTTCTAAAGTGATTATCCATATCATGGGCACCTTGAAGCAAGGCCTCAAAATTCTGAAAACCAATAGAGCAAGCTATGCTCAAGCCTATTGCAGACCACAAGCTGTATCTACCTCCTACCCAATCCCAAAATCCAAACATATTGGCTGTATCAATTCCAAACTCAGCCACACCTTTGGCATTGGTAGATATCGCAACAAAGTGCTTTTTTATGCTCTCTTTGTCTCCGCTTGAATTTAGTAACCATTCCCTTGCAGAAAACGCATTGGCCATGGTTTCTTGAGTCGTAAAGGTCTTAGAAGCCACCATAAAAAGAGTAGTTTCTGGAGTACATTTTTTCAGGGTTTCCGCTATGTGTGTACCATCCACATTGGATACAAAATGCATAGTTAATCCTTTTTTGCCATAGGATTTCAAAGCCTCCGTCACCATATAAGGTCCTAAATCGGAACCTCCAATGCCTATATTGACGATATCAGTGATAGTTTTACCCGTATATCCCTTCCAAGAACCTGAGCGTACAGCTTCCGAAAAAACTTTCATTTTCTGCAATACCTCGTTAACATCTGGCATCACATTTTTACCATCTGCCAAAATCGAAGTATTGGATCTATTTCGAAGAGCTACATGAAGTACGGCTCTATCTTCTGTCTGATTGATTTTTTGCCCTGTATACATAGCCTCAATAGCGTCTTTAAGGCCGCATTGCTCTGCTAATTCTACAAGGTAGGATAATGTACGACCGTTGATTCT
>JBOFGX010000395.1:0-7103 GCA_051649345.1 Leadbetterella sp. | reverse complement strand
GGCTCGTATTTTCATGTCCATATAGCCGTCGTTGAGGTCAGAATAGGATAGTTCATCATATCTGACAGACTTTTCGGAATTTGGGTTGATTGCAACAAGTTTAACACCTTTGGTTTTGTATTTTTTATCGAACTCAATGATTCTATCCTCATAGGCTTGAGCTGTAGGGCAGTGGTTGGAAGTAAACAATATGACCAAAATCTTAGCCGATTTAAAAGACTGTAAATTGTAGATTTTCCCGTCTATGCCCTTGAGATTAAAATTGGGAGCTTGACTACCAATGGTTAGAGTCTTAGGCTCTTCTTCGTTGGCCAAGCCGATCAAAAATGAGAATGTAAAAAAACTAAGAAAAATATATCTGAAAATCATTATTCTAATTTATTTAGTGATGGTAATACAAATATTCAATAATTTTATAAAAAAACCAATTTTGCAAGAAAATCAATCGACACAGACTCCTAGCTTAGTAGCTTGGATTTTATTAATTCTTTTGTCCATTACTTGGGGTACGTCTTTTTTCTTTGTGAAGAAAATAACACATGAATTTACGGGTATAGAGTTGGGTGCTGGGAGGATATTTGTCGCAGGTTTTTCTCTTTTACCCATTGCTATTTATCATCTGAAAAATCTAAAGTTTGAAAAAGTCCCAGCCTTGTTGACCTCAGGTTTGTTAGGTTATTTGATACCTGCAGTTTTATTCGGAATCGTTGGGAGTAAGATTGAAAGTTCGCTTTCGGGCACTTTGAATGCTACTACGCCCATATTTGTCTTATTGATTGGCTCTTGGTTTTTTGGTAAAATTATATCGCGTAATCAGTATTGGGGTATTTTTTTAGGTTTTATTGGTAGCTTGATTTTGGTATTATCGGGTTCCGATAACTTCTTGAAATTTGATAATCCCTATGCTTTGCTTGTCGTATTGGCAACTGTTATGTACGGCTTCAATGCTAATATTTTAGGAAGTAAACTTCGGGATGTGCCTCCCATGGTAATCAGTGCATTTTCTTTGTTATTTGTGGGGTTTATCTCCTTCTTGATTTTATTGAATACTGATTTTTTTCAAAAAATATTGTTGGTTGAAAATCGAGAATACTTGTATTCTTTCTTGTTTTTAGGAGTTGTTAACTCAGGGATAGCTTCCTATTTGTATAATTATACATTGCAGATATCTAGTCCTATCTTCGCGTCATCTGTGACTTATCTTATCCCTATAGTGGCAACCATAGTGGGTATTTTTATACATGAAAACATAGGCTTCTATCATTATCTAGGCATGGGTATTGTGCTCGTAGGTGTATACATATTAAATAAAAAGTAAAGTGTAAAACAGTAGTAAATTTACAATCTGAAATTTCTTCGAAAAGAAAAATCATTTTTTCAATTTATATTTGCGTAAAATCTTGATCATGACACTCAAATACAAACGTATATTACTCAAACTTAGCGGTGAAGCTCTTAATGGCGGAGACAAAAGCCAAATCATTAATCCTGATATACTTGAGCAATATGCCAAAGAAATAAAATCTGTAGTGGATGCTGGTTGTGAAGTTGCCATTGTAATAGGTGGAGGTAATATTTTTAGAGGTGCTACAGCAAAATCGGGGATTGATCGCTCACAAGGGGATTATATGGGTATGCTGGCTACTGTTATCAATGGTATGGCGATTCAAGGTTCATTAGAAAGTGTAGGTATCAAAACTCGTTTGTTATCGGCCATCAAAATGGAGCAAATTGCCGAGCCATTTATTCGTAGAAGAGCCATGAGGCATTTAGAAAAAGGACGCGTCGTGATTTTTGGTGCAGGTACAGGAAATCCTTATTTTTCAACGGATTCGGGTGGAGCCTTGCGAGCGATAGAAATCGAAGCTGACGTATTATTGAAGGGTACTAGCGTAGATGGTGTTTATTCTGATGATCCTCGCAAAAACCCAGAGGCCAAAAAATACGATGAGATTGGCTTTAGTGAGGTTATTAGCAAAGGTCTGAAAGTCATGGACATGACGGCTTTTACGCTTTGTCAAGAGAATAATTTGCCAATTATTGTTTTTGATATGAATACTGAGAATAACTTGCTCCGATTGATTCAAGGAGAAAAAATAGGTACATTAGTAAAGTAAAAAATAGATTATTACATAGAATGGAAGAAATTGATTTATTGCTGGATATGGCTCAAGAAAGTATGGATAGAGCCCTCAAGCATACGGTAATAGAACTAAGTAAAATACGTGCAGGCAGGGCATCTGTAAGTATGCTAGATGGTGTGCAACTAGAATATTATGGTGTCATGTCTACCTTAAATACGGTTGCTTCTGTTACAACGCCAGATGCAAGAACGATTCAGGTAAAACCTTTCGAGAGAAAAATCATTGGTGACATCGAAAGAGCCATAATAAACTCAAATGTTGGGTTAAGTCCTTCAAATGATGGCGAAGTGATACGGTTGAATATTCCGCCACTTACAGAAGAAAGAAGAAAGGAACTAGTGAAAAAGGTAAAAGCCGAAATAGAAGTTGCTAAGGTAAACGTTCGCAAGGTTCGCCAAGATATCAATGAAGATTTAAAAAAACTGAAGAACGATGGTGTATCAGAAGATGCCATCAAAGTCGGTGAAGAGAAAGTTCAGAAAGTGACAAACCAATATATTGAAAAGGTAGATCAAATGATGGCCGATAAGGAGGCTGATATCATGAAAGTCTAAATCAATAAAATATTTTTGACTAAAGCCTGTTATATTATAGCAGGCTTTTTACTTTAATCATTATGAAAAGATTACTATTCCTATCGACATTGATTTTTTCTGTTCATTCTCTTTTGGCTCAAAGGGATGAGCATCCTTGTGCTATTAGTAAACGGGAATTTTATTCTCGGATAAATTCTAATGCAAAAGTCGCATACCCTGGAGACCAAAATATTGATGTAACCTTTCATAAGCTAGATGTTAAGATAGATGTAGGAACCAAGGGTATTTCTGGAACCGTAGCGACCGATTTTTTGCCATTATCCGATATTACTACTTGTTTTTTTGATTTAAATAATGCCTTGGCTGTGTCATCAGTAAAGTTTTTAGGTCAAAAAATAACGTATACGCACGCTCAAAATAAAATTACAATAACGTTTCCTTCGACACTAAAAAAAGGAGTGAAAGCAAATGTCGAAATAGAGTACGCAGGTATTCCTAGGTCTACAGGTTATGGAACGTTTAATTTTGATACACATGGTAGTCCAGCTGTGCCTGTTTTTTGGACACTTTCAGAGCCTTATGGTTCAGCAGATTGGTGGCCTTGTAAAGATGATCTATCCGATAAGCCAGATTCCAGTGTGGTTGCCATTACAATGGACAAACAGTTTTATTCCGTATCGAATGGTCTTTTACAATCCGAAAAATCCAATGCCGATAATACCAAGACCTTTACTTGGAAAAACAGCTATCCCATAGCACATTATTTGATTTCTATAGCAAGTTCCAATTATAATGTGTATAATAGCTCTTGGACATATAAGGGTAAAACAATGCCCATTAATCATTATATTTTTCCAGAATCGTTGACATCTACAGTTAGAAACCAATTGGATGTGACGAATGAAATGTTGACATTTTTCTCTGATCTCTTTGGTGAATATCCATTTATCAAGGAACGTTACGGGCATAAGCAGTGTAAGTTTGGCGGAGGAATGGAGCATCAGACGGTCAGTTCTATGGGCTCATTCGTGGAATTCTTGGTAGCACATGAGCTCGCTCATCAATGGTTTGGAGATAAAATCACTTGTGGTACTTGGAAAGACATCTTTATTAATGAAGCCTTTGCGTCCTATTCGGAGCTACTGTGGGATGAGCATAAGTATGGATCAACAACTTACAACCAAGGAGTAGTAAGTGAAATGAACCAAGCTAGGGGTGTAAAAGAACCGATTTATATTTCTAATCCCACCAGTATTAACGCCATTTTTAATGGTAGTCTTACGTATTCTAAGGGTGCTGTCATACTTCATATGCTACGAGGAGCAATAGGTAAAGAAGATTTTAATAAATGTTTGAAGGCATTTATGTCCTCAGAATTTGCCTATAAATTTGCTACAATTGAAGATTTTCGAAAAGTTGTAGAAAAGACTACAGGAAAAAACCACAAAGTGTTTTTTGATCAATGGGTGTATGGAGTTGGAAATCCCTCTTATTCTTACAAATGGTCTTCGATTGGCAAAGCAGAGATTGAGATTGTAATCAATCAAAAAGCAAATACAAATACAAAAACTGGGATTTTTAAAATGCCTGTTCAAATGCTTGTAAAAATGGCAAACGGAAAAGATTCTTTGGTTACTATGCAATCCGATACCCTTGAAAACAGTATGATGTTTAAAGGATTTAAGTCAGAACCTGTTGAAGTCGTGTTTGATCCTAATAATTTGATTCTAAAAGAGCCAGTTACGTTTTTAGGGAAATTCGATACGAAAGTATTATCTACTTCGCCAATTCGTCCTAAGCTTTTGGTTTACCCTAATCCTGTAGACGATTATTTGTATGTGAATTCAGAAAATTATTGCTTTACTATATTGAATGAAAGCGGTAAAGAAATACAGAATGGAGAAGTAAGCCAAGAAGGTCCAATTTCTGTTTCCAATTTGCCTTCAGGCGTATATTTGATCGTTGTAGATGACAAAGTAGAAGTCAAAACCTTGCGATTCGTTAAAAATTAACCTTCGGCTATCTTTCGAAGTTCATTCAATTTTAATAGAGCCTCAATAGGAGACATTGCGTTTATGTCCAAAGACAGGATTTTCTTCCTCACTTCTTCAGCTGCAGGATCTGTAGGATCAAAAAAGCTTAGTTGATAGTTGTTTTTGGGAGCTTCTTTGATTTTTTCTTTGTTTTTTTCTTTAATGTTTTCCTTTTCGAGATGGTGCAATATCTCATTTGCTCGTAACACAACGGGGTTTGGCATGCCGGCAATCTGGGCTACATGTATACCAAAGCTATGCTCGCTTCCCCCTTCTCGCAATTTCCGAAGGAAAACAACTTTTCCTTGTAACTCCTTTACGGCAACATTGAAATTTTTTATTCTGGGTAAATCTTCAGTTAATTGATTCAGCTCATGATAGTGTGTAGCAAACAAGGTCCAGGGCTTAAACTTGGGGTGATTATGAATAAATTCCGCTATGCTCCACGCTATACTGACACCGTCATAGGTGCTGGTTCCACGGCCGATCTCATCCATGATAATAAGTGAACGATCGCTTAAGTTATTTAGAATAGAAGCTGTTTCGGTCATTTCTACCATAAACGTACTTTCGCCTCGCGAAAGGTTATCGTTGGCTCCTACACGGGTAAAAATCTTATCCACTACTCCAATGGTAGCACTACTGGCGGGTACGAATGATCCAATTTGAGCCATTAGCGTGATCAAAGCTGTTTGTCTCAATAAGGCAGATTTTCCGGCCATGTTGGGGCCCGTTATGATCATTAATTGCTGATCTCGGTCGTTTAAGACGATATCGTTGGGTACATACGATTCTCCCAGTGGAAGCTGATGCTCGATGACTGGATGTCTTCCATCTTTGATAACAATATCTTTCTCCAGTACTATTTCTGGTTTTACGTAGTTGTTGTCTGATGCCACTTTTGCAAAGGATAATAATGCATCAATGGATGAAATAATCCGTGAGTTTTGTTGCATTTCGCTTACAAAATCAGCAGCATAATTGAGCAATTCCGTAAAAATTCGATACTCGATTTCGAAAATCTTAGATTCTGCACCTAGAATTTTCTCTTCGTAAATTTTTAGTTCTTCCGTAATGTAGCGTTCAGCATTAACAAGCGTTTGTTTCCGTATCCATTCTGTAGGAACTTTGGCCTTGTGGGTATTACTGACCTCTAAGTAGTATCCAAAGACTTTATTGAAGGCAATTTTTAAGGAAGGTATCCCGGTGAGTTCTGATTCGCGATTTTGAATTTCTATCAGATAATCCTTACCCGAAAAGGCAATTTTGTGTAATTCGTCTAAGTCAGAATCAACTCCTGATTTGATCATGCTCCCTTGATTACTCGTCATGGGAGAGTCGTCTCTAAGCTCGGTTTCGATTTTATTCAGTAGAGAACTGCATGAATTAAGTTGCTCTAAATATTTGACAAAAGCTGGATTTTTGGCGTTCAAAAGCGTGGTCTTTAAAGGTTCAATCTGGGTTAATGCCCTTTTCAATTGTACCATTTCTCTGGGACTGATTCTCTTTACAGCCACTTTTGAAACTAATCTTTCAAGATCACCGATAGGTTTAAGTAAGTTTCTGATTTCAGAGAAAGGGTCACTGTTTTGAGTAAAATAATCTACAATCTGAAGTCTTTCTTCTATAAGATCTTTCTCTTTTAAAGGCAAAACAACCCACTTTCTTAACAAACGTGCCCCCATGGGAGTCAATGTATGGTCAAGGATGTCGATGAGTGGAACACCGCCTTCAAATTGTGCATGAACGAGTTCTAGATTTCGAATCGTGAATCGATCCAGCCAAACGAATTTTTCTTCTTCTAGACGGGTAATCGCATTGATATGACTGATTTCTTTGTGCTCCGTATCAGACAGGTATTGTAGGATTACACCTGCGGCAGTAATTCCGTTTTTTATATTTTCAATTCCAAATCCTTTCAAACTGGCCGTTTTGAAATGCTGGGTAAGGATGTTGTACCCAAAATCGTAAGTATACGCCCAGTCTTCAAATGTGTAGGTAGCGTATTTATCGCCGTAGGTTGCATCAAAACGACCACGATACTTTTTGCAATACAGTATTTCAGAAGGGGCAAAGCCTTGGATCAATTTATCAACATAGTTGAAACTGCCTTCCGTCGTAAAAAATTCACCTGTAGAGATGTCTAGAAACGCTACGCCCAATTCGTCCTCAGAGGCAAAATGTATAGATGCTAAATAATTGTTTTGTTTGGTGTCAAGTACATTGTCATTATAGGAAACTCCTGGAGTTACTAGTTCGGTCACTCCTCTTTTGACAATTCCTTTTGCTTGGCTAGGATCTTCTAACTGATCGCAAATAGCCACTCGCTGCCCTGCACGAACCAGTTTGGGTAAGTATGTATCTAGGCTATGGTGTGGAAATCCAGCCAA
>JBOFGX010000394.1:0-4496 GCA_051649345.1 Leadbetterella sp. | reverse complement strand
TGGAGCGGAGTCCAACTGGGACGCCTATATGTCAAGTTTTGTACGTTCGCATCCAGAATGGATGAATAACCCTAATATGCAAGAAATAGTATGGAGAAGTAGAGCAAAAAACACCCCCGCCTTGTTGGCTCAACTCCTAGGTACTGCATCCGAAAAAGACAAAGAAAAGCTATTTCGTAGTTTTGATTTTCAAGACCCCAAAACCAAAAATAAAGCTTTGTTTAGCTTACTTGAAAATACGAAAAGTACAAAGGAGAAAATCATGATCTTTAAGCATTTTGACAAGACAGCTTTGGCGAACAATACGGATTTCAAGGCCAAAGTCCGTGATTTTATAGCACAAGTTCCCAATAGTCCTGATTTTTTGGATATAGTGGAACGTTTGGAACTCACGGAAGAACGCAAAAGACTTATGGAGTATATCTCATCATCGGAAGATGGTGAAGTTACAAAGCGTATTGCCAATGTATTGGCATTGTATTTTGGAATCAGTCCCCTGCAAGAAACCATTGCAAACAAAAAGCTATCCCAAGAAGAGAAAAGCAAACTTATCCTGAAATTATCTGTTGGCAACGAATCGAGTGCTAAAGTTCTTATTCGCACGTTTCAAGATGCCAAACAACCGCTCGCTATACGTAAAGCTGCCGTATTAGCAATGCAATCCTATAATACAGATGTGATCCTTTGGAAACTCATGCAAGTAAACAAAATTGCCCCTGAGCTTATGCCCGAGGCTAAAATTGTTTTATCGAGAACATTTCATAGCGATCTCAAAACTGCTTTTGAGCATAAGTACCCGGTTAAAATTCAAGCCAATTCTACAAATAACAATCTTGGGTTCTTACATCAAAAATCCAATGCCATCAAGGGCAAAGAACTATTTTCTGCCTATTGCTCTACATGCCATAAGATAGGAAAAGAAGGCTCAGAGTTTGGGCCCAGTCTAGGTCAAATTGGAGCTAAACTTTCCAAGGGTGCTTTGTACGCAGCCATACAAAACCCCAGCCAAGCCATCAGCTTTGGCTACGAAACTAGTCAGCTCAACTTGGTAGATGGTACACAAATACAAGGTATTATAACCAGCAAAAATGGCAGCAATTATATGCTGAAGCAACCCGGAACCGAACAGCTTATGCCTGTGGCTGTTTCTAAGGTAAAATCAAAAGAAACAACTAAAACCTCCATGATGCCTGCTTTTACATTATCTCAGGAGGAATACCGCGATTTGATAGGATATCTAAGTGGGTTGAAGTAATAGCGTTTTACATTTTAAAATAAATTTTATCCCTTTTTTACTAAGCAAAAATTTGTTTGGAGTAAATTTTGCTATGTATTTGTTGGTATAAGCTATTTACATACACATTTTGAACGAGTATGAATACCCATACTTTTGGTCTTCAAGCCAAAACAATCCTTATTCATCTCTTTAAATGAAAAAACTTCTCCTTATTCAACTTTCTTTGTTTCTGTTTATTAACGTAAATGCACAAAATACTCCCAGAATTGCTCAAATAAACGTTATTGAAATTAGAAATACGCTGAAAGTAGCCCCAACAGAAACCAGTAAAGCTATTGCTAAACAGCAAGCAATGGACGTTGGAATAAGCATAATGCTACCTTTGCCAGATGGTACAAGTAAGTCTTTTGTAGTCATAGAATCTCCTTTGATGGAGCCTGAATTAGCTAAACAATATTCCGAAATCAAGACTTATCGTGTGTATGGAAAAGATGCCGATGGGCTTATCACAGTGGCTCCCAGTGGCGTGTATGGGTTGATTTTTGATGCGACTGGCAATGTAGTAATTGCTCCTAAAAACATTCTTCATAACGAACACGAGGTACTTTATCAAAACGATTTATTGGGCAATGAAGAGTGTACAGTTGGAGGGGAACACACTGGGTCGTCCAGAAAAAATAATCGAGATGCTGCCGTACAAACCTACAGTAATGGCTTTACGCTACGCACCTATCGTATGGCCATTGTCACTACCGGTGAGTTTTATGTGAATAATAATGGCACTACTACTGATTCCTCCACTGTTCAAGCTGCTATTGTGAGTCTTGTAAACTCCTTAAAAGCGGTTTATGAAAAAGAGGCTTCGGTGAGCTTCAATTTGGTTGCCACAAAATTTTATAAAAATGCCGCTACCGACCCTTTCGATGGTTCAAATGCCTTGAAAGCGGCTGAGGTTTTTGGGGGATTGATAACATCTGACCCTACCAATTTCGCTCTTACGAACTATGATATTGGTCATGTGCTACACGGAGCATCTGGAGGAGGCGTGGCCTATCTGAATACTCCGTGCCGTAACGGCAATCTTAGTAGTTCATACACTAGCCCTCAAAAGGCAGGGGCTTGGAGTGGCTCTACCACTACCTCATTTACTACTTTTATTCATGAAGTAGGCCATCAATTCAGTGCTGGGCATACATTTAATAGTATTTCATCGAGTTGCAATGGCAATATCATGACGGGTTCTGCGTATGAACCAGGAAGTGGTTCAACGTATATGTCCTATGCTGGGAACTGTTCGCCAGATAATACATCGGGTGGTAATAGTCGTTCTTATTTTAACACCAACAGCTTGGAGAGTATCATCAATTTTAGTGTCAATTCTGCTACGTGTAGCGTCAATACTTCTACAGGTAATAGCCCACCGGTCATCAATGCTAATCCTAATGCCAAAACCTTGATTATTCCAAAAAATACGCCTTTCCTGTTGGAAGGTAGCGGAATTGATGCTAATGGACACACTATTCTGTACAATTGGGAACAAGCAAACCTAGGCACAACCCGTGGAGCGGCAGACGATGCCAGAAACTCAACGGATTCGCCAATTTTTAGGAGCGTTTCCCCCACCACCACAGGAAATGTACGGAGCTTCCCAAATATAGCTGCCATTAGAAACGGTAATCTCCCAAACAATGATGAAGCATTACCACAAGTAGCCCGTACTATCACCATGAAACTGACAGGAAGAGATAATAATGCCTCGGGCGGGGGAATGCACAATCCTTCTATTGATATTACAGTGACCGATTCAGAACCCTTTAAAGTATCTTCGTTCAATAATCCTACGACCTGGGTGTATGACGGTACGAGTAGTGTATTACTCACTTGGGACGTTTCACAGACCAATCAAACTCCCATAAATTGTATTAACGTGAAAGTTACGTTTTCGACAGACAATGGTAATACGTTCCCGATTACCCTGTTGACATCCACGCCCAATGATGGTTCGCAATTGATACAGATTCCAAACAACATTACCACCACGGGTAGGATCAAGATCGAAGGTATCGGCAATATATTTTTTGATATAAACGACCGTCCTATTACTATCACCAATGCTTGCGTAAAAGAAACTGTTAGTACGATTAGCCCGAATAGAGCCGTTGCTGAAACAGTAGGATCATCGGCCCTAAACTTGACAAACAGTTCGCCTCTTTTCGGATTAGCAAACACCATTACGGAGTCCCTCGGCACTAACGACCCCACAACCACCGCAGTGGCAAAGAACCCAACGACCTCGGTTTGTATACCTCTACCAGCCATCACATCCCAATATGACCGATATGCGATTAGGGTATCTGTAGCAGGGGCTTATACTTTTACCTTCACAGGCGGGACTTTGAGCAGTAACAATAGAATCATGAATCTTTATCAAAACAATTATGATGTGTTGAACCTTTGCACCAACTGGTTAGCTTCTAATATTACCAGTAGCAATGGTACTTCGTATACACTGGCAAATCCGATGGCAATTAGTCTTGTCCCAAATGTTACGTATATTTTGGTGGTGTCTGGAAATAACAATAGTACAGGCACTTACACACTCGGCATCACCAACACTATTGGAGGCGAAGTCCGCTATGCTGAACCGCAAAAAACCGCTTTCAAATATCTTACTGTAAATAATAGCAATAATGCTATCGTTGATTTTTCAGATAGTACCAATTATAGGTCCTATCCAGTAGGCAGTTACAAAGTTTATGTGTTTTCTTACACCCAAAATCTGGTATTGAGTAGTTATGTTAATACAGATTTTACCGTATTTCAAAACAACATCGTCAATAATACAATTTGTGGAGTTATTAGTAGCAATTTTAGACAAATAGATATTAATCCAGATTGTCCTTCAACTACAGACCTCACTGGTATTGCTACCCTGGGCATAACACAAGCAATTCAGAGTATAACTTCTAATCAGACTATTAATTCAACAATCAATACAACATACAAAGCATCTAACTTTATTATGCTTCTACCTGAATTTAATGCGAGCAGCGGAAGTATCTTTAAAGCTGAGATTGGGGGGTGTAATTAGTCTACCCTCAAAAAGTACAAGAAGAGAAATTTTTCTATGAATGAGGTGCGGCTGAGGTCAAGCGAAAGAGTGTTGGCCTGAATTTTTCATGAATAGGGACAAGTTTAGGGGAAAAATTCGGACAATTTTTCGCTTGCCGGAGTGCCGTATCAGGGGTTTTTGCTTGGG
>JBOFGX010000393.1:0-4690 GCA_051649345.1 Leadbetterella sp. | reverse complement strand
GCTTAGGACGGGTTTACTAAATCTATCAATTGATGAGGCCGATAAATTCACATACAATACATCTAGCCCTATCGCAAAATTAGACTTTTTTAATTTTGTAATCATCTCTCCACCAAGGATAAGTACTTTTTTATTGAATGAATACATGCTCTCTTTTATTTGGGTGTTTCTTGAGGCGGTATCTATCCATAAACTATTGCTTATTTCTTCTTTACCCGTTTCTATGTTTGCTTTGATTTTATATCTAAACTTCGGCCTGGTTTTTAATAGTTCTGTAAAAAAACTGAATCGATCACTCGATTGTGAAATCGGCTGGTTGATTTGTTGTATGGGCAAGGCCATTCCAAAGGCCTCATTGTATCTATGGCTATTGTTTTGAATGTACTGAGAATTGCTATTATGTAAATATTTCATTTTGATATCCATCATCAGCGTTTTAGATACTTTGCGGCTCAAATATACATTTTGAGAATTCCCCCAAATATTGGATTTGTTTTCGTTGTCAAAGTCTTCCGGAAAAAATAGATTTTGAGAAATATAGGATTGATCCAATAATGAAAACGACTTACTAATGGATGAGTTAATCTGTAAAAAAGTATGATCCCCCCAGCTTTTTTCAAATTTCAAAACTCCTATAATATTTTTAGAGTTTCGGCTTGATTTTACGGAATCCTCAAAAATGAGTTCGTTTTGATTAGGTAAAAAATATCTAAAATTGGTAGCTTGGTCTACGTTTTTTTTATCAAGAGCTCCAATTATGTTACCATAAAATTTGGTTGTTGCATCTTTTTTTATGGAAAAACTGTATCCAAATAGTTGTGTATTATTAAAAACATAACGTTCCCTCCGCAGGACACCTGAATGGGGTATGTCCGTGAGTATATAGGGCGAGACTTCTCCTATGTGAAAATTTAGAAAGTGATTTTCGTTTTCCCTATTCCCCAAATAATACTGTGCATTAGGCAAAATTTCGTTCATGAGATCATTGTGATTCAATAATACACCCATTTTTATCTTGCCAACCAAAGAAAATAATGTGGGAGATATCTCTTCTCTTCTTTCTGTGCCTTTGGCTAGTTTTATATTGCCAAATATCGTATTTTTTTTGTCTTCATTCAGGGACAAATTCAAAACCGTTTTGTTGGATTTTTTGAATTGTCGGTACACAGGATTATTGGTATAGTTTTCTATCGCCTCAATTTTGCTCAAAATGGTAGGATTTAGTGTACGAGTTATCATTTGATACTTTTCGCTGAAAATATCTTCTCCTTCTATTAGCACTTTTTCTATCTGCTTTCCTTTGTAAGATATGGTTCCGTTTTCGTCTACTTTTACGCCTGGTAGTTTTTTTAATACTTCTTCTAGGGTTTTTTCCGTACCATCGCTGTATTTAGAGGGTAAATAGGTTGTAGTATCACCATTGATGGAAAGGGGGCGTGGTTTGGAAACTACCGTGACGCTATCTAACTGAAATTCTGAAATACGTAAGGTGATATCGTGTTTAATGTTATCTTGGACGGGTTGTTTGAAAACATGATTGTATTCACTATAGCCCATACTACTACAAGATATCTTTATGAGTGAGTTTTTACTGCAATTACTTGTATATCTTCCTTCATTATCACTCACTGCTTGAGCAATAATGGCCGTATCGCCTTCCTGAATGCCGTAAAGGAACACGGTGGCATATTCTAGAGGTTTATGATTCTCTTGACTTTTTACAATTCCTCTGACAGCGATTGTTTGTCCAAGAGCAATATTAACCCTAGAATTTAGGAATACTGAAACAGTCAGTCCAACAAATAATAGTAATTGCCTCACTCCCATTTATCTAGTGATGAAGACTTAGTCCTTATACTTACACCTTCTCCATTATTTTCAGTTACATATCGTACTTCAGGGACAGAATATACCTTTTTATAATATACCAAATACTCTTTTCGGTTCCATAGCTTTTGATCTTTACGGAGTTCAGGTAAGAAAGGCGTTTCGAAGTTTTTATCATTTATGGTAAGAGAGATAAACTCAAACTCAATATTACCATTAATTTCCTTGGCTTCCAAAATAAGGCCTGGTAAGCCATAGAATTTCCAAGAGCCAGTAGAGACAGGTATTTGAGATGTATACCATACTTCATACTCTCTACCTGATATTTTTCCTTTTGCTTTTTTACAGGTAAATGAGCCTATTTTCTTAATTTCACCTATAAGTTTCCACGCTACTGGAAAGAGTGTATCTTTCAATACATCTTTTCTTCCTTGCGTAGAGTAAATCGTTTTGGTCGTTTGGTCTTTGTATTGATAAAATCTATTTTTAAAATGATCAACAACTAGGGGGGGCTTTCCGCTATTAAAGATATTCTTGTCCTGATCTAAGGTAGAAAGGGAAGATTGGTGGGTAAAGGTCAATGTCCCCATAGTTTCAGATGTTGATCCTTGGTGAATATTATTAATTTTAAACTTCAAAGTCCCGTGAAAAGGGCTAGATTGTGCATAAATCTGGGTATAAAAAGAAAGAAGGACTAATATTGTTATTTTCATCGACAAAACGGTGTAACAAAAAGGTTTTAACCTTCGGATATTTTAAAATAATTAATTTATCAATAAATTTTCGCAAATCTACTACCCAATACTCTTAATCCCATTTATCTAGTCCAGAAGATTTAGTTATCACCACTTTGCCTTCTCCATCATCTTTAGTAAAATATCGTTCCTCGGGAACAGTATACACCTTCTTATAATAAACTAAAAACTCTTTTCGGTTCCATAGTTTTTGATCTTTTCGGAGCTCAGGACGAATAGGTTTCTCGAAGTTTTTATCATTGATTGTAAGAGAAACAAATTCAAACCCAATTGTACCCCCAATTTCTTTCGCCTCCAAAATAAGACCAGGTAAGCCATAAAATTTCCAAGGACCTGTAGAAACTGGTATTTGAGGGGTATACCAGACTTCATATTCTCTTCCTGATATTTTTCCTTTCGCTTTTTTACAAGTGAAAGAGCCTATCTTCTTGGTTTCTCCAAGGAGTTTCCACACCACGGGAAAAAGAGTGTCTTTCAACACATCTTTTCTGCCTTGGGTAGAGTAGATAACTTTTGCAGAATGATCTTTGTATTGGTAAAACCTATTTTTAAAATGATTAGCAACTCTATCGGGTTTACCATCATTGTATTTATTGATGTCTTGATCTAAAGTAGAAAGAGAAACTTGATGAGTAAAACTCAAAGTACCATAAGTTTGACTTGTTCCTCCTTGTCTAACATTATTAATTTTAAACTTCAAGGTCCCATGAAAGGGGCTAGATTGTGCCCAAATCTGCCCAGATATAATAGACAGGACTACAAAAAGTGTTTTATTCATATTTAAAAATTTCGATTTTATAATTTGAGGAACCATTGTTTAGCCAATACAAATCAATAACTATAGTTAGTGTATTGACTAGAAAAAGACTAAAACAGTAAACCCCCAAAAAAATATATTGATTTTAGTCCCATATATCAATTCCAGAAACAGAAACCTTAGTAAACATTTCTACCCCATCTTTAGTGTAAATTCGTTCTTGAGGAACTGAATATACTTTTTTATAATAAACTAGATACTCTTTTTTATTCCAAAGCTTTTGGTTAGGCCTTATCTCGGGTAGTGTAGGCGTTTCGAAGCTTTTATCATTTAGGGTTAGTGATATAAATTCAAATTCAATACTACCATCAATCTCTTTTGCTTCTAATATCAGTCCTGGTAAACCGTAGAATTTCCAGGGTCCAGTAGATATCGGTATTTGGGGGGTATACCACACTTCGTATTCCCTTCCTGAGATTTTTCCTTTAGCTTTTTTACATGTAAATGACCCTATTTTCTTGGTTTCTCCAATAAGTTTCCATCCCACGGGAAGTAGAGTATCTTTCAATACATCTTTGCTCCCTTGTGTGGAATATATCGTTTTGGCTGTATGATCTTTATATTGATAGTATCTATTTTTGCTGTGATCGAAGATCTTATTAGGTTTGCCATTAATAAAAGTATTTACATCTTGATCAGGGGTAGAAAGTGAAGATTGATTGTTGAGAAATAATGTTCCATAAGTTATGGAATTGCCATCTTTTTTAGGCATCAATATTTTGTATTTCATGATACCATTAATAGTTTTATTTTGCCCAAACACTTGGGCATAAAGTAGAAATAAAATTACTGATAGTTTGATTTTCATTATGAAATTATTCTTAATTGTAAAATTTGTTTGAGCCAATATTTGGCTCAAACAAATCAAAATTTATTCATTAACGAGATAATATTCACACTCCATGTCTTGAAGTAATGAATTAGCTCTGCTGAGGGCTATATCACATGTTGCACCAATACCAGATGCTTCAAATGTATGTGACTCACCATCAATAGTAATTGTTTCTTCAACCGTCATTGTACAATGAGCCCATGCTGCAAAACTAATAAATAATACAGCTAAAGAAGATAAAAGAAATTTTTTGTTCGATTTCATGAAAAATAAAATAAATTGATTTATACCTACTCTATTACAGGTTTTTCGGTTGTCACCTTTTGATTTCTTTTGCAAAAAAAATTAATTATGCAAATTTTAGAAACGAAAAGAAAGAACAAAAAAAAAGTACATCAAATTGCATTTCCTGATTACGAAATAAAACAATCAAAGTATTTTTAGAATAATACCAAGAAT
>JBOFGX010000392.1:0-14576 GCA_051649345.1 Leadbetterella sp. | reverse complement strand
GGCGGAAGTATACTCGTTATTGGCTCGGCAGCAGGTGTCGCAGCCATGGGCCTTTAGAAAATCACTTTTGTTTGGTACTTAAAGAATATTTCTTGGTTAGCATTTTTAGGATATTTATGTGGAATAGGTATATTTATACTTTTTAATTAAAAATTGTAATTTGTATGAGAAAATGGCTCGTATTCGTTTCGGTATTTTTTTGCATTACACTTAATGTTTTTGCACAGAAGCAATTCAAAGTTTTGTTGTTTACAAAGACCGCTGGATTTCATCATGAATCCATTTTGGACGGAGTAGCTGCCATTAAAAAACTCGGAGAAAGGCATTTTTTTGATGTGGATTGGCATGAAAAAGCTAGTATTTTTAATGAAAATGATTTAAAAGCATACTCTGCCATAATTTTTTTAAGTACAACAGGTGATATACTTACAGAAGATCAGCAGAAATCTATGGAAGCATTTATAAAATCAGGGAAAGGATTTGTAGGATTACATGCCGCTACGGATACCGAGTATGGTTGGGAATGGTATGAAAAAATGATAGGTATGATGTTCAAAATACACCCAACTAATCAGACTGCGTATCTTGATGTACAGAAAAGTGATTTCCCTGGAATGGAACGTTGGCCTAAACGTATGCTTTGGACAGATGAATGGTATGAATTCTCAGGTCAAAAATCCAAGGATCTCACATTCTTAATTACGATAGATGAAAAGTCATACAATCCAGAGGTTTCTTGGGGGCCTGAAAAAAAAGGCAAGGGAATGGGAGACTTTCATCCTATTGCATGGTATCAAAAATATGACGGAGGTAGGGCTTTTTACACAGCTTTAGGTCATATTCCCGCAGTGTATCAAGAACAGTTATTCCTTGATCATATCTATGGAGGAATTTATTGGGCTGCTACTGGTAAAGGGTTGAAATGATTTGATAATTGGAGTTTTTCAATTTTTAAAGTAATCGGATAACTCATTCATCAGTATTTAAAATCGTTCTTTACTTCTAAAATTGAGGAACCAATTGTCTCCTTTCTTAGTCTACTCTATTTATAGTTCAAATCTTGACTATTTAACTTCTTGAATTAATACTTAAATCGAGCTGAGCTATGTGGGCATGTTTTTGTAATATTTAAAGAAAATGGTATATGATTGTCAATCAATTGGTTTGTTGATATGTTATTTTTTTTAGAAATAATATTTTGAAAAGAAGATATATAGTATTAGATTTGTCCAACTTAAATAAATAAGGAGGATTCTCAAATTACAAATGGAAGATTATAATAAAATTATCGAGTCACTGGGGGTAAAATTTGGTAAAGCTAGACATATTAATATCCTTCAGCCTATAATTATAAAAAACTTTTACGATGTCGAAAATACGATTTTAGTTTTATACAATGGTGATGTACGGGTAGAAGGTGTAGAAGGGAAGATTGAGGTTGGCGACATATTGTTTATTCCAGGCGGAAAAGCAGCAACTATTTCCTTTGGGACTTCAGATCATAAGGTAATTTCTTTTGAAGAGTTTATGACTAAAAGGGAGTTCTATTTTGATGCAATGACTGATCCTTCAGAAATTGGAATTGTTAAAAATTCATTTGGCTTGATTGCTTTTGAAGCCAAGGTATTTGACTCTGTAAACTTCTTCAACTCGTTAGACGTTCCCCCATTCTTTATTGCTAAAAACTCTCGATTGGCTTCCTTAGTCAAAGATATACTTATTGAAGACTTTACAGAAGAGGCAGGTCGAGGAAGAATTATAGCAAATAAGACAGAGGAGGCCGTAATAGAAGTTATCCGTTATATACTAAGACAAAGATTGTTTGTAGAGCAACTGGCAACTAATAGTACATATTTTAAAGATCCAAGATTAATAGATATATTCACGTATATTAAAAATAATTTAGCTGGAGATTTATCCAATAAGCAACTAGCCAATGTAGCCAATGTTTCAGAAGATTATGTGGGTCAGTATTTCAAGATGCTTACAGGAATAAATCCGCAAGATTATATAGAGTATCAAAGGATGGAAGAGGCTGTAACGCTTCTTCGGACCTCTAAAAAGAGTATTCGAGCAATTGGATCTGAAGTTGGGTATAAGGATACTGCGTATTTTTGCCGAAGATTCAAAATGATGTTTGGAATACCTGCTGGAAAAATGCGTAGAAGAGAGTCACTTATAATCAATAAATAATCACAGTACTCTTAAGCTTTGTTAATGATAGGTCCATTTTCATAGAGTCGTATCATTTAAAGCTATAATATTTTTTTCTAATTACTGAGACTTTCTTCTGAAATCTTTTGGTGTAATATCTTTAGCCTTTTTAAACTGTCGATTGAAATTCGAAAGATTTTCAAATCCAGAATCATAAGCTATTTGAGATATGTTACGTTCCGTGTCTGTTAATAAGCTACAGGCATATCCAATACGAACTTTCATCAAGTATTCTGAGTAGGGGATTGAATAGTGTTTTTTAAAGAATACTGTGAACGTTGTGTTTGACATATTCGCAAGACTCAGTACCTCTTTAATTTGTATTTTTCGTTGGAAATTTTGCATAGTAAATTCGATCACTTTCCTCAAAGTCCTGTCACTTTCGTTTAGAAAAGTAGCTCTGAAGTTTGGACTAGAGAGAACGGAATAATCACTAGTATTTGCAAAAATTTTGAAAATATCAAACATGCTGTATAATCTAGATTCTGAATCCATTGAAACCATAGCTTCAAGGATGGCAATCAATTTTTCCTTTGTATCATCTAGAATTAAACAACCTTGGGAAGAATCGTCTAGAAATTTTTTAAGTTTGCGATTTTCAGGTAAATGAAAAAATGTTTCTCCTAAGAAGTTTTCTAAAAATTGGACGACAATTGCTTCTCCTTTAAATTCTTTATCATTTTCTGAATAATAGGATTTGTTGCACAACCATTCATGAGGAAGATTAGGGCCTAAAAGCATCATATCTCCTTCTTCAAATTTCTCTATACTATCTCCAACCATTCTTCGCCCTGCACCGTTCTTAATATAAACAAGCTCATATTCTGGATGGTAATGCCAGACGGTAAACGACTTTTTTTCGTGATAAAACGTAAACGATTGATTTACTTCTTTATGGAGGCTTAATTCAACAGCTTTCATTGGGCAATTATTAAAAATTATTGGCAATTTAATACAATATTGATATTTCAGCAAGCAAATAAAATGTTGATATTTTGTTGAAAAATATTAGGATATTGATTATTTTTGAAGTAAATAGGGTATTAAGATGCCAATTTTTGTGGCGATATGGGTGCCTGATAGTTAAAATGTATCATTATTCAGTTTAAAAGTTTATATCTGAATTTTCAAATTTTACTACTTTTATGAGTTTTCTAATAATTCTTTTATACAAACAAATTCTTTCTTAATGTCATTATGAAACAAAAATTTATTTTATTGTGCTTTATTATGATCTGTTTTTATGGGAAATCCATAGGTCAGGTTATTAGTGGTGTCGTATCAGATGAAACTGGTACTCCCTTACCGGGCGTATCGGTTACTATAAAAGGTACCACCAAAGGAACGTCTACAAATGAGGATGGTGTATTTAATATCGATGTCCTCAAGGGTTCTATACTTTCTTTTTCTTACATTGGATATTTGACTCAAGAATTTAAAGTTGGGTCTGGTTCAAAAGTAAACATTTCTTTAGTTTCAAACAAAACTCTATTAGAGGAAGTGGTAGTTACCGCATTGGGTATTACCAAAGAGCAAAAAACGCTTGGTTATGCAACCCAATTGGTTGATTCAAAGAATATAGCTGCAGCAAGAGAATTGAATGTAGCGAACTCTCTTATTGGTAGAGTTGCTGGATTGGACATTACAAAGTCTTCATCAGGTCTTGGTTCATCCACACGAGTAGTATTAAGAGGTGATAGGTCTGTAACGGGTAATAACCAGGCACTTATAGTTGTTGATGGTGTACCTATGAACAATTTATCAATTTTAGGCCCGAATCTGACCAATCAAAATATTGGTGTTTCAAACGCCCAAGGTGGAAAAGAGTATTCGGATGCTTTTTCAAGTATAAACCCAGATGATATAGAGTCTATTAACGTTTTGAGAGGGGCTTCTGCTACGGCATTGTATGGAAGTAGAGCTGCAAATGGAGCTCTTATTATTACGACTAGAAAAGGAATTGCTAGAAAGGGTATTGGCGTAAGCGTAAATTCTTCTTTTCAATTCGAAAGAATAAATGAATTGCGTGAGTTTCAAAATGAATATGGACAAGGTGCCATAAGTAGAACGACAAATATACCTGTTTACAACCCACTTTCTGAAGGTAGTTGGGGGCCAAGATTCGGAACATTATCAACAGTGCCTGCTTGGGGTCCTTCACCTGCGGCGGCAGCTCCAGCTACCCTTGCCTACGAGGCACAGCCAAACAATATTGGCGATTTTTTTAGTACTGGTAATCAAGTGTCCAATTCTATTGCCTTATCTGGGGGTAGTGAAAGAGGACAAAGTTATTTCTCGTATACGAATGTAAACGCTAAGGGTGTTGTATCAAGCAATGAGCTTAAAAGACATATTGCAAACTTACGTTTGACAAGTAAGTTTGGGAGCAAGCTTAATTTAGATTCCAAAATCACTTATTTGTTTGAAGATATTGATAATAGGCCTCAAACTGGGGAGCGTCTTGAGAACCCACTTCGTAATTTATACAGAATGCCCAGGAGTATATCTACAAGTCAGGTTGAAAACTACCAATTTATAGATCCTGTTACTGGCAGAAATAGGCAAAATTTTTGGAACCCGGGTTCTAATGGTGGACAAAATCCGTATTGGGTTTTAAATAACATTACACAACAAGATTTAAGAAGTAGATTGACAGGTTTTGCGGCAGCTACATATAAGTTAAATGATGCATTGAGCTTTATGGCAAGAGGAGGATTGGATGCCTATTGGGACAATGTTGAAGGGAAAGTTTACAGCGATACATATATTTTAGCACCCAATGGTGACTATAACATATTGAATAGAAATTCTAGAGAGATGAATTTAGACTTTATTGCTTTTTATGTGAAAAACTTAAATTCAAATCTTAAAATTGACGCTTCAGGAGGATACAGTTTTGTGCGTACGCTATTTGATCAATTGTTTGTAAACAGTGGCAATGCAGTTACTGGTGGATTGAACTTAGAAAATGTCTTTACGACCACTAATTTTAGGGCACCAGCTGCTCCTGTTCAAACTCCGTTCACAGTTGAAAAACAAGGGTTGTTTTTGGCAAGTGATTTTATTTACAAAGATGCAATTACGCTATCTTTAACAGGTAGAAATGACTGGTCTTCTACACTTCCTAAAGATAATTGGTCATATTTTTTCCCGTCAGCGGGTGTATCGTTTTTGGTCTCAAGTTTATATGATTTACCTCAAAAAGTATCATTCTTAAAGGTTAGAACTTCCTTAGCTCAAACAGGTAATGACACCTATCCGTATGCGATTAATCCAACTTATACTATTCAAGCTGGAGGACCTGGGGGGTATCTTCAAAGAGATAATAATAAAATAGGTGGGGTATTCAAGCCTGAAAGAACAACTTCTTTCGAACTTGGGGTAGAATCAAAATTTATGAAAAATAGATTCGGGTTTGACCTAACATATTACAATAATGTGACAAAGGATCAAATTTTCCAAATACCAGTATCGATTACTTCCGGATATAATAACCTATTTACGAATGGTGGTTCTGTACGTAATTCAGGGATTGAGGCAATTATAAATTTGAATGTTCTTAAGACGAAAGATTTCAATTGGAATGTAAATGTGAATTATGCTAGAAACTATAACAAATTACTTTCACTTTCTGATAATTTGGTAAAAGGAGTTGATTCCAAAGGAGATTCTATTCAGTTTGTAAATATTAGTACAGACTTTATGAATAATACAAGAGCTGTTGTTGGCAAGCCACTAGGTGAATTGTATTCTAGAGGTTTTGAAAGGGATTTAGCGACGGGTGCAGTTAAAATTGGCACAGATGGGCTTCCTATAGTTACTGCAGCACAATCCGTATATTTAGGAAACACACGTGCAAGGTGGACAGGGGGTATATCTAATAGGCTAACATATAAGGCGTATACACTTTCGTTCTTAATATCAGCGAGAGTAGGCGGTGTAGTATCATCGTATACGAATGCAATTTTATCTGGAGATGGCGTTTTAGAAGGTACATTGGAAGGTAGAGAAACGGGATTAGTAATACCAGGTATATTGGCCGATGGTTCTCAAAATACAAAATCTGTCTCTGCGGAATCGTATTGGTTAAAAGTAGGAAATAGAAATGCAACGATTGGAGAACCTTTCGTATATAGTGCTACCAATGTGCGACTTAGGGAGTTGAATCTTTCCTATGCTTTGCCGAATGATCTTTTAAAGAAGACTCCTTTCCAATCAGCAAGTGTGTCTGTAGTAGGTAGAAATTTATTCTTCCTATTAAATCGAGCAGAAGGGTTTGATCCAGAATCCGTGGTAGGTGTAACTAATGGTACAGTTGGTATGGAATCATTCAGTGCTCCTTCTACTCGTCAATTTGGATTCAACCTTAATTTATCGTTTTAATAACAAAATTTTTTAATATTAATATCATGAATAATTTTAAATATATAAGTAAAGTACTAGGATTGAGTACAGGATTAGTCATATTGTCTTGTACGTCTAATTTTGAAGATATAAATACGGATAAGTCTAAACTTTCGGAATCGGCTCTTACGAGCCTTGGGGTTGACATGTCTTTTGCTGGTGGGCAGTTTAGAAACTACAATCAAAATTTTCAAGTATACCAAAGTTTATTTGGAGATCTTTATTCTCAATATTTTGCTAATGTATCAGCTTCATTTGCCTCAGACAGATATGTGATGGTGGATAGTTGGTTGGTCAATGGATTTAATCAGTTTTACCAACAGACGGCTAGACCACTGGAAGTAACTATAATTGAGACTTCACCAACAGGGAAGTTCCCAAACCCCGTGAAAAATGCAATAGCCAAAATAATGAAGGTGGCTGCATTTTCGACACGTACAGATTATTGGGGCCCTATGCCATACTCTAAATTTAACAATGGGGAATTGAGCGTACAATACGATACACAAGAGTTTATGTATAAGGACTTTTTGAAGGTATTGAAAGAATCAGTTAATTTTTTAAAGGGGCAGCCCATAAAAACCTCATTTGGAGCTAATGATCAAATTTTTGGAGGGAATGTAGATAAGTGGGTTAAGTTTGGAAATTCATTACGTTTAAGACTGGCTATGAGAATTTCAAAAGTTGAACCCGCACTCGCTAAAACAGAAGCAGAAGATGCGTTCAAATCAGGCGTGATTTCAGTAGGAGGTGGCATTAATGGAGCTCCAGCATTCTTTGCTAGCCCACAAGGAGATGAGGCATACTTTAAGGTAACTGCAAATAGTGCTAATGGTCTGAACTCTATAACGGGATTTAATGAATTTAGGATGAGCTCTGCAATGGAAAGCTACTTGAAAGGCTTCGCTGACCCAAGGATAGATAGGTATTTCTCACCAGTTACGGCGGGTACGGCAGTTTTCAAAGGCTTAAGAAATGGGTATGCTCCTGGTGATATTAAGGGTGATAATGCCCCTGCAGCAAATTCAAATGTATCAGCGGTATTTAGTGCAGCAAATGCAGGTTCAACTCCAAACATAGTTTTTACGCTTGCAGAGACGTTGTTTTTGAGGGCTGAAGGAGCTTTGTTAGGTTGGGATATGGGTGCAACTGCTAAGTCTCTGTATGATGATGGGATTAAGGCTTCTATGAGACAATGGGGAATTACGAACGCGACGGCTATCGATGCTTATATCGAAGGTACGAAACCTTCTGTTGAAGTAAAAGATGGACCGGCATTATCAACAGTACCTGTTAAGTGGTCTGCTGTAGGATCTGAAAATATGGAGCAAGTTCTTACTCAGAAGTGGTTGGCTTTGTATCCAAATGGATTAGAAGCTTGGGCGGAATATAGAAGGACAGGATTTCCTAAATTATACCCAAGGATGGTTTCAGAGAATACTGCCGTAAGTAAAGATGATGTTATACGCAGAGTAATATATGGATCTTACGAAGTTATAAATAATAAGGCCGAAAATACAAGAGCTGTTTCTGGTGAATTAGGTGGAAAAGACTCACCCGCAACACGTCTTTGGTGGAATAAGTAATAAAATCTAATTCCACTACTTATTTAAAGCCACTTTCTAAAGAAGTGGCTTTAAATTTTTATGCATTATCGTAAATTTTACCTCTTCTGTTTTTCAGAAAACCGCCATTTCTCGATGCAAAGTAGCTCTTTATTTCGGATAAGATGGCAAGAGCTATTTCCTCGGGACTTTCGGCTCCTATGTCAAGACCCATCGGAAAAAATAGATTTGGTTTGGATGTGAAATTTAATAAATTTAGAATCTTTTCTGACCTACTTTTCGGGCCTAAAATGCCCATATAACCCATCGATTGATCCCACATGTTTTTGAGATTTTCTGTATCTTGGTTTAAAGAATGAGACATCAATAACACAGCTGTATGAGAGTCTAAGTCTATACTTTCGGATAATTCTAGCCCATATGTCCTATATTCTGGCTTAATTTTAGAAATAGGGGAAATGATTTTAACTGGCCACCCTAGTATTTTGCATAAATCAATTATAGGATAAACGTCATAATTACTCCCGAAGATAAGAATTTTAGGGGTGGGTAAGATGATTTCTAAAAATACGGATAAAGAATTATCAAGTTCTATGAATGTACTTTGAGTCAAATTCACCCACTTATCCAAGTGAGTATATAGATATTCGGGTATATTTTCGTCTAAACAATACGTTTTTCCTAAAATGTTTAGGTCATCTGACTTTGTAATTGTAATAAACGAATGCTTTTGTCTACTTTCTGATTGTATTTTAGAAAGCGGTTTTAGTGGAGAACTTTCAAAACTAGAAAAAGGGGTAAATAGAATATCAATAATGCCGTTACATCCAAGACCTACACCTATACCTTTTTCGTTTTCTGAGTTGGTGTCGTATTGAACTAGGCTAGCTTGGTTTTTATAGATACTTATTTGTGCTTTTTTTAGGGCATCGCCCTCTAAACATCCACCAGATATACCACCGACAAAAGTACCATCTTCTGATATTAGCATTCTTGCTCCCATACGTCTGTAGGAGGAACCCTGTAAGTTCACAACAGTGGCTAATGCATATTTTTTGCCATTGTCATGGTATGAAGAGAGGATGGTGTTTATTTCTTTGCTCAAGGTTAAAATATTGAGATATTGGAAATGCAATATCAAAAAAAAATGAGAACTTTCCATATAATTTTCATTGTAAGCTAAAATATGTCGACTTTTAATCTCAATTCAAATTCAAGCAGTTCCACTGATGTGATTGTGTCTTTTCAGCGTTTACTTACCATCATGGATGAATTAAGAGAAAAGTGCCCATGGGACAAAAAGCAAACGCTACAGAGCCTACGGCATTTGAGCATAGAGGAGGTATATGAGTTGTCTGATGCAATTCTTGAAAACGACTTGCCTGAGATAAAGAAGGAGTTGGGCGATTTATTATTACATATAGTTTTTTATGCTAAAATTGGTTCTGAGTCAAAGGATTTTGATATGAACGATGTGATCAATGGTATCTGTGAAAAATTGATAGCAAGACACCCGCATATTTATGGAGATGTGAAAGTAGAATCCGAAGAGGAAGTAAAGCGTAATTGGGAAAAGCTCAAACTAAAGGAAGGAAATAGTTCTGTACTTTCTGGAGTACCGAAGTCATTGCCTGCTGTAATCAAAGCTATGCGTATCCAAGAAAAGGCAAGAGGGATAGGGTTCGATTGGGAAAGGGCAGAACAAGTTTGGGAGAAGGTCGAGGAGGAAATTGCCGAGTTGAAAGAGCAGATAGATTTAAGCAACCATACTGTTCTTGGAATTGAAAAAGCCGAGGAGGAGTTTGGAGATGTGTTTTTTTCGTTGATAAATTATGCGAGATTTCTAGGTATCGATCCCGAGGCGGCCTTAGAAAAGACGAATAGGAAGTTTATATATCGATTCCAATATTTGGAACAGAAAGCCAAGGAATTAGGGAAAGAACTGTCTCAAATGACTCTTGCTGAGATGGACGTTTTCTGGAATGAGGCTAAGCATGTAAAATAAGCACTTTCTAAGAGTATATCTTTGGTATTACACTATATATTCCCCGTTTCCATCTGTCGTGAGGAAATACGTCATTAGATCTAAGTACGGTCTCATGGCTTTGAATGATTCTGAAATAGTCAGGTAGAAATTTTCAGAATGTATTTCTTTCTCGGTGAATGTATGATATAGCAAGAATTGTTTATTCACAATTAATTCTATAGAAGATGCATCTTTGGAAAAGCCTTTAGGGGCGGTTTTCAGTTTTTCACCATGAACTGTTCCAAAGTACCGAATAAACTCAGGACTGTTAATGACTTGTCTGTATTCGTTTTCTTCTACGTCTATCCTTGACCTCAATGTCAGAAGATCTTGTGGATTAGGACTCCAAAAACCTCCGCCAACAAAGCAGTTGTTGGGCTCAATGTGAAGGTAATACCCACCTCTTCGAAGGGCAGTTGCTCTCACGAATCTTGCTGAAAGATTGTTTTTATAAGGTGTTTTGTCTGATTTAAATCGTACGTCTCTATAAATTCTGTGAACACATTTGGCTCCATTGATATTCTCAATGACATCTGTTTTATTGAGTTCATCCAAAACTTTTCCGGCCAATGAGACCATGATTTTTTGTGATGATTCGTATCGCTGTTTATTTTTTTGAAACCAATCGCGATTATTGTTTTGCTTGAGATCATTAAGAAACCTAAATACTTCTTCCATTTTACAACAGTTCTGTAATCTTCTTGATAGCAACCTTTTCTAACTTTTTATAAAGATGAGGATATAGTTCTCCTTTTGTACTCGCTTCAACGACATACTCTGATCCTAATAGGTTCTCATCAATTTCAAGTAACAATAGATTTTGTTTCCCAAGGTAGTATCGCTCTCGGACTTTTTCAACTTGATGATCAAACGAAAAATGGATAAATCCTTCATTATCAAATGAAGAAGGGAAATATTCAGATTGGTTTTCAAATGATTCCCATATACTTTTTTCTACAATATGATAGACCATAAATTTACTTTATACGTGATTGTAAAATTACACCCTTTTTTATGAATCAAGAAGACAATTATTGGGGGGTAACAACTTAGAATGTATGAAAGCTATTCGGTTTGTAAGATTGAAGGAAAACTAAACGTTTCATTTGTATTTGTGTCCTTTCTACGAGTACTTGTTTAAAAAATAAAAAGCGGAGGTAGAACCCCCGCTTTTTTATATCTAAACCTATGATTGAATAAAAGATATACAAATGTAGACTGATATTTAAGAATAGACTACAACAAAAATCAATATTATAGATACTATTTTGATATAAACAATAGTAAAACTATTTATTTGTTGGTAAAAAAATATCGAATATTAAGCCAAGTTTATCTTTTTGATATTACTTCTTCCAGAGTATGTTCATTTGAAAATCTAAAGGATTAAAAGCTTGAAATAAGTCATGAATAAATTCAGAATCCGAAATCTGGAAGTTGAGGTAGTTATCTGTCCGTTCTTGTAGTCCATCCTCAGGGAATAATTTGGATTTTAAATTTTTGATTTGTTGAAGAGCAACCTCATGTTTTTTTTCTTCTTGTTTTCGGATTTTTCGTTCAAGGTTTTCAATGCCATTAGTTACTTTGGTCTTTTCAGCCTCTACACTTGAGCTAAGTGTAGGATCAACCACTTTGGTTTTAGCTTCAAGCTTATGAAAGAAAGTAGCAAGAAGGGTGTATTCTTCTGATAAATCCAGATTTGAACTAGAATTTCGAATTACATATGACTTAGAAATAGTGTTTTCGTCAGAGAATAATTCTTCATTAGTAATACCAAGTTTTTCTATTTTCTTTCCGTTCGCTCCTGAAATAATTGTTGCAAAATTTCGTGGCAATAGGATAGGAAATAGAACATTTTGTACGTCAAAAATCTGTTTCAATTGTAGCCAATATGCCACTTCAGAAGGTCCTCCCAAATAGGCAATGTTGGGTAATATTGTCTCTTGATACAGGGGTCTTAATACTACATTTGGGCTAAAATTATCCGATTTGTTAGCAATTAAGCTTTGAATTTCATCGCTAGTGAATTGTTTGTCTCTTCCAATTAATTGATATCCTTCGTTTGTTTTTTCTATTCTATTTCGTGTCGCGTTTTCAAGATAGAATAGGTTGATATCTCTGGATGAAATTTGGGATTTGTATCCCAGATTTTCTAACTTTTGGGTTTGATTTTCCAGTAACGGACTGGAAAAACTATCCATGATTTCTCTTTGAATGGTTCCTGCAAATAGATTTTTTAGAGCCGCATGATCAGGATCAATACTTATCAAATTGTATTCACCGAAGAGATGATGCATATATTTACGTACGGCTTCAGACAAAGTGCTTGATGAGGCATAGGCATCTTTGAAAAAATCGGGTATTTCTGCTGTTTCCTCGTATATGCTTACAATGCTTTGTGGGTTCATTCTTCCTACAGCCCCTGTTTGGTCTGTCTCCCAATAGTGTTTTTTGCCGAATAGATTGAAGTATTTGATTTCGTCTAGATCATGATCTTCAGACGCCATCCAATAAACAGGTACAAAATCGTATTCTGGAAATTCGGACTTTAATTGTTTGGCTAGATTGATTGTACTGACAATTTTGTAAATGACATATAGCGGTCCCGTAAAAATATTAAGCTGATGACCTGTAGTAACTGTAAAACATCGATCCGAATATAATACGTCTATATTGGGAGGGTTCTGAATATCGTGATACTGTTGCTTGATTACATTGACTAGCGTTTCCCTATTCGAGAATTTTCTATTCTGAATTTGATTTTTAAAGCCTTCTATATCAGGGAATTCTCCATAGAAATCTTTAAGTTGAGGGGATTTTTGGATATAATCCAAGAAAAGTTTAGGGAAATTGGTAGTTTTGCTTAGCGGAAGTTTATTATGTATCACCGTTTTGAATTGAACTGTATTCTCTTTCAACAAATATACTTGCTTACTGGTTTCGAAAACGTATTTTTATGGATTTAGTACAAAGTGGAGATAGTTCTTTTACGCTCTATTCAGAGAGGTTTGGACAACATTATCATTCTAAATACGGAGCCTATACAGAATCTATGCGTGTTTTTATTGAGTTAGGTTTTCGGTATATAAGGGAGCGTTTCTCTAAGATTACGATTTTCGAAATGGGCTTTGGAACGGGGCTCAATGCTCAGTTATCCCAAATAGACGCAGAATTTTCTAAAATAAAGACAAGTTATGATGGTCTTGAAGCCTTTCCTATTAATGATAGTTTGGCTTTAAAGCTTGATTATGGTCCTATTCATGGTTTATCTTGGGAGGATTGGCATACGGTATCAGATTTTTTTGATTTTAGAAAAAGAAAAGGAATGCTTGAAGAGGTCGTTTTGGAGAAAGAAAGATATAATCTCATTTATTTTGATGCATTTGCCCCTGAATCCCAGCCGGAGTTATGGAGCGTGGATGTTTTTGAAAAGATGTATGAAGGCATGCAATATGGTGGAGCATTGTGTACATATTGTTCAAAGGTACAGGTTCAAAAAAACCTAAAGGCTGCAGGTTTTGTGGTTGAAAAGCACCTGGGACCGCCGCATAAGAGAGAGGTTATACGGGCAGTGAAGCTTTCTTGATTATTTTAGTTTAAAAGATTACTTTTGAATAGTTCCAAACTTAATTCTCATGGACAATAGTATCCGCCTTATATTTTTATTGTTTCTATTAAATGAAACCTTCGCTCAAACCTGTTTTCCAGAAGAAAAACTGCCTAGCAATATCAAGAAACTTACAAATTTTGGGCAAAGAGCAGAATTTAGTTTAGATGGGAACAGAGTTTATTTTATAGATAAACCTGGGGGAGACGTTTGGTATTATGATCGTAAAACCCAGGTAACAACTGCTGTTACGGATAGTAAAAAACGACCGGAGGGTTGGGGATATTATCGAGTGATGGTCATGTACAATGGGGGTCTACTTTTGGGCTTGGGAAATGAGAGGCATAGGTTGAAATTTGAGTTTTTGGATAAAAATCTTAAAACTTTGGAATCAATTATTAGGGAGGAATTTGATGAAGGACCTGCGGTGTCAAGAAAAACAAATAAAATAGCATGGACTACGCCAGGTCAAAAAGAAATGTATTTGGGCAATATTACAATCAAAAATTCTAAAGTTCAGATAGTAAACAAAAAGCTTATTTTGAGATCAGATCAAGTAAAAACGGTAGATGGAGAGGTTTTTAATGATATCTTGGAGACTCAAAGTTTTTGTGGGAAAAATGAGGGGAAATTAATTTTTGCTCAGTATGTACAAGGAAAAGCGTTCCGATCGGAAGTAATGGGGGTAAATCTACAATCAAAAGAGATCATAAACTATTCTAAAAGTCTACTGACATACGAAGAACCTGAGGGAATATTT
>JBOFGX010000391.1:0-8815 GCA_051649345.1 Leadbetterella sp. | reverse complement strand
TCGGGTTTCTCCGTATCAGAATTCCAGAGTTCCCACATGGTAGTTGCCCCTTTTTCTATCATATATCCCCATCCAGGATAGGTTTTTTGAGTAGCCACTTTGTAGGCAAGCTCATGGGCACCGTTTTCGCTCAATGTCGGTAGTAGCATCTGAGTTGATAAAAAACCCGTCGTCAAATGATCGTTTTTGGCCTTCACGTTTTCTATGATGTTGGCTACCACCTGAGTTTTATCCGATTCTGATGTTACGCCTAGATTGAGCGGAATCAGATTGGCTCCTTGTGTAGCCCCTTCGTAGTTTTTTGATCCTTTATCTAAATAGAGTTCATTGTATTTTTTTGCTACTTCAGTTGAAATTTTCACATATTTTTTTTGATCTTCAACTTGCCCTATGGCTCCAGCCATTTGACTCAATAAATAATTAGAAAAAACCTGATAAGCTCCTCCTATAGGCTTGGTCGGCGACTTCTCTACGGGTACCCAATCACCAAAACCATAAAATATATTATCACCCGACCCAGCCTCAAAATGATAGATGCCATTTGCTTTGGTAGTTTTATCGTTATTTAAAAAATCTACGTACTTCTTCATAGCCTCATAGTTATCTTGAATAGCACGATCATCTCCATAGTATTCCCATAGTCGATACGGAATGATTACCATGGCATCAGCCCATGCGGGTTTACCCACACCTCCCATTAATACTTTGGGATTAACATCGGTCACAGCTCCATTTTCACCTTGCCCGTCTTGAATATCTTGAAGCCATTTTATAAAAATGCCATTCATATCCCGATTATAAATGGCTGTAGGAGCAAAAATTTGAGCGTCTCCCATCCAACCCATGCGTTCGTCCCTTTGTGGGCAGTCTGTAGGTACACCTACTAAATTGCTCCTTTGGCTCCAGTCAATATTAGAGTATATTTTGTTCAAAAGTGGATTGGAACAAGTAAAAGTCCCTTTTTTATCGATCGGACTATGAATCACTTTAGCAACTAGGGTGTTGATATTGGGCTTGCCTGGATACCCCGTGAGCTCCACATATCTGTATCCATGAAATGTAAACTTAGGTTCCCATACTTCTTTTCCATACCCCTTTAAGATATACGTATCTTTAGGCCGTATAGCTCTCAAATTAGCTTGATCCACCATCCCTTTGCTATCAATGAGCTCTGAAAACTTAAGCTCTATCTTCTTCCCTGCATTGCCTTCGGCGGTTACCTGAACGTAACCTACCATATTTTGACCAAAATCATAAACATAATGCCCTTTTTTCGGCTCTGTCATGGCTATGGCTTTTAGCTCTTGCTGTACTTTTATACCGCCTGTTGGGTTCGCTTTTAAAATCGCATTCTCCGTCGAAAAAACTACTTCTTTTTCACCCCCTCCCATCATAGCGTTCGGAAAAAGCGAGGTTTTGTTAGTCGCATCATCCAGTAAATCTGCTTTGACCCACTCTTTACTGTATTCCAGACGTCCATCGTAAACCTCACCTCCGTATATGCTGTTTTCGACAATTGCGGAATTACGCACTTCCCAGCTTTGATCGGATACGACCCTATCAATGGTACCGTCATAATAGGTAAATTCCATTTGAAAAAGAAGCCTGTTAGGTCCTTGGCTATAATGGGCGTCTGCCTTCTCCCATCCCAAGCCACTGGACCACCAACCGCTACCAACTGAACCTGATATAAAACTCACGCCGGACATTAGGCTTTCTGAATCGATTTCATAGGTTTGATAGTGAATCGTCTTGGGATAATGCGTCCAACCCGGTGCCAATATATCGTTCCCAATTTTTTTACCATTGAAACTTACCGTATAAGCACCAAGCCCACATACATAGACCACAGCCCGAACAGGGCGTTTATTGAGTTTAAATTCTTTTTGAAAATCAATCGCTTTAGGAGGTCTACCTTCTGTCCCTTTTTTACCTATCCAATGGGCAGACCAATCAGATTTTTGTAAAAGACCCATTTCCCACGTAGCAATTTCACTCCAGATACTTGGTTTGGCTTTCTGATTCCAAACTTTTACTTTCCAAAAGCACTTTTGCCGACTAACGAATGGCTTCCCTTTATATGCAATAAAAATATTTTTGTCGCTCATTACCTTACCACTACTCCATACATCCCCTATATCTTTTTTTAGGTTAGCCTCAGAGCTTGCTACTAGTATTTGGTAGGCCGTTTGCTTAGTTCCTCGAGCATCCGACTTGATTTGCCAACTTAAGCGAGGATTTTGCTTATCTACTCCAATGGGATTTCTTTGATACTCGAATTTTAGATTTACAGGTACTTGGGCCATACACACGTGAGTGTACATAAACAAGGCGGAGTACAAGAGTTTGAAATTAATTTTCATAGTAAGATTGATTATGCCTTCTTTCGAGGAAGTATAGTAAACCTACTAAAAGTATTTTAAAAAACGAGGCCTTTGGAAGACCTTTTTGTAGAACTCAAAACAAAGTGCCTCATTTACAGGGTCTTGAACCAACCAGCATCAAGTAGATGCCAACCACTCCATAAAAGCGGTGACTTTAAGCTTTCCAACAATGATTTGTTCTGGAAAAGAAATCGTAAGGTTGATGAGAACTTTGCGATGAAAGTATTGGCTAGCGTCCTTTACTGCCTTCCGATTGATTAAAAACTGCCTGTTTGCTCTAAAAAACGTAGTAAATGTTTTTTCGAGAACATCTAAATTTTGATTTAAAACATGCTTTTTACCCTCAAAAGTATACGCAAATGTATACGTATCTTCAATATAAAAAAAAGCAATATCCTGAGAGTTTAACGGTATGATCTTATCTCCCTGATGCACCAAAACCGATTTAGGAGATGTACTGCTCGTGTTGTTACCTAGCAAACTCAACAGTTCTGTTAAATTTTGAGAAGGAGGTGTCAATTTCTCCTTGAGTGCTTGGTATTTTAGTAAAGATTTTTCGATTATTTTTTGATCAAAAGGCTTTAATATATAGTCAATCCCAGTCGTTTTGAAGGCATTCAAAGCATAGTGATTGTAAGCTGTACAAAATATAATGGGTACGTTAATTGTGATTTGTTCGAAAATATCAAAACTCAACCCATCTCCTAGCTCTATATCAGAAAATATAAGATCTATATCTTGTGAAACACCGAAGTACTCCAATCCGTCTTCTACGGATGAAATCACCGATAAAATCTCTGAATCCGGCTCAATGGATTTAATAATCCGGATGAGGTGATTGGCCGTCGGTTTTTCGTCTTCAATAAGTACAATTTTCATATCAATTCTATCAATACCGTATATTCTTCTTCTATATCACGAATCTCAATCGCTTTACTATTGATCAGTTTATATCGCTCATTTAGGTTTTTAAGACCTGTACCCGAGCCGAGAACCAATTTCTTAGGGTTCTTGTTGTTCGTCACCTTAAGCCTGTCTTTCTCAATACTCAAATAAATGTGTAAAGGTTTTTTCTCTGTAAATGAATTGTGCTTGATCGCATTTTCTACTAAAGTCTGAACACCAAAAACGGGTACTTTCTTTACAAAATATGTAGGATCAATATCTCGCTCAAATACAATTGCACTACCAAATCTCATTTTTTGTAATTCCACATAATCCTCCGTAAACTCCAATTCATCTTCTAATATAGCCAAGTCTTGAGAATTAGATGAAACCGAATATCGCAAAAAATCGGATAGCTTTTGTGTATATATTTCTGCATTACTTTGATTATCGACAATAAGAGACTTTAAAACGCTCAAGGAGTTAAACAAAAAATGGGGTTGCAATTGCTGCATAAGCATATGCTTTTGGGCTTCTAAATTTGTCATTTTTAAGCTTTGAATTTCGTTCTCAGCTGTATCCTTATCTTGCTTCAAAGAAATCATATTGAAAATAACCAATATGATGGTATTTATCGCAAATGTGCTTAAGTATGGGTATAAATAGGATATAGACAAAGCCTTATGATTTACACCCAAGCTCATTCCTATGTATGCGAAGCCAAATTGACTGAGGATCGTAAATACATAGCTAAAAATATATCGAAGATTTTGTTTTTTAAAAATACTATTTACTAGAACGTTTATATACCAAAAGGCCAATACCAAAACCGTGAGAGCAAACCACAATTTTAGAGCATGCGTAATATCTATTTTGCTTATTAATGAAAGAGGTGCTACTCCATACAAAGCAATAATAGGGCTTGTCAATAATCCAACACGAAGTACTTTTTTTGTCATGTCACAAAAGTAAAAGAAATAAGCAAATCATTTATTCTTAAAATCTCTCAAGTGGCCAAAATCAAGTTTTAGATGGACAAATACTTCCTTGAAGAAATGTATGGGGTATAATTTACGTAAAAAAGCGGCTACCCCTTCCAGATTCTAAAGTTTCAAATACTAGATCTACTTAACAGAAAAAACGGATACGCTAAAAAAAGACCGTATTTCAGGCATAAAATTCCGTATTTCAGGCATTTTGGCTTCCCAAGCCTTGATTTTAGGAAAAATAGTTTTCTAGATTTGCTCAACATTAGAGCTCTATAAATTGAATGCTCTGTAAACAATTAGAATACGATATGACAAAACATCTCTCATTTCTTTCGCTAAACGAACTACCCATAGTTCCCGGAAGAGGCCTTGTCAATAGACTTGCCACAGACTACAGACTTGATTTCCTAGAAGCAAAAAAAATCGACATACCCTGTATTAAGGACACGGATATCGATTTACAAAGCATCCAGCACAATATTGAATCTTTCATAGGCACTACGGAAATTCCTTTGGGCGTAGTTGGACCTCTTCTATTCAAAGACGATGAAAAAGAAGAATTAGTTTATACAGCTGCGGGTACTTTAGAAGGAGCCTTGATTGCTAGTATGAATCGTGGAGCAAGAGCCATGGGTTTGAGCGGAGGATTCAAAGCAAAAATAAAATGGCAAAAAATGTGTCGAGTACCCATGTTTTTGTTTGAAAACATCCAAGATGCTGATCTATTCAACATCTTTTATAAAAGCAAATTCCAGGATGTACAGCAGCTTATTAAGCAGTACTCCAATCATGCACATTTGCTAGAAATCAAAAGTACTCGCATTGATCACGCGGTGCATTTGAAATTTATCTATTCCACAGGAGATGCATCGGGTCAAAACATGAGTACGACTTGCACCTGGCACGCAATGCTTTACTTGGTAGACGAATTTAAAAAGCAACATAATATCATCCCTGTTGATTTCGTAATTGAAGGAAACGGTTCTGGAGATAAAAAAGTAACCCACTCGAATATTCAATCTGGCAGAGGAATTCATACTACGGCAACTTGCTTACTATCGAACAAGGTCTTACATGAGGTTTTACGCACAAGTTCCGATAAAATGATGCGTTGTTTTGAAGCTTCACAAAAGCTTGCCAAGCTAGATGGGATGGTAGGATACAATATAAATGTAGCAAATGCAATCGCCGCTATCTTTTTGGCCACAGGTCAAGATATGGCTTGTATACATGAGTCTGCTACGGGTTTCTTGCTTCTTAGAAAAACAAAAACAGGATTATTGATTGAATTAACACTACCCAATTTAGTAGTAGGTACAGTCGGTGGTGGAACCCACCTAGCCAAACAATCAGAAGCCTTGAGGATGATGGGCTGTTTAGGAGCTGGGAAAGTTGAGCGGTTTGCCAAACTTATTGCTGGATTTGCCTTAGGACTAGAAATTTCTACTTTTGCAGCCATCGTCAGTGGCGAATTCGCGAAAGCCCATGAGAAATTGGGACGTAATAAACCCAAAAAATGGTTACTAAAATCAGAGTTGAATGCAAGTATGATTGAGGATTGTATCAAACACTCCATTGACACAAGTAAACTCGTATCTATCAATTTCCCGGATGACGACTTACTAGAAAACGGAATATTGACTCATATTGCAGGAAAAACGACCAAGAAACTCATCGGCTTTATTCCTCTTGACATACATATTAGAAACAACGTAAGAGTTCCCCTATTGATAAAATCCAAAGCCCTTGATGAAGAGTTGATCAAAGGACTACACGTAATTGCTGCATCCATTGATCCTAGCTTGTCAGATCTAATACAAGCAAACAAAGAACATGTAGAATATAAAAATGCTCACATTAAGGAGCTCGAAGTCTACGAATGGCTAAATCTTGAAGGTATAAAGAACATACCCACTTTTTACGGCAAAAAAGTGGACATTGAAAGAGAAATCTATCTTCTGGTTCAAGAACGGATGGATTATAACCAACTCCGAATAATCCAATCCGAGAACTGTCCCGAGCTTTGGAAAAAAGAGCACATTGAATCCTGTATTGAAGCCATCACCAAAATCCATATCCGATCTAAAGATTTTAAAAACGAAAACATCAGAACTTTTGAACCATGGAAGGCTGCTGAATTGTATAAAAAACTATTGAGCATACAAATTGAGGAACTAACCGTAAAAAAGCATACCTCTCAATTAAAACAAATACGGGCAAGTATTGATCTGATGCAACAAGAACGCGAAAACATTCCCATCCCCAATGTTCTCGTGCATAATGACTTCAACTCCAGAAACGTTGCTATCAGAAAGGACGGTTGTCCCCTCATTTATGATTGGGAATTAGCCATGTGGGATTTACCGCACCGTGATATTGTAGAGTTCTTATGTTTTACAATGACTGAAGACAGCTTTTCAGAGAAACTACTCGCATACTTGCACTACCACCATTCGTTTTATCCTCAATTTGAATGGAAAACGTGGACTCAAGGCTATAGGTATGCCCTGAAAGTCTTTCTTATTTCTCGTGTATCTCTATACGAAGTATCCGGTATTGTGAGTAAATATGAATTTTCTAAGCGGGTACTCAACAATGCTTTGAAAATGCTTGATTTCTTGCAAAATGAATGATCCAATCTACGGGCATTTCCTTTCGGTAATTGTGCCCTTAATAATTACCAATGTACTGCATATGCTGGTTGTGAAATACAAAATTTTCAGCATACTAACGACTCCATTGCATAAAGGCTTATTCGGAACCAATAAAACATACAGAGGACTGCTTTTTATCCCTGTTTGCAATTCTCTGGTAACGCTTCTTTTTTCTCGAGAAAATCCATCAGAACATCTACTGATAGGATTTACCTTGGGTCTTGCCTATGCTTTGTTTGAGCTACCCAATTCTTTTCTCAAACGACGACTGGGAATAAGGTCGGGAGAATCATCCTCCCGTCACAAATGGCTGTTCTGGATATTTGACAAAAGCGATTCCGCATTTGGCGTCATTTTGGCTTATTTTTTACTGTTCGATTGCCCCGTAGATATGGCAATTCGGCTTTTTATGCTAAGCGTTATCATTCATGCTTCGCTTTCATTCATTTTACTCACTATAAAAATTAAAAAATCATTCTAATGAAAAAGGAAAAAATCATAAACATTCCCAATTTTTTGAGCTTCTATCGTTTACTTTCATTCCCATTTCTACTTTGGCTTATTTATTCAGGCAATGAATCCCTATTCGCCACCATTCTATGTATCAATCTGGTTACGGATATACTAGATGGACTTATAGCCCGCACATATAAACTCCAGACAGAATTTGGTGCTAAACTGGACTCATTAGCCGATAACGGAACGTATATCTCGGCTGTACTGGGTATCTATACGTTCAAACAAGACGTACTTCGTGAATACATGTGGATCATTTGGTTGTTTGTAATTTTGTATTTGATTGGAACTGTGTATTCACTTTTCAAATTCAAACAACACACGAGCTTACATCTATATTCTTCCAAAATAACAGGATATTTACAAGGTATTTTCTTTTTTGTTTTGTTTTTGGGTTCTTTTCAAAAATACCTTTTCTTTTTTGCCATGTTTGTTGGATGCATTTCAAGGATAGAGCTTATTCTCGTATTGCAATTACTTCCTAAAATGATACCTGATGCCAAAGGTCTATATTGGTTGTTAAAGTCAAGAATGGGAAACCCAAGTTAGTATTACTTACAGTTCTCATGCTTATATAAAAATAGGAGCTCAATAATGTAGTATTTGCAGATCTGGATTTATTTATAAAAAAGAAAAGACCCATCAAAGCGACAGGCCTTTTACTATCCAAGTACAACAACTATTAAATCCCTTTTATAGTTGATTTTTAATCTAGATTTCGTTTTGGAATAATACTTCCTAGGCGAATTCTAGAATTATGCTTCTATAAGTTTCTCATCATGTTGTGAGATATCCAGACCGATAGCTTCATCCTCTTCCGTAACGCGAAGTGGGAAGATAAGATCTGTCACTTTTAGAATTATCAACGACATTACAAACGCGAATGCAGACACCAATACCAAGGCTAACATATGCTTGCTAAACAAAGCAGCATTACCAAAGAATAATCCGTCTCCAGCAGCACCTTCCATAGTCACAACGGAGTTTATTAGACCCGATGCGAAAATACCAGTACAAACTAATCCTACCATACCTCCAACACCGTGGCATGGAAACACATCTAAAGTATCATCTAGAGCTGTTTTGGTTTTATAATTTGCCAAAACATTAGAAATCAACGAAGCAATTACACCAATGAATACGGAGTGAGTGATGTTTACAAAACCTGCCGCTGGAGTGATTGCTACTAGACCTACTACTACACCAATACAAAATCCAAGAGCAGATACTTTTTTTCCTCTAGCTGCATCTAACAATACCCAAGCAATACCTGCTGCTGCTGCTGCTGTATTTGTGGTAGCGAAAGCCGTTGCTGCTAAGGCACCAGCACTTACTGCTGATCCAGCGTTGAAACCAAACCATCCGAACCATAATAAACCCGTACCTA
>JBOFGX010000390.1:0-14300 GCA_051649345.1 Leadbetterella sp. | reverse complement strand
ACTGACGGTAATGCATGAGTCAACATCAAATGACCAGCAAGCAGGTATTAATATTGCTACGGCATATGGTGCAGGGTCAAATGGTGCCAATATATATTCAGAATACGTTACCGTTAAAAACTGTAAAGTGTATGGACATGGTGCAGGTGGCATAGCTTCTTCTGGTACCGATCATATCACTATAGAAGGAAACACCGTGTATGGCAATAGTACAAGAAGTGCCCTAAATACCAGTGGTATTTCTATTTATAAGCCAAAAGCAGGCACATCTGATAGCAATTATTGGGGTATGATTATCAGAGGCAATATTTGTTACAACAACAAATGTGAATTAGATTTTTATTACAACGAGAACGGAACCATCTATCAAAGTGACACTCCAACAGATGGTAATGGTATTATACTTGATTTGTTTGATAACGATGGAGGTAATCCTAAATACGCCAAAAGAGTATTGGTAGAAAATAATCTTTGCTACAACAACGGAGGTGCAGGTATTAAATCCTACAAATCTTCTTTGGCAAGAGTTGTGAACAATACATGTTATCATAATAACAGCGTCCTTAATTTACATGGTACGTCAGCTGAAATCATATTTTATGAGACGGGTGGGGTAAATAGTGTATACAATGAAGGGATTTATAACAATGTATGTGTTGCCAATCAAAACCTTACAACCAATCCAAACTATGCGATGATTGTAGATCAAGATATGAGTAAAGTTTACAGCAATCATTTGGTAGGCCCAGGCGGAAAAAATACAAATTATTCCTATAGTACTACTGGCTTCTCAACTTCTAATACTGTGAGAGCTATTTCTGACCAAGATTATCCTAAGTTTGTAAATGCATCACAGAAAAATTTCCAACTCCAGTCTACTTCACCATTAATTGGTGCATATACCGAAACATATTACCCAGCTAAAGATCTTATTGGCACCACAAGACCACAAGGAACTTATGCAGATATTGGTGCATACGAGTATATATATTCAACGACAACGGCTTCTACATCTTGTGGCCAGATATCAAACAAAGGATTTGAAACAGGTGATTTCACGAACTGGACAAGATCTTCTACTTCAAATGCTTCAATCACCTCAACATCAAGTCAAGTAAAAGCAGGTACATATGGTGCTAAGATTACGGGTACAGCATCCATTCAATACAATACACTTGTAACCGTAAATGGCGTGCAAACAGTGGAGTTTAAATGCTGGGCTAAGAAAGACGGTTCTCCTGACAACGCATATTTACAGGTTGAATATTTAAACTCTTCAAACTCTGTCCTTAGAACAGACAGAACCAACGTAACAGAAACTTCTTGGACCGAGAAAAAAGTAAATGCATCCTCTCCTTCTGGAACTGCCAAAGTAAGGGTTCAAGTTTATAAGAGCGGAGGTGGCAACTTATACGTTGATGATTTCTGTCTAACAAGAACTAACAACACTGCCAAACTAAGTGCAAGCGAGCCTTTCTCCCTAAGTGCCGATGATGAATCTTCTGTAATGGCTTATCCGAATCCTGCTAATGACTATGTGAGTATTCCTGTATACAGTCAAGCTTCACCGGTAATGCAAGTTTCAATACTGGACTCGAAAGGACAAGAAGTAAAATCAAATACCCTTAATGTTCCCAATGGAGCGGAGAAGGTAGACGTAGATATCCGTAAGATTATTCCGGGAATCTACTTTATGAATACGTCTATAGGAAATAATAAAAAATCATTCAAAGTGTTGAAGCAATAATGATTATAGAAGTAGTCATCTGACTTCTTCTTGCTAATTACTATTTCTCTTAAAACACCTCCAAGCACTAGTTTACTAGAGTTTCGAGGTGTTTTTTTTATAGAATAATCCCTAAACAATAACTAGTCGTCCCTCAAATACTCATAAAGAATTGAATATCATTTTATTATTCAAGTTTTTGTCAAAAATAAATACCAGAAAACAAGTAAAATATACAAAAAGTCGGTACTTTAATCTGGTCTGGTGGCTCCCTATTCGGGCGGAACTTACTTTTTGATTGGTCAAAAAGTAAGCAAAAACCCCACAAGCGAAAAATTGTCCGAATTTTTCCCCTTTGCTTATCCTTTTACATAAAAAATTCAGGCCAACACTCTTTCGCTTGACCTCAGCCGCACCTCATTTGCTGAAAAATTTCTCTTCTTGTACTTTTTGAGGGTCGACTAACTAAAAGTCCTCAAATGGAATTCCTATCATTTAGTAGAGGGAAAAGCTAAGCTCATAAGCTAGCAATTGAGGTTTATGATATTTACGATTTAGGTCTGATGAAGTTCTTTGAAAGAAAAAAAGCAGGGAGAACCACTACTTTATCTTAAAGCAATGAAAAAATGACACTAACAAACTCCAATTATATAGGTAGGCAATCAAAAATGACGAGAAAATCAATTCGGTCTAGCTCCTGCCAATTCCCAACCACCATCTACGACCATGGTTTGGCCTGTAATGTGCTTAGAATCATTAGATAGAAGAAACATAGCCGTTTGGGCAATATCTTCGGGTGTGGCAATCTGATTAAGCGGTGTGATTTTGCTCCATACTCCCCAATAGTCATTTTCTTCGACCGAGGTTCTTTCGGTAAGCGTTGCTCCAGGAGCAATAGCATTGATCCGAATCCCCAAAGGAGATAGTTCTGCTACAAGATTACGAGCCATCATTTTTATACCTGCCTTCGTGACAGCATAAGCCGACAAATTAGGATAGGCTTGATAGCCGATATTAGACGACATTAGAATGACATTCCCTTTATGGCCTGTTTTCAAGCAATACTTAGCAAATGCTTGTGTTAAAAAAAATGAGCCAAAAAGATTCACATGATAAATTTTATCAAAATTTTCTGGTGTAAATTCTAGAAAACTACCAAAAAGGGTAATTCCAGCATTGGCAATAACATAATCTAATTTGCCAAATGTTTTGACAGCAAAATCCACCATATCATAAATAAATGAGACCTCACCTGCATCTCCACTACAAATGGCGACATTGGCATCAGGTACCCATTTTTTAAGCTTCTCAACAGCCAAAACAGATAACTGCTCATTAACATCATTGAGCACCACACTACACCCATTTTTGCACAATTGTACAACAATCTCAAACCCTATCCCTGATGCTGCTCCTGTAATAAGAGCCACTTTATTTTCAAATTTCATCTACGCTTTTTTTTCTCTTTTGGTTTAATTTTAAAAATAAAGGTTATACCGATTCCAATTTACAATCAAAAGTAATTATTAGTACGAATAAAAAAATCGTTCGTTCAATATTATATACTTGTTTGATAAAAACCTTCCTTTATATTACAATTTTCAACTTTTATATATATTTATTATACAAATTTTCCAATATAGCTATCACAAAAACACCCCTCAATTGGAGTTTTTATACTAAAAATACTGCCACTTAGTCGATACTTTTCTATGTCTTCATTGGACATGTGTTCCCGTGCACTCGTGACATATAGAGTTTCTAAATTTTCACCTCCAAATGTCAAAGATGTCACCTTAGGAACGGGCATTTCGATCTTCAAAAGCTCCTCTCCTGTTTCAGGATCCCATCGACGAATACAAGAGTCTGTGCAATGAGCAACCCACAGTTTACCTTCTTTGTCAATCGTCATTCCATCAAAGTAACGCATACTAGGTTTATGCACTATCGTTGTCTCGTTTCCTATTAAAATACCGTCTTCAGATACATCATATCTCCGAATAGAATCCTTGATAGAATCAATATAATACATATAGCCCTTGTCTCTATCCCAAGCCAATCCATTGGATATTGTACAATCTGAAAACACTGTTGAAAACGCCCCATCAAAACCAAATCTATATAGTGCTCCTGCGTTTTCTTCGCACGTTTTAGACATTGTACCTACCCAAAAATTTCCCCAAGGATCACATTTACCGTCGTTGGCTCTTAAACTGGGCATTTGTTCATGAAATCGCTGCACATATACAAGCTCCTCTGTGTCTGTATTGAAAGTAGCAATGCCATCCTCCAAGGAAACTAAAAGTATGTTTTCAATCAAAGTGGGTACGATCGCAGCAGGCATTTTTTGAAGTTGGTAAACAACATGATTTTTTGTTTTAGGGTCAAAACGATGAATCTGATTCAAAAGAATATCTACAAAAAACAAGACCTTTTGAACAGGATGCCAAATCGGACCTTCCCCCAAAAGGCTAGGAATTTCTAACTCAACTTTAACAGAATAATCCATACGCTCTTTAATCCAAAGGATTTAATAAGATTTTAACGGCCTTTTTTGCCTCCATCAAATCAAAACCTTTTTTCCAATCCGAAATAGGCATTTCGTGCGTAATCATATCTTCTACGATCAGACCTTGCTCCAGTATCCGCATGGTATTGTCCCATGTGTTGCGTACATATCCTACTGAACCGTCCATTCGAAACTGACGAAAAGCAACTAGATCCCAAGGCAAAGTAAGGTCTTTACCAAAATGTCCCACTTGTATATAATGCCCCAAAGGTCGCAATGCCTCCATGCAAGTACGAACCGAGGCCTCTACTCCGGCTACTTCAAAGACAACATTGACTCCATAGCCTTCAGTTTCATCCATAATGATTTCTAAGGCATTTTCTTTATCAACGGCAATCGTCTTGTAAGCACCATATTGCAAAGCCAAATCCATCCGCATTTTATCGTCGGAGGTACCTGCCACAATGGTTTTTACCCCTTGCCTTGCCAATAACTTCACAACCATAAGACCTATAGGGCCCGGACCCGAAACCAAGGCCGTATCGCCCAATTTAAATTTGGCTACATCACATACAGCATGTACAGCTGCTGCCAAAGGCTCAACCAATGCTCCTTGTTTCATAGAAACAGAATCAGGGATTTTGTATAGTTGGTCAGGACGTACCGCAGCATATTTAGTAAAAGCACCGTTGACACCATGCCCCATACCTCGTCTATTCTTACAGAAAAAATGCTCGCCTTTGTAGCAATACTCGCACTCTCCGCACATAATAGCCAAGGCTCCAAATACAGAATATCTATCGTTTAATTCTCTATTTTTAACATCTTTTCCATATTCAACCACTCGACCCGAAAACTCATGCCCAAGGATTACGGGAGGAAAATGACGAAACCGATTATGATATACATGTAAGTCTGTACCACAAATTCCACATGTTTCGATTTCAATAATCACTTTATTATCTGCACATTCAGGCTCTGGCATATCCATTAATTGAACATTACCCGGTTCTTTATCAAATTTTACAACTGCTTTCATTTTCGATTTTTAGGATTTATTTAGATGTTTAAGGGCAGTTTCAACAATATTTATGGCTCGTAAACCGTAAATATCCAACAATTCTTGGGATTGTCCCGACTGACCAAACTCGTCATTGATACCGATCCGAACGAGTTTCTTGGGATGGTGGGTCGCTGTAACGCCTGCAATTGCTTCTCCGAGTCCTCCAATGATGGAATGCTCTTCTACACTCAAAAGAAATCCTGTTTCTTGAGCTGCTTTTATCACGACCTCTTCATCTAATGGCTTGATAGTAGGCATATGAACGACACGAGCTGTAATACCTTTTTCTTTGAGTGCATCGGATGCTTTTAGCCCTTCGCTTACCATGATTCCAGTCGTAAAAATGGTTAAGTCTGTACCTTCTCGAAGCGTTTTAGATTTACCAATCTCAAATTTCCCGTGAATCTCAGGCACAATTGGATAGGAATCACGTCCATATCGAAGATAAATTGGCCCTTTGAAATAGGCCGCTGCTATGGTCGCTTGTTTGGCTTCTTCATAATCCCCAGGAACAACCACGGTAAGATTAGGAAAAGATCTACAAATAGCGATATCCTCGTTTATTTGATGTGATGCTCCATCTCCTCCTGTTGATATACCACAATGGGTCGCAGCCACTTTTACATTGGCTTTGGGATAGCAAATCGAATTTCGTAATTGATCGCCTCCACGAGTAGTAATAAACATTCCAAACGAAGTCGCAAAGGGAATAAACCCTTCTATAGACATACCCGCAGCTACAGAAAGCATATTTTGCTCTGCAACACCCGCATTGAAATGCCTATCCGGAAACTTTTTTTGAAAATCGGCCGAACGGGTGGCTTTCGCAACATCGGTGTCTATAACCACCACGTTGGGTAATAAACTACCCAATTCTATCAATCCGTCTGCAAAACCCTTTTTGGTTTGCTCAAATTCTGTATATGTATTCATTGTATTAGGATGATTAGGCTATAGCATTTAATTTTTCCAAAGCTGCCTCCATTTGTTCTTTACTGGGAGGCGTACCGTGCCAAGTATTATCGTTTTCCATAAAGTCCACTCCTTTACCTTTGATGGTTCTGGCTACAATCATAACAGGCTTGTCGATGGTTTTTGCTTTCTCGAGGGTTTCTATGATTTGTTCAAAATTGTGCCCATCTATAGAAAAAGTATGCCAGCCAAAGGCCTCCCATTTGGGTTCAATAGGGTCCATAGGCATGACGTCTTCGGAGTACCCATCAGACTGCATATAGTTCCTATCAATAAAAGCCACAATATTGTTTAGCTTGTATTTATTGGCATACATGGCAGCTTCCCAGATCTGCCCTTCTTGTATTTCACCATCTCCAACCAGACAAAAATAATGATGCCTCTCCCCTTTTAACTTGGCAGCATGAGCCATACCACAAGTGGTAGATAGACTTAAACCTAAAGTACCAGTAGAAGCTTCTATACCAACGGTTTTCAAAGCAAAAGGGTGTCCTTGCAAATGTGAACCTGGTCTTCTAAATGTTTTTAGATCCTCTTTCGGAAAATAGCCTTGATCGGCTAAAATAGCATAAATCACAGGCGTAGCATGCCCTTTACCCATGATAAAACGATCTCTTTCTGCCCATTTGGGATTTTGGGGATCATGTTTCATCACATGGTAATAGCATGACATTATGAGTTCCACAGCACTCATACTGCCTCCTACATGACCTGAATTGGCACGATGTACCATCGTCACAATTTCCTTTCGTATTTCAACCGCTTTTGCTTGGAGGGCTTTTAATTTATCTTGATCCAACATAGGTTAGTATTTAAATAGTAGAAATCCATTTTTGTTTTTTGGCTGAAATAGAAACAGCATCTAGAACTTTCTGACACATAAGTCCATCATAAAAACTAGGCACCATGGGCTTCTTTTGATCGATGGCTTCAATGAGTTCTTTCACTTCGTGAATAAAGGTATGCTCCCAACCAATAATATGACCTATTGGCCACCAGGCTTTAATGTAGGGATGGGTTGAATTTGTAACCACGATCGTTCTAAACCCTTGGGTATCCAACTCGTCTTTACGACTAAAATATTCCAGTTCATTCAACCTTTCGAGATTAAACGAAAGCGATCCTTCACTACCAAAAATCTCCAAACGCAAGAAGTTTTTTCGCCCTGTGGCATAACGTGTACCTTGGAAAGACCCCATAGCTCCGTTTTGAAAATGGGCAAAAAATGCCATTGAATCATCTGTCGTTACTTCTCCCATGCCCGAACCATCGGTTTTGGGTCTATTTTTTACAAATATCTTATCCACTCCGTTTACGGATTCAAACTCCCCACATAGGAATCGAGCCAAATCAATAATATGGGCATTCATATCTCCATGAGCACCTGAACCTGAGGCTTTGGCATCGTGTCTCCAAGAAAGTGGAAACGTAGGATCGACCAACCAATCTTGATAATAAACAGCATTGAAATGATGTATTTTGCCTATTTTACCTTCTTCTATAAAGCGTTTGGCTAAGGCTAAAGCAGGTACAAAACGATAATTGAATATCATTGCATGGGTTACCCCATATTCTTCGGCTGTTTCATACATTTTTTGTGCTTCGGCCACATTTCTTGCTATAGGTTTTTCACATAACAAATGCTTGCCTTTTTTTGCTCCTGCGATTGCAATGGGGGCGTGGGTATCATTCGGAGTAGAAATATCGATTAAATCTACGTCGTCACGTTGTATAACTTTTTTCCAATCCGTGGTCGTATGTTTCCATCCAAACTGATCAGCAAATGCTTGAAGACGCGTTGGATTGACCCCACAAGCCAATTGCAATATGGGTTGCTTAGGAATATCAAAAAAATGACCCACTTTTAGATATGCATTACTATGGGCTTTACCCATAAATTGTGTACCTACGATGGCTACTTTTAATTCACTCATATATAAACGCTACAAATTTTTATTTAAAACGAAATGGTATTCCCTTGAAAACCATTGACGGTAAAACCACCATCGATGGCAATATTTTGCCCCGATACATAGGATGATGCATCCAGTGCTAAGAATGCCACCACGCTTGCTACTTCCTCAGGATCCCCAATACGGGACTGTGGAGTTCGAGAAACTATTTCACTTTCAAAATCCACATTTGCCAATACACCCGCTGTTAGTGGTGTACGTATAAACCAAGGAGAAACGACATTTACGCGTATACCATCTGCTGCCCATTCAACGGCTAGATTCTTTGTCATTTGTATCAAAGCTGATTTTGACATCCCATAAAAAACGCCTGATTTTACGTGAGTCATCCCTGAAACCGAAGCCATGTTGATTATTTTTCCTTTATTGGCTTTCAATAAAGAATGACATTGTCTTGCCAACTCAAACGCTGAAAATAAATTGGTATTGATGATTTTAGAAAAATCTTCAAATGTAAAGTTTAGGGCGTTTTTACGAATATTCATACCCACATTATTAACTAAAATATCCAATTTCTCTATCTTAGAAACCACCTTGGCAATATCCCCTATTGAACCGAAATCGGCTGAAATAGAAATTACTTCGCTACCTTTTAAATCAATCCCCCAATATTCATCTGAAACTTCATTTCTGGAAACCACATAAACCTTCTTTATTTTTAACTCAATGAACTCCTGAACAATAGCTTTCCCTATACCTTTTGTGCCACCGGTTACTAAAGCCGTTTTACCCTCCAAATTCCATTTAGAAAAACCCATTTATAAATATTCTATTTTAACCCTAATATTTTATTATTCAACCCTCTATCGGTTTCCCCTTTTGCAAAATCATCAAAAGATTTGGCTGTAGCCTCTATAATTTGATTTGCAATGAAGGGTGCCCCTTCTTTTGCACCTTGGGTGGGAGATTTTATGCAACATTCCCATTCCATAATGGCCCATCCATCATAACCATACTCGGTTAATTTTGTAAAAATACGCTTAAAATCTACCTGTCCATCACCCAAAGAACGAAACCTTCCAGCTCTTTGTCTCCAATCTTGGAAGCCTCCATATACTCCCGTCATACCGTTAGGTCTAAACTCAGCATCTTTTACATGGAAAGCCTTGATACGATCATGAAAAATATCAATAAATGCACAATAATCCATTTGTTGTAAAAGAAAATGACTGGCATCATAGGTCAAACAGGCTGATGTGTGATAGTTTGTCAATTCCAAAAACTGCTTATAGGTCGCTCCATCAAATAAATCTGATCCTGGATGAAGCTCATATCCAAATGTTATACCATGCTCTTTAGCAAAATCGAGTACAGGCAGCCATCTTCTCGCTAATTCTTCAAAAGCTGTCTCTACCAAACCTGATGAACGCTGTGGCCATGGATAAACGAAAGGCCAAGCCAAACCACCGGATAATACAGATATATGATTGGTTCCCATATTTTTTGAGGCTAGAACAGATTTTTTCAATTCCTCTGTTGCCCAAGTAAGTCGTTGTGAATCATTCAAACCTTGGGGGTAAAACGGACGAAATAAATCTTCATAAATAGCAGGCATCGCCATGACCTGTCCTTGTAAGTATGACGCCAACTCTATCACTTCAAGACCTTTGGATTGAAGCATCCCCTTTATATCATCACAATAGTTCTTAGATGTGGAAGCTGTGTCCAAATCAATCACTCGCTTATCCCATGTAGGAATTTGTACTCCTTTATACCCTAGATGAGCCACCCAAGAACTAATACCTTCTAATGTGTTGAATGGCTGAGTATTATCCAGAAACTGTGCTAGAAATATACCCGGTCCTTTAATTGTCTTCAAAGTGTCTGCAAAAAGTTAAATACAAAAATATTTCAATAAATTAAGGGAATTATCTATTATACCCTCAAAATTAGATACAATATTGGTATGTATATTGTATTTTTATATAAAAATATTCATTATTGTACAAATATTAACCTTTTCATACCTTTGAATCCTATTTTAGAAAAAGTAACTGTCTCCGAGAAGCAATCTTTTGCTCTTAAAGAAGAGATACTACCGCAAATAAAAATCGGTTGGCATTATCATCCAGAGTATGAACTTGTACTTTTCACAGAAAGCACAGGAAAAAGGTTTATTGGTGACCATACGGCTCGATTTGAGCCCGGAGACTTACTATTAATTGGCCCCAATCTCCCGCATTATATGCGAAATGATGAAGACTATTATGTAAAAAATTCGAATTTACGAATCCGGGCTATTGTGGTGCATTTTAGTCATAATTTCGCAGGTAATGGCTTTTTTGAAATTCCAGAAATTTCTTTGATAAAGAAGTTACTGGAACGCTCAAAACGAGGCTTGCATATATATGGCGAAACCCGCGATATTGTATCTTTGGAGATGGAAAAACTACTCACTAATCAAGGATATAGTCGATTCCAGACCTTGTTAAACATCCTTCACTTGATTTCAGTTTCTCAAAATATTGAGGAGTTAAGCTCCTTGGGATATGCGAATTCTAATACATTCGAAGATTCATCACGAATAGATAAAGTTTTTGAGTTTATTCTGAAAAATTATACCGAAGACATCACACTTGATGAAGTCGCTCAAAACATTCACATGAGTGTCTCTGCTTTTTGTAAATTTTTCAAGAAACGCACGGGCAAAACCTATACACAAACTCTTAACGAGATCAGAGTAGGACATGCTTGTAAGCTATTGATGGAAGAAAGCCTAAGTGTTGCCGAAATTTGTTATCAATCTGGATTCAGTAATCTTTCTTATTTTCATCGTAATTTCAAAAAAATAACCAAATTTGCCCCTTTAAATTACAGGCAAAGATTCTTATCATAAAACATTTACTTCTAATCTTTTAATATGAAAAAGTCACTCGGCGTTTTACTTTCTACATGGTTGATTACATCTTGGGCTACAGCTCAAAAGCAGCCTGAGTTCAAAGACCTTCTTGTCACTGACAAATATCTTGGATGGTGGGGAAGAACCCTAGCGGACATGAATAAAGACGGTCTTATGGATGTGGTTATACTAAAACAATCCAGAGGATATGGACTAGTAAGTCCTGGCTGGCTAGGATGGCTAGAAGCAAAAGATGGAGGCAAAAGATGGGAGAAAAAAGTAATTGAAGAAAACGATCTCTTAGGAGCTGGCGATATGGCCGTTGGAGATATTGATAATGATGGAGATACAGATGTCTTAGCTTTTGAAGGAGACGAAACATCAAAAGACACAACTGCCAGAATGTACTGGTGGCAAAATCCCTCCAAAACAGGTGCAAAATGGAAAAGACACTATATTTCCACCAATCCGGAATTTGTGAAGGATGTAGAAATTGCTGACTTTGACAAAAACGGTCTTTTGGATATAGCCACAGTAACCTATTGGCACCATCAGCTTGATATTGACTATCAAATTGCACCTAATAAATGGAAAAAAACAACTCAACTCGTTCTTAAAGGTGTACATGAAGGAATGCACATTGGAGATATCGATGGAGATAAAAACATAGATATTGCGATGAATGGCTATTGGATCAAGAACCCGGGTAAAGGAAAAATTACAGGTTGGGTTTCTAACGTAATAAACGACAAATGGTTTACGCAACAGTATGAGGGCAAATTGGAATGGCGTCACAATGGAACTAAAGTTTTTTGTCGGGACATCAATAAAGACGGCAAGGCTGAGGTGTTTATATCCCATTCAGAAGCTAATGTTGATGGTTATCCCATAGCTTGGTACGATCGCGATCCAAGTACAAATACGTGGACAGAACATATAATTGCCAATGATTACCACCATTGCCATACATTACAAGTATATGATATGGATAATGATGGAGATCTAGATGTGGTATCAGGAGAAATACCTGAGCACCCTACACAAAAAAGGGTTCGTATTTTTCTTAACAAAGGCAATAATCTTGAATGGGAAGAACAGGTTATTTCCAATGAAGGTATTTACAATGGCATTGTGGCAGACTTTGAAGGCGATGGAGATTACGATATTTTTTCTTCGCCAGGATATGGTAATGATTACCCAAACTATATCATTCGAGTAAACCAAACAAAATCAAAAATTATAAGTAAACCGAAAACAAAGAAGTAGTTAAGCATATATTAAACGCTAGATTTAGTGGCTTGTATCCAAAATGGATCTTTATACTATATTGAATTGATCTACTTCAAAAAACAATATTCTGAAATTAACCCAAGTAGTTTACACCCTATATTATGAAAACAATAAAAACGTATATCCTTGTCTTAGTAGCAATTATTGCTTTTTCAAACTTGGTCTTTGCACAACCCCAACCCGGAGATGTTTTCAAAGAGTATGGATGGACAACACCCAAACCAACAAAACCTGGGCAGGAGCCCTACTTAAGGGTATGTGGGGATGGTTTCTACCAGGATCAAGTACGTGTGGGGCAAGAGTTGTTTGATAAAGGATATGTACAAGATGGATGGCTTCCGTTTGCTCTGTCATTGGATCTTGAAGATGCAATAAAGGCAGAGGTAGTAGTAGAAAAAATGCTTTGCCACGATGGAAGCACAGGGCTAGCTATAAAATTCAATAATGGCAACTATGTAAAAATACCAGAAGCCAAAAGTATCCCTGAACCTCAATCTGAGTACCTCCATCATTTCTATCCAGTCGCAAGCATTCCTATTGCTGATCTCAAATCTGGAGAAAATACGAACAAATTTCGGTTTACGATTAATTCTGATCAGCGTTGGGGAATGCCTCAAAACGTGGTATATGGTATAGTGCTACGTATATATTACAAACCATCTAAAAATCATAGCAAAGCGAATTTTGAAAATATAAAAAATGGAGATAGTATCGGAGAGCTTACAGATTTGAAAGCTACTAGCAAAGATAAATTCTCTAAGATCGAATACATTGGAAACTATGAGGATATAAATTTTGAAGGAGACGGTATCTATTCGCAATGGCATTACAAATACTTTAAGGGTGTGTTTACGGGTAATATCGGAAATAGTATAGACGGTATTTTTCAATGGAATACTGAATGGGTACCTGACCAAACCAAGCCTCTACAACTTGCTATGCGAGTTCATGATGCTCAAGGAACTATCTACATGACTTCCCCTATTGAAGTTACACTAAAAAGACCTTATAAGGTAGAACTAGGCAAGCCATATGATATACCTAGACGATGGGCAACGCGTGAGCGGGAATTCAGCACGGGATTTGATCTCAAAGGGAATATCAATGAGGCAGAGAAGTTTCGTGTCATAGGAACTACTTGGTCGCCTGGGTATATGAATGGTCTATACCTTAATGACTTTTTACTCCTAGCTAGAGAAGGATGTAAATACTGCTTTCATATAATTGATAAAACGGTGGATCATCCCGAATGGCTACAAAATATGAATTCAATAAAAACTGGCCATACACCTTTAGTTAAAGGAAAAATGACGCACGGGACTGAAATACAATATCCTGGCTTTATGGTTTTAGTAAAGTATAAGCCATTAGAAAAGTAATAAATCTAAAAATTTGAAAATATCTCTCATTTGACAGAAAACTACATACCTGAGATCAGGTATTTTTTACAAATTATTTCAAAAAAAAGCAAATTTTTGATCTAAAAATATGTCAAACTCATTTTTTTAAAATTTAACTATACCAATACAGTTACTTGTATATACCACTTGTCCAATAGTATTACTATTACAAGAATTTCATTTTCTCGATTTTAATGCAATTTTAATCATAAAATGATTAACATACTAATTATCAATAAATTAAAATTAAATTTAAATTAATATTGTGAAAATGCTATTTCTGGCATATTGTAAAATTATATCTATTTGAAAAAAAATAATTTATGCCTTAAAAATAATTTTTATTGAACTTTTCCTATAATCATGAATTCACCATTATGTATAATTTATTGATATTGAAATACTTATAAATAAATTGCAAACTTTTGCAACAATAACCAAATAGTGTAATTATTTATTAAAATAGTAATATTTGTTTTTTTGCTTATTTTTTGGCACGGCTTTTGAATTATATTATGCAAGCATACC
>JBOFGX010000389.1:0-4760 GCA_051649345.1 Leadbetterella sp. | reverse complement strand
CCGTTTTAAAATTTGATTATTAAATTTTGCTTGGATAACAAAAGTTTAAATTTTAAAGAGGAGCATTCGGTTCGGCGTCCCGATTTTATTCATGTTTTTTTGGTCACTTTTTTTCGAAAAAAAGTGACGCCGTCCGCAGGACATCTAACGAACTGTGATGTATAGTAAAGTATTTATCTCGAATTGGATTGCCCCCCAACTTTTCATCTTGATCCGTAGTAAGATCTTAAATGACGCACCCTATACAAGAAAAAACCTCCAAAACGATGGAGGTATTTCTAACTTTATAGCCATGAAAACTAAATCTTTATTGAGCGAGAGCTACTCTCAACTCATTTAATCTCTTTTTTACGGATGTATCTATTTGTGTATCACCAATACGAAGAATATAACCCCCAATTAATGATTCATCTACTTTTTCTTCCAACTCTATTTTCTTGCCTTGCAAAGACGAACTAACGTTAGCAACTATTTCTGTTTTTTGAATTTCCGTCAACTCAGTACTTGAAACTACAACTACTTTTTGAATTCCTAGCTTCTCATTGTAAATTTTACGAAATTCCCGAGATATAGGTAATAACAACTTTTCTCTGTTTTTATTGGTTAAAATAGTAAAAATAGAACTTGATACTTTATTAACTTTCCCGTCAAAAAGTTTGTTTAGAATAGTCTTCTTTTTTTCGTGTCGAACGATGGGGCTTGCCATAATAGCGGAGAACTCATCGTTTTCTAAGCAAACTTTTTCAAACAATCCCATGTCTTCATTTACTGCATCTAGAACATTTTGCTCCGACGCCAAATCTACCAATGCTTTGGCATATCTATAGGCTACTATGGATGACATATCAGTTTATTTTAGCTTCTGAAATAAGATCTGCAATAAGAGCTTGCTGTGCTGTCTTATCGCTCAATTCTTTACGTAATACCTTCTCTGCAATTTCTACAGAAATAGAAGCCATATCTTTTTTGATTTGAGCCATCATGTTGGATTTCTCCACAGCCATAGCTTCTCTAGCATCTGCCAATATTTTGTTTGCTTCTTGTGTAGCCTTAGTTTTAGACTCAGCTAAAACTCTATCCGCATTCTCTTTGGCTTCTTTCAAGATAGCATCTTTTTCATTCCTAGCCTCCGTGATTAATTTTTCATTATCTGATTTCAACTTTGCCATTTCAGCACGAGTATCTTCTGCCATTTTTAATGCAGATGAAATATCATCCTCACGCTCCTTCAAGCCTTCCATGATCGGCCCCCATGCAAACTTCCATAATACAAATACGAGGATTCCAAAAACCAATGCGGACCAAACCAATAGGCCTGGATTCACATCTAAAATTCCTAATAAAATAGCTGATAAACTCATTTTTCTATATATCTAAATAATTGTTTAACTTAAAAACTTCCAGCATTAACACCTGATGTGAATAATACTGGAAGTGGTCTTGATTCTTACTTCAAAGAAATCAAAAGACAAATTACAGCTGCAAATAGAGCAACCGCCTCGATAAGAGCAGCAATGATGATCATCATTGACTGGATCTTACCAGCAGCCTCTGGCTGACGAGCAACACCTTCCATAGCAGAGCTACCAATGTTACCAATACCAATACCTGCACCAATAGCAGCAAGACCTGCACCTAGAGCAGCACCCATGATTGCAAGACCGCTACCACCTTCAGCTGCAGCCTGTAATAAAATGTTCAAAAAAGACATAGTATAACTATTTGTTCTTCTCCCTAATGAAGATGGTTTATAAACAACAGACTACTAGGGAATAGCCCGGATTTTCTTTATTAATGATGATCGTCTACGGCACTTCCAATGTACATGGAGGTAAGCATCGTAAAAATATAGGCTTGTAAAAACGCCACCAATAACTCAATACAATTCATAAACAACGCAAAGCCTGCTACTACAGGACTCACTGCATAGCTTTTAAATATAAATATCAAAGAGAATAAACTCAACATGATAATGTGCCCTGCTGTAATATTGGCAAAAAGACGTATCATCAAAGAAAGCGGTTTCATGAAAACACCCGCTATCTCTACCGGAATAATGATAAGATACATAAATACTGGCGTGTCAGGCAAAAAGATATGCTTCCAATAGTATTTGTTCCCGTTAAGATTCGTCAATAAAAACGTAATAACTGCAAGTAACATGGTTACTGCAATATTACCCGTAAAATTTGCACCCCCTGGAAACAAGCCCAAAAGGTTATTAATTAGAATAAAGAAAAACAAAGTCAATAAGTAAGGGAAGAACTTCTCGTACTTTTTACCAATAGCTGGCTTAACTACTTCGTCACGCATGTATACAATCAAGGGCTCAAAAAACGATTGAATTCCTGAAGGTGCTTTGCCTTTGTTTTTGGTGTATCCTTTGGCAACCGATATGAAAATAATGACTAATAGTGTGGCACTCAACATCAGATTGGCTACGTTCTTAGTAATGGAAAAATCCAATACATGGACGGATTCATCTTTGATACCCGAAGCATCCACACGAACAATATGCTCATGCTCATTTTTGTATCCATTATACACTTCTCCGTGCTCCAATCGAGAGGATGAAAAAATCTCCACGCCTCTGTCATGCGTATAAATTATCACTGGGAGTGGTAGCTTCAAACCGTGCGTAAATTCCCATCCGTGCTCATCTGCTACGTGGTGAAGTATCATTTCACCTGGATTGAATTTCTCCTCTTCGCCGTGGCTTTCATGAGAAGGATCATTACCAAAAGAAAAAACAGAAATACCTAGGAATAATGCAATAAAATAAAACTTCTTGAGCATGCTTCTTATTTCGAAAATATGATTTAAAAGTGCTGTCCTACTAAAAACGCCGCAAGTTACGAATAAATATTATATTTTCAATGAGACTGACAGATATATAATAAATTAAAACACATACCACTACTTGCTTTTTTTCTGATGGAAATAAATACAGCACAAAACCCATAAAAATTAGGGTCAAAACAAGCTTAGCAACCATTTGAACGAAAAAAAACTGAATAAACAATTTAGCCTTATTTTCATATCCTAACTGGATCAATCTTTGAGATAAATAATCTATAAAAACAAAAAAAACAAGGATAAATTTATAGGTGGAAGGCAGAACACCTTTGGGGAATAAACAATAGCATATTACCCCAACCACCAAAATAAAAAATGTAGAAATATAGTTTTTTATGAGATTTTTTTATTAGAGTGAATATTTGAAAAATCCAACATCAACATTTTGAAAATGTTAATTTTCAAAGAAGTTTTATACAAAAGTATTTACAAATTTACTATTCCAAAAGATAAAACCTAGAATCTTCAATTTGCCCTAAAAAAAATAATTTTCGAAGACAATTTTTGTATAGTTTTGTATCCCTAAATTTATAAATAGAACAAATTTAAAATTGGAACAAGTTATCACCCGTACCCTAATTGATGTCTGGAATGATTGTTTGAAGGTGATCAAGGAGCATATCCCTGATCAGAGCTTCAATACTTGGTTTCTACCTATTACACCGTACAAACTCGTTCAAAATAAATTGATTATACAAGTTCCAAGTCAGTTTTTTTATGAATTCTTGGAGAATAACTACGTCTCTGTTCTTCGCAAAGCACTTGACTACTCTTTGGGTAAAGATGGACAACTGGAATATACCATTGAGATAGATAGAAAACTACAGTACAATGCTAATGCTACCGCTTATAAAAAGGAAACCCTGTCGGACAAAACACAGCCATCCTTTAATCAACCTAACATTCAAAATCCATTTGAATTTGTAAAAACACAGCATGAGAAGTTTGATTCTTATCTGAACAAAGATTATACATTTGATAATTATATCGAGGGTGACTGCAACAGGCTGGCTAGAGCTGCGAGTTTTGCAGTTGCACAAAAACCGAGTACTACCTCTTTTAATCCACTTATGATCTATGGAGGTGTAGGTCTTGGCAAAACACACTTAATACAAGCTATAGGTAACTATATCGAAAAGACAGATGATACAAAAAAAGTATTGTATGTATCTACCGAAAAATTTACCAGCCAATTTATCAATGCTATTCGAGATAATAATTTGCGAGATTTTATGTCTTTCTATATGCAAGTTGATATTTTGATCATTGATGATGTTCAGTTTTTATCTGGTAAAGAAAAAACCCAAGAAACGTTTTTTCATATTTTCAATCATTTACACCAAACTGGCAAACAAATCATCATGACTTCTGATAGACCTCCTAGGGAATTATCAGGTCTGGAAGATCGATTGTTATCAAGATTCAAATGGGGATTGACGGCCGATATACAAACACCCGATTTGGAAACTCGTATAGCTTTCATAAAAAACAAAGTGACCCACGAAAATGGCTACATGTCCAATGAAGTGGTAGAATATCTGGCTCATAGCATAGATTCCAATATTCGAGAGTTGAGTGGCGTAGTGATATCACTATTGGGCGATGCAGCTCTAACTAGAAGAGAGATAGACGTAGAAATGGCACGCTATCGTATAAAAAGTATTGTAGAAGAAAGCGATAAAAATATATCGATTGAAAAAATCATTGAAGAGGTAACTCAATTTTTCAATGTAAAACTAAGTGAAATTAAAGGCAAATCTCGCTTGCGTGAGGTAGTTATGCCCAGGCAAATCGCTATGTATTTGGCCAAAAACTATACCGAAATGTCACTTAAAAATATTGGATATCATTTTGGAGGTCGTGATCACAGTACGGTTATTCATGGTATACAAACAGTAAATGAT
>JBOFGX010000388.1:0-4298 GCA_051649345.1 Leadbetterella sp. | reverse complement strand
AGATGTCCTGCGGACGGCGTCACTTTTTTTCGAAAAAAAGTGACCAAAAAAACATGAATAAAACAATGATCCTCTTTAAAATTTAAACTTTTGTTATTTAAGAAAAATACAAGAATCAAATTTTAAAACGGACTGTTTTCTTCTTATTACGAATCATTTATGTTTATTTTATCGACAAGTTAAGTATTGATTTATTAAACGAAAACATGATCTTAGCTTTCTGAAAATAATGTTGACACCATGAAGTTTTAAATTGCCAAGATCAGTTTGAAGAAGTGGGACTTCTTCTTTAATGTGGATAAAATTGAAGACTTATTAAAAGTCTATCTCCCCCAACTTTTTTGTATGATCCCTTTAAACTAAAGGTTAAGGTTTTTTATGACAAGAAGTTAGTTCTTCATTCCCTCTAAGGATATAGTTCAGAGCCTATTATTATAGCCCCCCGCATCCATCCAATTGCGTTCTAAATACAGTATTTGTACTACTGGTAATTTCAAATCCGGGATTTAGTAAAATACTATTCTGTGCATCGTATATTACAGGTACTCCTGCAAGTATTTTATTGGTGGCTATGATGGTGTTGCTGGCTTCAATTTTTAATAATCCTGTGGTATTAATACTTGCAGTAAGAATTTGATTGGGGGTGCAGTTTCCGCCTATGTTAAATCGTGCCATTACGGGATAATGGTCTGAAGTGGTAGTTCCAAAGCTGACAATATAAGCTTCTGGTGTACCTACTCTAGAAGAGTTCGTAATATAAGATGGCGAAAGCTCGTTTGAAGAAATGATATGGTCTATCATATCCGAAAAGCCGACAGTGCTTTTCTGACCCGCATCGCTTAAAACTCGGGTTTGTGGAGAATATCTACTCGTATCTAAATTGTAGGCTGCATAACTTGATACATTACCAGGAACACCAGCCGTGGTGGCGACGGTGAGGTCAAGGTCGTCATTGTAATCTCCTAAAAGTACAAAAGGTTGTGTGGCGTATTGTGCGTCTAAGGTATCTTTCAATGCTTCTACATCAAATTTTCTCATATTGTATCTACTCAATGCCTCAGCTGGTGTTGTTCCGGTATTGGCTCTTGCATGAACCCCTATAAACGTCATGTTTTTTGGAGGATTACTACCAATGGTGACATCTGCATTTAGGGCAAACGGTAGCCTTCCTGAAGCCCAAAAACGGGTTTTGTCGGCATCAGGATAATTACTTAAAACTGCAGGGACGATATTGGCATCTAGCTGATTATCTAAGGTTTCAAAAATGTGTTTTGTGGTTACATTACTAAAGGATGCTGTTTTATAAAGAAAGCAAACACGCTGTCCGCTAATTGTATCATTGTTTGACGTTCTATTACTACAGATCCCACTGTAGGCAAAACCCTCCGTATTTAATTGAGCAACCATTGTATTGAAAGCTGTTACGCTTGCAATCTCGTTTAGGTTATAAATGTCCGCATTCAAGGTCTTGATGATAGTCTTTGCATTTTGTAGTTGCAATGCTTCGTTTGTAGGGCCAAATCCTGTCGATCCAAACCATTCAATATTCCAGCAAACTACATCTAATGTGTTGGTATTTGCAAAAGTACTATCCGTGCTTCCAGGAAGCGGATCTCCGGTTCGAACGATATCGGTTGTTAACCTCGGTAGAAGTTGTGCCGTCGTATTGAATCTTCCTGCTATTCCTGTAATATATCCCGTTCCTGCCTGTAGACTCGTTCCCACCAAGGGATTTGTAAATCCAGCTGTATTTGTAGAATTAAGGATACGAACTTGAGCAGGGGAGAAGAAATAATTCGTTTGACCTGCTATGCTTAATATACCGGGGATATTTACGTCATTGATTCGTACTAGTCTTCCTTCGTTTGCCAAAATTTGTGATGCTTGAATAAGTTTAGGTTGTGGTAAAATAGGGGTAGTGGCAATTTTATTTATTTGTGTGGGATTTATTTGTATCAATTGATTGAAATTTCCTAAAACACCTTGTACTTGGATGGAGTCTCCCAAAACTAAACCATTTTCTTGTACAATGTTACCTGTACCACGAAACACAGATATACCTCCTGTACTATCTTGTATAAATATTTGTAGACCGCCAAATTGCTGAGCAACAGTTACTCTGCCAGCGACAGTTACCACGGTGCCTTGGGTTAAAGAACGAGCCGTAGCAATGGGAGTAGGATTGTTGAGATTGGGATTGACAGTACCTATTAATGGAATATTGATAGAATTAGCCCCCGTACTTGTATGCGATAAGTTGGCATTATAAGAGCCAGCCAAGGTGTCTTTCAGAAGTACATAAATCAATGTAGGTGTTACTACTCCATTGTTTTGAGGTAAAACAAGTGCGTTTGGAAATCCGATAAATCCATTACTAGCGGATAAGCTTATTTCGAAAGCTGGTGGGGGTATGATTGTGATATCACTACTCAAATTTGAACCCGATACTGTATAATTTTGAACAGATGAAGCCGTATTTTCTGTAGTTACAAAAGGTACCAATGTACCTGAGGTTGAAATTGTGGGTGTATTGGTAGCTACTGAGGAATAATTTAGGGAGAAATCGTCAATTCCAGTAGTTGCTCTACTACCAGAGCCTGTTGTTCCGCTCAATGTCACAATTCGAATCCACACATTCTCTGTCTGGTTGTCGATAGAGCTAGGTAAGCTTGTAGAAACGGTCACGTTAGAAGCAATTGAACCTCCAGTTGTAATACTTGCTGGTAAAGTAGTAAGCGTATTGAAACTACTTGGTGACGGCCCTACCGCCCATTGAACAAGCCAAGTGGTGGTTCTAGCGGATGCGGCATCCAGAGATTGTATTTTAAGAGATAGCTGGAAATTTTGAAAACCACTTGTGTTCTGAATTTGAGCAAGAAATGCCCCACCAGGATCACCAAATGTCCCCGTTTGTCTGATAGCCAGTGATCTATCTGTATTGGCGGCGTCGTTTGTACCATCCGACGATCCGCAGTTGCGAAAATTGCCACTTGTATTCGTCCAAGACGTATGAGCTGTTGTCAAAGTTCCTGCTGTACCTAAAGTAGTGGCTGTAGCACCTGTTCTAACAGTCCATCCTGCAGGTAAACCTGAACCAATGTTGTCAAAATTTTGCGTGTAATTTGTGCCAGATAAAACTACTTGAGCATAATTTTTATAGCTAGGAATCAAAATCATAGCCAAAAATAGAATAGAAACAACTGCGTATTTTGTTAACTTCATGAGAGTTTTTGGTTTGTTCTGACCTGCACAAAAGTAGACTCTCAAGGTTAACTGGGTATTAATTCCATATTAAATAAACAATAAGTTTGGAGGGGGAGGGTTTTGAGTCAAAGGGTATAATTTTTGTATTTTTATAAACATGATTTAAGTAGAATAGATCGAACTAGAAATTCTGTTCGTATAAGTAAATGCAAACTAAAGCATAGATGGAATTAAGAGAGAAATCTACTGTTTTGAAATTACTAGTTTCTATATTTGTTAATGTAGGAGGACATGGTCTTAATCAGGATGATATGAAGGCAGTAAAGCAAAGACAGGATGGAGGTACAAATTCAAGAAATGTTGAGAATGAAGTAGCAGAAGATGAGTATGATCCATACAAAGAAATGAAAAAATTGAACATGAAAGAATGAAACATTATATTATTTTAGTTTCCATTTTTATTTATAGTTATTCATTTGGTCAAATGAATGAAAACGAATGTGATAAGAATATCGATACGCTTTATAATCGAATTCAAATGTTAGATAGTATTTCAGCTAAACTGAATTTTGTGAATCATTTTTATTTCAAGGACTCTGTTTTAAAGTTTAATGTTTATAGTGAAAAAAAGTACCATTTTCAGATTTGTGATTTGGTAGATACATTGAATTCAGGTTTTTTTTACTCTACGGGTAACTGTATTCAGTTTAAAGATAAGCACGTATATCATATATTAGCGTTTCGAACATTCCAGAAAGTATCAATTATCTTGATTTTGAATGGTGGAGAACGTCACTTTTTTATAGGCCTTAATTGCTGTAATAAGATTAATACCATAGCAGAAGTTATTGAATTCTTAATGAAAAATTTAGATTATAAAAAAGATGATGAAATAATAAAAAGAGTTTTGAATTATAATCATTATTGTCCAACCTATTCAATTGACGATAGGGGTCTATTCCCAAGTTGTGAATGTAAAAATTAACCAGATACGGGAGAAGTAATGCTAGGAAGAGAGAATAATTCTCTAGATAGTTATGACTACATTATGAATGGAAGACCTTTGAGAGATTTTGCAACATGGGTTGGAAGAC
>JBOFGX010000387.1:0-13980 GCA_051649345.1 Leadbetterella sp. | reverse complement strand
AACTCCATCATCTAATTTTTCTACCGCTAAAATTATTAGTTTCTTTTTACTTTTGGAACGACCTCTTTTTTGTGATTCTGGACCACCTATCAAGAACTCATCAACATGAATTTCACACTCTAAAGGGTATTTTTTGCTACTTTTCATTACTTGTTGTAGCTTCCATTTAAAATCCCAACAAGTTTTTTGCCTAAGACCTGTGACACTTTCATCATACCTACATTTTATACATCGCCTAGAAAAAGGTTTCTTTCCTTGGCAATAATGAACACCATTACACTTTCTACAATGGTATCCGTCTGCCCATTTTATATTAGAAATATACGCTAGACAATCATTTTCAGTTGTAAATCTATAAACAAAATCAAGTGCTTTCACACCTGTAAATTTAACCCTTGTCATATTAAAAACAAAGGTAAGCATATAGTTTAAATAGCGAGACTTAAACGCCTATACCTGAAAACTATTTCCTAAAATATAGAAAAGTCAAAAAAAATTTATGCCAATCAAGGCTTATCAATGAGTACTTTCCAATCTCCATTACGTTGTTTTTTCCATATAATTACATAAATCCCCTGAAACCTGTTTCCACCATTGATAACTTCAAAAGAGCCATGTGTGGATGCCAAATTTTCAGAAATTTCTACACCGTCTACTTCCCACTTTAACTGAAAGTTTGGTAACCTCATTTGTTCCCTCCAATGACTTTCCAATGCAACAACGCCTTTGATTTTTTTAGTACCGTCAATCAAAAAACCTTCTGCGTCATAAAATGCTGTCATTTTTTTTGCATCATTTGCTTGAGCAACTTTTAACCATTCTCTATCTGTAGCTAAAAGTTTATTTGTTTCATTTTTTGTAGTCATAATCATTGATTTTCACAACTCAATAACAAAAAGCATAATTCTATAAATAATGCCTTTGGCTTAGAACTTTTATTTTTGAAGTTTTGATGAATTTAATTTTTAGAACATCTTTTTATGAAATTTCTTTCATTTGTAATTTAGTATGTGAATAGACTTGAATTCGTTCCCCTCCTATTGAAGGGGAACAAAAAATTAACTTGATAAAATACTTTTGACTAATCTTTATAAATTAAATGCACTTGAAGGGTTTCCTGTAAACCAAGAAACACTCAACTTGAACTCATTTATTTTCCATCCATTGGTAGTAAGAACATAAGAGTCGACATAGCTTGCGTTTACATCAAAGGACTCACCTATAGTTCCGTCTGAATTAGGCATAAAATGCCTAGCTAATACATAAACGTCACCCTTTGCTCTTGATTCAGAAATTGAAGTGTAATTAAAATTTGTTAAAAAATGCTTTGTTTTTACACCATTTTTTAGAGTCCCTCTTATGAGATCAACAATTTCGTTCCTTGTCATTTTTTTTGCAGGTATTCCAAAATCAATGTAATCAACTAAAACCTCATCATCTAATGTTTGAGCAAATAAATCCCAATTCTTCGAATCTATACCTCTTGCAAAATTGATTCTAAGTGACTCCAATTCTTGTTTAGTTTCTACTGTATCCATTTTATTAAATTGTTTTATGATGCAAAAATATTTTATTATTGTATCATAGGTGTAGTCAAATAATTGGAGAAAATGGTAAAAATCTTGGAATTGACTAATTAATATGATGCATTATAAACAATTCTCATTTTTTTGAGTAATTCTGTTTATGATTATCACACTTTCTGAAAATAAACCTTTTAGTAGATCTCCAATTTATACAATTAATTACATTAATAAATGAGTGCCATTTATGAAATAAAGGAATTTCATCAAGCTCGAAGTATACTTGGCTTTCACCCTGCTATAAATAACGATTTTGATATTTACAGACTTGAGACTATAAATAAAAATCACCATTTAAATACGCCTCTTTACAGACAACATTTTTTTGATATAACGCTTTTTGAAAATACTAAATTTGATTATTTGTATGGAGGTAAAACATTCCAAGTTTGTAACTATACATTACAACTTAATGCACCTTTTCAAATTTCTCAGGTTATTTGCAACAAAGGAGATCTGCAAGATTTAAATGGTTATACATGTAACTTTACACATGATTTTATATCTACGGGCATCAATAGATCCAACTTTTTAAAAGATTTTCCTTTTTTCAAACTGAACAGTACTAATAATATAATCCCACTAAACGAAAAGCAAGTGGCCGTGATTTTACCACTTTTTGAAAAGCTACAATACGAAAATGATAATCAAGATCAAATAATAAAATCTCGCGAAATTATTCAATCTTATCTATGGATTTTATTAAATGAGTGTTTAAGGATTTATAGCCAACTTGAGCTAAAACCAGAAAGCCAAACCTCAACTAGACCTATCCAAATTGCTGACGATTTCCAAGAAATGGTTGAAGTGAATTATCAAAAATTGTCTTTGGTAGACGATTATGCAAAACTGCTTTGCATTTCTACTAATCACCTTACGCAAACTATAAAGCAATGCACTGGGAAATCCCCTAAAACATTTATTAATGAAAGAAGGATATCGGAAGCGAAGTGCCTCTTACAGTATTCTCAAATGACAGTTGCTCAAATATCAGATACTCTAAGTTTTTATGAACCCACTCATTTTATAAAATTTTTTAAGGTGGAAACAGGGGAGACACCTCTTCGATATCGTCATTCTTTCAATACCAATTTACAGTAATTTCAACCCTAAGCCGAATTCCTACTGGCATTAATATTTCCAAACAAGGATCGCGTCACCATTTTTTGGTATATGAGATTCAAATCCGCATCTTTTTCCTCTTCTACTTTCTGAAGGGCATATTGCTGTATCGCCAAAAGAGGCAATACAATATGCTCTCTGTAATCCACCGAAAGCATACTGATTGGGTCTGTCTCCATCAACTTTTCTTGCTTGGATACCAAAAGCATATTTTTTATGCTTTTCTCGTATTCTTCGTTTAGAATATTCCAAAATTCTCCATATATAGGATCGTTTTTCATATAGGAAGTCAAGGGAAAATAGGTCTTGGATAAGGCCATCATGCTGTTTTGCATAAGGGTTTTGAAATACAAAGAGTTGGCAAATAGGTTTTGCAGATCCCCTAATTTTCCTTGATCGATCTTTGTCTGTAAGGCCGTGCCAAATCCATAAAACCCGGGCACATTCTGCTTCATTTGAGCCCAAGAACCTACAAAAGGTATAGCTCGCAAATCACTTAATTTCAATTGCGTACCCGTAGATCGTCTACTCGGACGAGACCCTATGCGAGTTTGTCCATAATATTTTAGCGGGCTTTTATGCTCTAAATAAGAGACAAAAAGAGGGTGATTTTTGAGTTCAAGATATTTTTCACCACCTATTTTAGCCAATTCATCTATTAGCACACGATCTTTGGTATCTATCACGGATTTGTCATCCGTAAAAACATCATTGCTAATACTAGCGGATAGCAATTGCTCAAAATTAAAAATAGCCTGAGGCTTAGAACCATACATAGAACTGATGGTCTGGCCTTGTATGGTGATTTGTATTTCATGGTTGGCAATAGTTGGCCCCTGTGAAGCATAAAACTGGTGCGTTTTCCCGCCACCGCGAGCCGGAGGACCTCCTCGTCCGTCAAAAAACTTCACGTCGATATCGTTGGCATTAGAAACCGCCGTTAAATTTTCTTTGGCTCTGTATATTTCCCAATTTGCTTTTATGTAGCCACCGTCTTTGGTTCCATCGGAGAACCCGAGCATGATGGTTTGAGAGGAATCACGGTTCTTCAAGTGCTTTTTGTATTCCGCTAGCGTATACAAGGTTTGCATAGTTTCTCGAGCTGTATCGAGCCCCTCTATAGTCTCAAACAAAGGCACCACATCTACGTTGGCTTCTAAGCCTACCCAACGAAACATAGCCAATACCTCCAAAACAGAAGCAGGACTCGTAGAATTAGAAATGATATATCTGTGTAGAGCTTTTTGACCATTAGTCTGTTGAATTTCATGAATCGTCTGAATCGTCAAAAACGTATCCTTTACAAGACTATCTTCAAAATCATCAGCAGAAACTTTTACTTGGGTTTCCTTCAAAAATTTTACTTTTTCCTCTACTGTATACTCAGCATATGGTTTAGAATTGGGGAAGTGTTTTTTGATTACTTCCGAAATTACACGTTCGTGAATACTGCTATCTTGACGTACATCTAGACTGGCAAAATGAAGTCCAAATAGCTTTATTCTATGAATAAATACATCTAGTTCATCTATGAACATACCCCCGTGATCTTTGACCATTTTTTCTCTCACCTCGAAGAGATCTTTTAGCAGCTCTTCCTTGGTGAGATCGGTGGATTGACCGAACATATTGGAATATATCTTACCGTATATTTTGTCCAGTAGAGGGATAATACCCTTAAAAGTAAAACGTCTACGTATAGATTTGAAACTTTCATAATAACACTTTAAGATAGCTGTACGCAATTCCATAGCCACTTTTTTAGTGATTTCGTACGTTACAAAAGGATTGCCATCTCTGTCTCCTCCTGGCCAAAACCCTAGCTCAATTATAGGCTCAAAGTCTTCTTTACTATCAAATAGAAAGTCTTTGTATATGGTTTCATGGATTTCACTTAGCGAATCATAATATACATGACGCAAGAAGAACAGTATACTTCTAGCCTCTTCTGTAGGTGTAGGCTGCTGATCGTTTATAAAAGGCGTTTTCCCCAACTGTTGCAAAAGAGAATCTATCTCTTTGATATCATTTACTTTTATGCAATCACCCAAGTCCTGAATAATCCTGAGAACGCTGTTGGGATAAAACTGCGTAGGGTGAGCCGTAAAGACCAATCTCACTTTGAGGTTGCGAAGTTTTTCCTTTACCTCTTCAATCTTATTGTTTTGCTTGGCAAGTGCTAGCAGGTAATTCAAGGATCCTGCCGTATTCTCGGCATTGAGTTGATCAAATGCCGCATCCTCCACACTATCAAAAAGTACTACCTGTCTTTCTATGTATGTAATAAATCTGAAAAGAAGATCAATTTTATCTTTTTCGTCCGTAACGGAAGTATATTTTTGGAGAAACTCCTCAATAATCTCCTTAGGAGTATTCCCTTTTTCGAACCCTGCTTGTGCATGATCATGTAAAAAGGGTAGCAACTGACCTATATTGGTCATTTTATCATACGGAAGACGCGAGAACAAAGTATTGAAAACCAAATACTTGTTGTGTACTTCGTTCGTAAATGTGCTTTCGATATATTGATTGAGCATAGTGGGTGTTAAAAAGCCCACAAATATACACCTTTGCTATCATATAACCAGATAGTAAAGCCCGACAAAGTTTTACCAGCCCTTTACTAATGTATTGATTTTATCCAGAAGAAACTGGGTTTTAGAGCCTATTTTCCCTTCTCCTATCATGTATGAATCTATTTTTGAGATGGGCATTATCCTACGAGTCGTACTCGTAGTAAATACCTCATCCGCTGACACAAGCTCATCATACTGTATGGGACGCTCTTCAATTTCAAAGTCATCCGCGGCCAATTCTAGCACAACCCTACGCGTAATACCATGCAAAATTTTATCATTAGGCGTAGACAAGGTATTCCCATTTATCATAAACACATTGCTACGGCTAAGCTCACTAATTTGCTTTTCAAAAACATAAAGAACGTCGGAGGCTTGTGCCAATTTAATATCCGCCTGCAAATACATATACATTTTATAATCTACGGATTTGACATCGTACATATCCCTGATGTATTCACGTGATATTACATGAATACCATCTGTATAATCACTTTCTTTATACGCATGTAAATCCTCCGTTACGATGATGAGGTTGGGCTGTACCGAGTTTACGGAATCCTCTGTAAATCCTCCCGTCAACAAAAATCGGACGGCACAGTCATTCCCTCCTTGAAGCCCTACGAGCTTATTTACAACCTCATATGCCTCTTGTTTCAGGATGGGATTTGCAATCCGTAATCTATTAGCTGAGTTTTGATACCGATCCCAATACAAGTCCCATTGAAACACGCGACCGTTGTAGGTTCTAAAGTAATCAAACAATCCATACCCACGCATAAAACCTAGCTCGCTATACGAAAGCATAAGCTTATTTGCTTCTAGAATTGCACCATTAAACCAACAATAATGCATTACTGTAACTTCTTATATTTGATACGTCTAGGCATAAGATCTCCTCCGTTACGTTTTTTAAAGTTCTCCTCATACTCCGAGTAGTTTCCTTCAAACCAAACTACGTTGGAGTCTCCCTCAAATGCCAATATATGGGTAGCCACCCTATCTAGAAACCATCTATCGTGAGAAATAATAACTGCACAACCTGCAAAGTTCTCAAGTCCTTCTTCCAATGCTCGTAGGGTATTCACATCCAAATCATTAGTAGGCTCATCCAAAAGTATGACATTCCCACCTTCTTTTAGCATCATGGCCAAATGAACCCTGTTCCTCTCTCCTCCCGACAATACACCGATCTTTTTTTCTTGATCAGAACCTGCAAAGTTAAACTTGCTCACATAGGCTCTTGCATTCATTTGCTTAGGACCCAGTTGTATCCACTCGTTTCCGCCCGATACCAGTTCATAAATCGATTTGTTTGCTTCGAGACTTTCATGCTCTTGATCCACGTAAGATAATTGTACCGTTTCGCCAACTTCAAAATTCCCCGATAAAGGTTTAAGTTGCCCCGTAATAAGTTTGAAAAGTGTGGTTTTACCAGCCCCGTTTGGCCCAATAATTCCAACAATTCCTGCAGGAGGTAGAGAGAAACTAAGGTTATCATATAATAACTTATCCCCGAATCCCATTTTTATACCTTCAGCATTGATAACTTTACTACCAAGTCTTGGGCCTGGTGGTATAAACAACTCTAATTTATCTTCTTTTTCTTTTGTATCTTGATTGAGAAGATTATCGTATGCACTCAAACGGGCTTTGGACTTAGAACTTCTACCTTTGGGAGACATGCGTACCCATTCCAATTCACGCTCAAGCGTCTTCTGGCGTTTCGACTGCGACTTCTCTTCTTTGGCAAGTCTATTTTGTTTTTGCTCTAACCAAGAGCTGTAATTTCCTTTCCAAGGAATTCCTTCTCCCCTATCCAACTCAAGTATCCAGCCAGCCACATTATCTAGAAAGTACCTATCGTGCGTAACAGCTATTACGGTACCTTCATAGGTTCTGAGATGTTCCTCCAACCAATGTACAGATTCTGCATCGAGGTGGTTAGTAGGCTCATCTAGAAGGAGTACATCGGGTTTTTGCAGCAATAATCTGCATAGTGCCACTCGGCGTTTTTCGCCCCCAGAAAGTATCGAAATCTTGGCGTCAGAAGGAGGGCAACGCAAAGCGTCCATCGCTCGCTCCAATCTACTATCCAGCTCCCAAGCATCCAAAGAATCCAGTTTCTCTTGGACGTCTCCTTGCCTCTCCATAAGCTTATCAAAATCAGCATCTGGTTCTGCAAAAGCTTCATTTATTTCATCAAATTCTTTTAGCAACTTAACAATTTCCGCAACACCTTCTTCAACTACCTCTTTGACGGTTTTATCTGGATCTAGTTTAGGTTCTTGCTCTAGCATACCAACCGTATAACCGGGAGAAAATACAACTTCACCCGTTATGTTTTTGTCGATTCCTGCTATTACACGAAGCAAGGTAGACTTACCGGAACCGTTCAGTCCCAAAACGCCAATTTTGGCTCCATAGAAAAAAGAAAGATAAATATTCTTAAGAATTTGCTTCTGAGGTGGGATGATTTTATTAACCCCAGCCATAGAGAAAATTATTTGTTCACTCATATTGAATTACCTGTAAATAAATTATATCATTATATTTAGCAAATATCGGATTAAAACCTTGCTTTTTAATAAATAAATAACGAATTTTACGTTTTATAAACCTTTTAATTAAGCAACACACCACATAAAATACTATGAAAGGTATTACACTGGAAAACGAATACGCTTACATTTTAGATAGTAAGGTATTTTTAAAAGGCTACCAAGGGATGGTAGACAGACAAATTGGAGAAGTAAAAAGAACGGATCAGGAGGCATTCGATTACTTTATTAACAGATATAATATAGCTATCGCTAAGGTAGATCAGTTAGAAAGTGATATCGAGAAAGCCCAAAACAAGGGTTCATTTTTAACTAAACTTTTACAACTACGCAAACGCCTACTCATATTTGATGGTATAGGTGATTTCAAACCTTTACTTGCCAAATTAGATGTTTTGGAAGAAAGCCTGAAAGGCATGATAACGGTCAATCAAGCTTCCAATTTGGTTACCAAAAAAGCCATTATTCAAGAGGCCTATCCCCTTCAGTATTCTGAAGATTGGACTGATACATCTAATAAGCTTCAGGAGATTCGCTCTCGTTGGATACGAACGGGTCCAGTTGAAAAAGAGCATAATGATGAAATCGAAAATGAATTCAAAGAAATCTTAGACGTATTCTATCAGGCTCGTAAGACGTATTATGAGGAGATGAATAAGGTCATAGATGAGCGTATCCAAAAATATGAAGATCTTATTAAAGGAGGAGAAGCCCTAACGGGTCGTACAGACTGGGATGAGGCTTTCTTAGAGCTTAAAAATATGCAGACGGAATGGAAGATCGTAGGAGAGATTCCACCTAAGGTATTAAAGTCTCTCTTCAAAAACTTCAAAAAAGGCACAAGTTCTTTTTACGATAAATACTGTGAAGCGAAGGGCATTGTACGTAAGTTTAGAGTAGATCCACGTGTAGAGGCACAGCAAAAAATGGTAAACGAAGTAGAAAGATTAGCTACAGCTGAAGACTTCGTGGCAGCCACAAATCGTACCAAATTCTTGTTGAATGAGTGGAAGACCATCAAAGTTCCTTCACATCTTGCAGACAGAAATGTAGCAGAAAGATTCAGAGCAGCCTGTGATAAGATATTCGAGCTTAGTTATTTATATAAAGTTATATCAAGAAAATACCCTACTTTTAATTTCTTGAGCGACAGACAGAAAGATTTGACTAAGTTTAGAGAAATGGACAATATCGTTAAGAGAGCCCGTACAGATCTCCAAGAGCTTGAAGGGTCGTATGTGTCAGAAGGTCAAGATTCTCAGATGGATCAAATGTTTCAAAATAATCTTAAAACGCAAAAACGTAAACTGCTCATGAAAGAGGTTATTTTGGAAGAATTAAAACAAAAAGTTTCAAGTTCGCAATAATAAGGTTACTTTCTGAATTATGAAAGTAGGCATTATGCAACCGTATTTACTGCCGTATATTGGTTATTTACAACTGATTGCGGCAGTTGATGTTTTTGTGGTTTATGACAATATTCAGTTCTCCAAAAAAGGTTGGTTTCATAGAAATCGATTCTTGTTAAACGGCAAAGATGAATATTTCTCACTTAATTTAAAATCGGACTCGGACTATTTGAACGTAGATCAACGCATGCTATCGGATGCTTGGTTTGCTACCGAAAAAGACAAGACTCTTCGAAGACTGACAGAGGCATATCGAAAAGCTCCCTTTTATAAGCAAAATTGGCCTTTGATCGAAGATATCTTCCAGTTTCAAGAGTCTAATTTATTTAAATTCATATTTCATTCTTTAGAAAAAATCACAGCTTACTTGAGCATCAAAACCCCTCTAAAAATAAGCTCTGAAATAGCTGTAGATCATACCTTAAAATCTCAATCAAAAGTAATTGCCATTTGTGAATCCTTGCATGCTACAACGTACATAAATCCTATAGGTGGACTAGAGCTTTATGATGAAACCTCCTTTAATGAAAAAGGAATTGATCTTCTTTTTCAAAAATCAAGATTACCCAAGTACCCACAATTCAATAACGAATTTATTCCTGCCTTGTCTATTCTGGATATACTTATGTTCAACGACGTTGAAACAATACGAGGATGGATGAACGAATTCGATTTCGTAAAGAAAGCTACGATTTAAGCTTGGGGTTTTCTAAATGACGTGTGGCATCTCTTTGCGATTTTTTGACAAAATTTCCAGCTAAAGCTTCTTCTAGGTTGATACCCGTTTGGTTAGCTATACATGTAAGAACAAAAAACACATCCGCTAGCTCGTCGGCAAGGTTTTTACGATCGTTTTCGTTTTTTGCGGATTGATCACCGTACTCCCTAGCCATAATACGTGCTACCTCACCTACTTCCTCCATGAGAATGGCCGTATTAGTAAGTTCACTGAAATAACGAACACCGACTTTTTTAATCCAATTATCTACTGTATCTTGGTATTCCTTAATATGCATTGGGGGAAAGTTTGTTTGTCAAATATACAGATTTTTGTCTGTAAAATTTGAATATGTTGGTTTGAAATATAATAATTAAAGATGTTTATGAAGGTTTTATTAATAGAAGACGAAGTAAAAACAGCCAAACTTATACAAGAGGGCTTGGAGCTGCACCAAATAGACGTAGAAGTGGCCTACGATGGGCTTATGGGCTTAACGCTTGCCCAGCGTAACGCATATGATGTTGTGATTACGGACTTGATCCTACCCGAAATGAATGGGCTTACTCTTTGTCAAAAACTCCGAGAGCTCAACATACACGTACCTATATTGATGCTTACAGCTTTGGGCACCTCTGAAGATATCGTAACAGGCCTTGATTCTGGTGCAGATGACTACTTGCCAAAGCCATTTGAGTTATCCGTATTATTGGCTAGAATACGAGCACTCACACGTAGGAAATCCAACAAGATATCTACCTACAACATACTAAAAATTGAAGACTTAGAGCTCAACGTGGATACCAAAAGAGTACATAGAAACGGACAAGAAATATCTCTTACAGCAAAAGAGTTTAATCTCCTCGAGCTCTTTATGAGAAATCAAGGCAGGGTTATTTCTAAGGCTGAATTGGCTGAGAAAATTTGGGACATTACGTTTGATACTGGTACGAATGTAATAGAGGTATATGTAAACTTCCTTAGAAAGAAGATTGAAAAAGACTTTGACAAAAAGTTGTTGCATACACAAATTGGGTTAGGTTATATAATGAAAACCACCTGAAATCTAAGATTCAGAACATCTAATAATGGCACTTTCAGATCTAAGTATCCGTGAGCGAATTACCCTACAATATGTACGATTTGTAGGGCTTCTCCTTATTTGCTTTTCTGTTAGTATCTTTTTTTTTGGTAAACTATACATCAAGAGTAGGTTTTATCGTCGTCTACAAGATAGAGGCATATTTGCTTCTTATCTGTATTTTGATTTTAATTCGGGTCAAAAAGCTATGTTTGACCTATACGAAACAAAAGATATTGAAAAACTAAACAATGAGGTTATCAGTATTTATGACGTAAAACGAAAACTCTTTGTTGTATCCAGTGATATAAATAAAGAGGCTCTCCACAAAACGTTTTTGGAAGGCTATGAGGAAAATAACTTCAGTTATGAAACCTCCGAGGACAATTTGCAATTTGTGGCTATATCTGTCCGAGACCAAAAATTAGATCCCTATTTAGTTTGTATTAGTGCGGATGATGTAGTTGGTAAACGGAATCTCACCGATATCCAAAAAGTATTATCTATTTTAAGTTTAGCTGCTTTGATAATGGTGGCAATTCAAGGCTGGTATTTTGCAGGCAAGGCCTTGATGCCCCTCAACTCAGTAATCAGTCAGCTAAAAGTCGTATTTCCTAGGAACCTCAACAAGCGAATACAACACGATAACCCCAATGATGAAATTGGAGAACTGACGGGTACACTAAACGGAATGCTTCAAAGGGCTGAAGAGGCCACCTCCACGCAGAAGTTACTGGTCGCCAATATCTCGCATGAACTTAAAAATCCATTGACGAAAATTTTTACGCAAATTGAAATTTTAGAGCTTAAGTATAAAAATCAGCCCGAATTCCTTGAGAATATTTTATCTCTTAAAAGGGACACCCAACGTCTTATTCACTTGAATGAAGTGATTTTAGGCCTTGCCAACAGATACACGCTTGAGTCTACCATACCGATGGAAAGAGTACGACTAGACGAGCTTATGCTAGAGGTGTGGAGTGAGTTTAAAAAATGGAAGCCCGCATCTGAAGTCAAATTAGAACTTGACCTTATCACTGAAAATGAAAATGAACTACAAGTAATTGGTAATAGAGACGCATTGATGGTAGTATTTAAAAATCTCATTGACAATGCGTGTAAGTTTTCAAAAGACAATAGTTGTATTTTTGGAATGGAGTTTGACCAAACTGGTATTCAAATACAAGTTACGAATATTGGAAATGAGATTCCTGAAGACCAAATAGACAAAATCTTTCAGCCATTTTACAGATCCGACTCCACGGCTAAAGGTAAAGAAGGTCACGGGATTGGGTTGGCCGTAGTTAAACAAATATTAGAACTGCATAAAGCTGATATTAGCATTGTGTCTAAAAATGATATGACAACATTTAAAGTGAATTTTTATACAAAAAATGACAACCAATCTTCTCAAACCTAGAACTATACTTGCGTTTCTTTTCGTATCCTTGATTTTTTCATTTAAAAAACAGCCTCCAAGGAAACCAAATGTTGTTTTTATCCTTACAGATGATCAGGGATATGGTGATCTTTCTATTCATGGCAACCCCCATCTTCAAACCCCCAACCTCGATCTCCTTGCCAAACAATCCGCACAGTTTAATAGGTTTTATGTGAGTCCTCTTTGTGCTCCATCTCGAGCAAGTTTTTTATCTGGTAAGTATCATTTACGAACAGGAGTTGTGTCTGTCAGTAATGGACTGGAAGTCATGAATTCAGAAGAAACAACTCTAGCTGAGGTTTTCAAGAGGCAGGGGTATTCGACGGGTATTTTTGGAAAGTGGCACAATGGAGAATACGAACCTCATGATCCCAACTCTCAAGGTTTTGATACATTCTGGGGATTTTCTGCTGGACATTTAACCAACTACTTCGATACCGAGCTAAATCATAATGGACAAGTAGAAAAAACGAAGGGGTACATAACAGATGTACTTACAGACAAGGCTATTGATTTTATGGAATCAAGTAAAAACAAACCTTTTTTCTGCTATATACCGTATAATGCACCACATAGCCCCAATCAGGTCCCAGATAAATATTTTGATAAGTACAAACAAAAAGGCCTAAATGATGAACTATCAGCCATTTATGGTATGGTGGATAATGTAGACGGAAATATAGGCAGAATTATGAAATATCTAAAAGACAAAGGCTATGATAAAAATACCATTGTGGTTTTTGCCACCGACAATGGCCCCAATACCTATAGATATAACGCCGACATGAAAGGTAAAAAAAGCAACGTAGACGAAGGAGGAGTACGTGTGCCTTTCTTTATACGATGGAAAGGAAGAATAAAACCCCAAGTGCAAAAAGCTTTGGCAGCTCACATTGACTTATTACCCACCATAGCTGAGCTTTGTAGTATAGAAATAGATAAAAATACCAAGGTTGATGGCGTTAGTTTCGCAAAGAGTGTTCTTAGTAACAAACAAAAAAATGACACTCGGGCTATCTTTAGTCATGTAGCATTCTTAGATAAGACCTTGCATCCTTTTCCTGGCAGTATACGTACTGCACAGTATAGATGGGTGAAAACTAGTAGTGAAGTTGGACTGTATGATATGATACAAGACCCCTTTCAAAAAAACAATTTGGTCAGTACAAAGACAGAGATTGCAGAATCACTTGAAAATCAATACAACGCATGGTTTGCCGATGTAAGCAAAGGACTCAAATTGACAGGAAGACCTATTCCCGTGGGTATAAGTAAAAGAAAAATCATCTTAAATGCTCATGATGCAAGCTTTACAGGGTCTTTGAAATTTAAGGAAGGCCATGGGTGGGCTCATGACTGGCTGGTCAATTGGTCAAATCCAACAGACAGTATACAATGGAATATAGTCGTTCGAAAGGCGGGTGAATATTCTTTAAGCTTACGATATTCGTGTCCCAAAGAAAAGGTGGGCTCTACTTTGTTGATTTCA
>JBOFGX010000386.1:0-2721 GCA_051649345.1 Leadbetterella sp. | reverse complement strand
CAAGAGGTAGATGAGCCGCATACGACTAATATAAAGTAGCTCTCTTTCGATAGGTAGTCGTTCCACAAGTGAGCCAGTAATTGTATAAAGCCTGATTTTGGGGTACATATCCAGGGTAGTTCGTCTAGAAATATGACATGCTTTTTTCGGGGAGAACACGTTTTTAAATAGGTCTTGAGGTGTAAAAATATCTCTTGCCAATTCTTAGGTGTAGATACAAAGGGTGTCGAGGCATGGGATGCGATTTTTTGCAGGAAGTTTATTTGTTGAGTTTGGGTGTCACCATTTTGTATGCCTGTCACACGAAGGCAAATATTTTTCTTGAAAACCTCGTCTATTAAATACGTTTTACCTACTCTTCTACGACCTGTAATAGCAATAAAGGCTGACTTTCTGCTCTTTAAAGCCGATTGTAGTTCGTTGGTCTGAGCCTCTCTTCCTATCATATATCTGTATTTATGTAGTAAATATATATAGATAAATACAAATATAAAAATTTATAAGTGTATTTATCTGTTAAAAAAGTATAGATAAATACAAATATAAAGAATGAAAAAATAGATAATTGTCGACTTTTTAGGATAAATTCTACAAGGTGATTCTGCGAAGTTATCAATGATATTTTTTCAAAACTTCATAACTAAGATTGGAAATCCTTTTTATATTGCTTCGATATTAAGAAAATGTTGAAGTGCTGATGTTCCAGCAGGAAGCTAGATAACACTCGTACGAAGGCAAGAGTCTTCCTAAAACTGATGGGTAAGAAACTACATAAACTTTCTTTTGGTAATATTCACAAACAAAAATTCAATAAAAGTATTGAACTACTTAACTATCAATTAAATTTAAATCTAAAATTTATGAACTAGCTAAACGGCTATTTGACCCTACTAAAAATCCACCTGATTTTAAGAAAAATATGAAAGCGGCGTTGAATAGTTTGACACTTTCCAATACCTTAGCACTTAAATATGGATTTCCAGATGTTTCGGATTTTAAGTTGAAAATAGAAACAGATTTTAGTTCAATCTTTAAATTAGATGAATGATGAATTTCTTGAAAATTATTGATAACGTATGTTACATCTTTCGTGTTGGAGAAAGATATTATTTTCAAAAGGATCAAAAGTTATTTACTGAGAATTTCGAATCCTCAATTGATTTTAATTTACTTGATTCATTTATAAAAAGGGATTATTTTTATACAAAGCAAAATGACGACTTTGTTATTTATAATCTTGATTTACTTCAAGTAAACACCTTCAGTTTTTTAGATTTTAATGGAGTTGTTGATATTTTTAACGAAAATAAATTTGTATTTGCAACATTAGAAAATGATAAACTATTTTATAATTTTTTTGAAGGCAATAAAATAGTAAAAAGTCAAGAAATATTATACGGTACTATTTTAAATGAAAACTATAGATTAAATTTCCCTACAGGAATATTTATTACTCCTAATACTTTCACTTGTAGTGATTTGCTTGGCGAAGTCACCTATTGGGAATATACCTGTGAGGAAGGTTTGGAAGCTTCCCATCCATGGATTGTACGAGGGGAGTATTTGGTGTTTTGTGTAAGGAGAAGTTTGGAAGCTGCGGGTAAGTTGATAAAGATCCATTTAAATACAGGAGAAATTAAATGGGAAATTGACTTGCCAAATACTTATTTACATTATAATGAGAGTCAGGGACTATTGATTGCGTTTTGGGCAGCTCATGAGATTGGTAACCATTACCAAATTGTTGATATCGATAATGAAATAGTAGAAATTGGTGATTTTATCTCGTCTTATAAACTAGAGAGTGTTGACACTATTGGTGGAATGCAATTTTTACAAGGGCCAAAACTCTATTTTGCTGATAATGTACTTTCTTTTGTGGGTGAAATACGGCCTGTGAAGTTTGGATGCTTTGATATAGGTACGAAACAAATAGATTTCCTACAAGAGATCCCCCTCGAGGGAGGAAACCAAATCGCCCAAATAATGCATCATGAAAACAAATTGTATATCCGAATGAGCGAAAACAATCTATTGATCTATGAGGATTTGAAGTAAGGATATTCTACTTGATCCTCGAAGGTACAACCTTCGAGGAAGTATTAGGTAAGTTTCACTTGGCGTATTTAAAATTGTTTTAGCAATCAAAATTCGGCTTTGCAGTATTATACATAACGGGAAGTTTCAAAAGTTAATACGGAGTTCAATTTCTCCATCCATTTTACATATCCACCCTCTATCCGTACCTTTGCAAAAAAATCATTCTCATGTCTGTTACGATTGGTGCTGTCGAAACCTTACTTGCCGAATATTTATCGGATAAATCCTATTCCAAAATCATAGTTTTGGTCGATACCAACACCAAAAAGCATTGCTGGCCTTTGGTATCTACGATTTTGAAATCGGCAAAACTTTTTACCATCAAGCCGGGTGAAGAAGAAAAAAACTTAGGTACCTGTGAGAAAATTTGGTTGGAAATGACTCGGTTGGGTATGGGTAGGGGAGATCTGTTGATCAATCTCGGTGGAGGTGTTATAGGAGATATGGGAGGTTTTTGTGCTTCTACGTACAAACGTGGAATTGATTTTATACAAATCCCTACAACGCTGCTTTCGCAAGTAGATGCCAGTGTTGGAGGAAAGTTGGGGATAGATTTTCATGGTTTCAAAAATCATATAGGCACATTTACCTTGCCTAAGGCTGTTTTGGTTGATCCTCGAT
>JBOFGX010000385.1:0-4429 GCA_051649345.1 Leadbetterella sp. | reverse complement strand
TAAGAATAATAGGAGGAGGGTAAGGTCAATTAGTAAAATTGTATACTTTTCAAATTTCTTGATAGATCCAAACTATTCCGAAATCAATTTAAATCCTTCCCCGTGTAAGTTTAGGATTTGAATTTTAGGATCAAAAGACACATACTTACGAAGTTTCGTGATATACACATCCATACTTCGAGCATTAAAGAATGTATCGTCTCCCCAGATCATTTTCAAAGCATAGCTACGGGTAATGGTACCTTGGGGATGTTGACAAAATAACTCCAAAAGTTTAGCTTCTTTGGTTGTTAGTTTTTGTTCTCCTTCAGGGTGTTGAAGGATTTGGGTTAAAGGGTAAAATGAGTATTGTCCAACAGTATAAAATTCTTTTGGGCTATCATTGGGTAAAAGTTGACTTCGTTTTAAAATGGCTTTGATACGAACGAGGAGTTCTTCCATGCTAAACGGCTTGGTCATATAGTCATCAGCCCCAACGCTAAAGCCCACCAAGGTATCTTCGGGAAGTGATTTGGCCGTTAAAAATAAGATCGGAACCTGAGAATCATGAACGCGGATGTCTTTTGCCAAGGTAAATCCATCTTTTTTGGGCATCATGACATCTAAAATACAGAAGTCAAATTTGCTTTCAAGGAATTTTTGAAGGGCAATATCCCCATTTTGAGCCCATTCCACATCAAAGCCTTTAGCAGTAAGGTAGTCTGATAGTAAACTTCCCAAATTGGGTTCATCTTCAGCAAGCAATATTCGTACGTTCATAGCGGCTTCTTTTCTTTGCCTTGAAGTTAACAGGGTATTTTTAAGAACCCAAATTTTAGAAATCTAAAGTATGTGATAAATAGGTTAAATTTTTTTAGTAATAGTCTTATAATTATTGTTTTATAGATTAAATTTATGATTGGTTAAAAAATGTTAAACCGAAGAATCTATATCAAATTATGGAATGTTTAGAAAAAAAATAGGGAAATACTTCGACAGATTTTCATTTAAGTACTATTAACAGGAACTAAATTGGTATTCGCCTCGAAAAGCGTTAATTTTGCATCTCATTTCCAAAAAATTATATGCTTACAGTTTCTAATCTCTCGCTTCAGTTTGGTAAAAGGGTTCTTTTCGACGAGGTAAATCTCAAGTTTGTACCGGGCAATGTATACGGTCTTATTGGTGCCAACGGTGCCGGTAAAACTACGTTTGTCAAAATCCTTTCTGGTGATTTGGATGCGACTACAGGGAGTATTTCCATGGATCCGGGTGAGCGTATGTCTGTTTTGAAGCAAAATCAAAATGCATTTGATGAGTTTACGGTTTTGGATACTGTGATGCGTGGCAACGAAAAACTCTACCAAATCATGCAAGAGAAAGATGCAATCTATCTCAAAGAAGATTTTTCGGAAGAAGACGGAAACCGTGCGGCTGAACTAGAAGCAGAATTTGCGGAAATGAACGGTTGGGAAGCTGAGTCAGACGCTGCCTCACTATTGTCGGGTTTGGGAATTGGTGAGGACATTCATTATTCCTTGATGGCCGATTGTAATCCTACAGATAAAGTAAAAATCTTGTTGGCTCAAGCACTTTTTGGAAATCCCGATGTATTGCTTTTGGATGAGCCTACCAACAACTTAGATATTGAATCTATTTTGTGGTTAGAAAACTTTTTGATGAATTTCAAAAATACCGTGATTGTCGTATCACACGATAGACACTTCTTAGACAATGTTTGTACTTACATAGCCGATTTGGACTTTAAAAAGATATCGCTTTATGGAGGTAACTACAGTTTCTGGTATGAGTCTAGTCAGCTAGCTGCCAAACAAAAAGCCGATCAAAATAAGAAAGCCGAAGATAAGAAAAAAGAATTGGAAGAATTTATCCGACGTTTTTCTGCTAACGTTGCCAAGTCTAAGCAAGCTACGGCTCGTCAAAAAATGATCGATAAATTGGATATTTCGGCTATACAACCATCATCAAGAAGGTATCCGTTTATTGGATTTAAACCCGAACGTGAAGTGGGTGATCAAATCATTTTGGTTGAAAATCTAAGTTATAAAAATTCCGACGGTGAATATCTTTTCAAAGACGTCACTTTCCAAGCAGCCAAAGGAGATAAAATTGCATTTTTGAGCAAAGACGGTCAAGCCGTTTCTGCGTTTTTTGATGTAATTTCAGGTAAAAAGCAAGCCAGCGGTGGAAGTTTCAAATGGGGGGTAACCATCTCTACTGATTATCTGCCTGTAAACAATTATGATTATTTCTCGGACGATAGTTTAAACCTTGTCGATTGGCTTCGCCAATATTCTACAGAAAAAGACGAAACGTTCATTCGAGGATTTTTGGGTAGAATGTTGTTTTCAGGAGAAGAGGCTCTTAAAAAATGTACGGTACTTTCGGGAGGAGAAAAACAACGTTGTATGTTTTCAAAGCTGATGCTGTCTAGTGCCAACGTTTTGATTTTTGATGAACCTACCAACCACTTAGATTTGGAGTCGATTCAGGCATTAAACAAAGGCCTAGAAGATTTTGATAGTAACTTGTTGTTTAGCTGTCATGACCATCAGTTGACAGAAACCGTAGCCAATAGAATCATAGAAATAGGACCTAAAGGCTGTTTAGATAAAATGATGAGTTTTGATGAGTTTCTTACAGACGAAAAAGTAAGAAAGCAAAGACTGGAGTTATACAAATAAGATTATCGCAATCTTCCTATTTTGTTTTGATGCATGCTTAATTTTCTAAAATCGTGGGGTGCTTTTGCATTTTTAGGATTATTCTTAGGAATAGGTTTGTATACATATAGCGATATTCTTGTTGATTTTCCGTATTTAGATGATTTCCCTGCCATTCTACAGTTTTCAGTAAATTGGCTTCATACGCATACATTTGCACAAAAAATATACTTACTTTTTGAGCAAAACAATGACTTCAAGTTATTGACGATGAAGCTCATCATGCTTTCTTACTTGAAGGTATTTGGGCAGTACAATTTTGTACATTTACGATGCATAGGATTGTTCTTGTTTATAAGTAGCCAGTTTTTTATGTATAAAATTGGAAATTTTGAATGGAAAAGGTTCTACCTATTTTTGCCCATTCCATTGGTCTTATTAGCATTTTCCTATTCTGAAATCGTGGCATTGAGCATGGAGTCTTTGTCGCACTTTGTGGTTATCTTTTTTGCTGTATTGCTCGCTTATTTGCTTCATACGAACAGGTCAATTTGGCTTATAATATTGGTTTTGTTTTTTACGGTGTATTCCAATGGAAATGGTCTGTTGATGATTCCTATAGGGCTTCTGTATTTTGTAATAAAGAAAGAATTTAAAAATGCAGCCTTTTTTGGAATGGGAGCAGCCATTGTTGTGGTTACATTTTTTAATGGCTACATATCAGGCACAAAAACGATCCATTTCGAATACTGGCTACAAATGCTCAAATTGTTTTTTACCTACGTCGGTGGAGTAGGGGGGATTACGAGTGAAAAAATAAATTTTGTATTGGGTGTTTTTGCCTCTGTCTGTATGGTTTACTTTCTATTCAGGAAAAAAACATATACAGAGAACCTAGCCGTTTTGGCTTTATTGGCTTTATTTTTTGGTACGTATTTTCTTGTTTCGGTCAAGAGGTTCAATCCTGAAGGGAATCTGGTTTTTAGAGGGGCCTATATTGTGAATAGTTTGATGATATATGCTCTGCTGTATGTTTTATTTTACAGGCAACATCTGGTAGAATGGAGACTTCAAATGCGAAGGCTTTATGTTCTAGGTATACTAGGTACTTTTACTTTTGTAGGATTATTTCAAATCCAGAATTTTAGAGCTTGGAGATCCACCTTGGAGTTTTACAAGAATGATATGCAAGTATGGCAATGGGAAATTGTAGGCCAAAAAAATAGCCTTTTTAAAACGACTTCTGTTGAGCATAATAATTCGTTTACTTCTAAATATATGTATGAAGGAGCTAAAGAATTGGGGATCTATTCGGGGGAAGATGTTTTGAAAAAATTAGATGCTTATTCTATACAGAAAATTTACCCATCTTCAAAAACGCCCTTGAAAATAGATACAGTAAACATAGAAAATCAATTTTTATCCGAAAATCCATTCGTTTTAGTGACAGGTCAATTAAAAGATTTTCCCAAAGGATCAGACCGTTTTATTGTAAATTTCAAATACAAAAACGGGCAAAAATATAAGACAGTACAGGTTTATGATCAAAGGTTTAGTTTTCGAATACCGAAGTCAGATTTACCCCTGAAAGTAGAATTTAATCCAACGTATAAAACTAGTTCGGCTCTTTACGTTTTGGATATTCCGAAGTTGCAAATAAGACGAGATTCAATTTCCGAAGTTACTCAAATTAAGAATATGCCTAATCCAAATTTGAATGTTCAAAAATACACTTTTTTGGAGGCTTCAATAGGAAAAGTGTTTAC
>JBOFGX010000384.1:0-4449 GCA_051649345.1 Leadbetterella sp. | reverse complement strand
AATACAAAGATGAACCTAGAAGTGTTATTTAAGTATGATTCTATACCTAATCCTACATACGTTTGTACAAATGCTATGCAAAACAGGGTGTATGCCGTCAGTGAGACTACAAAAGGTAAAGTATACAGTTTGTCGTTGGATAGGAGCTTTGGATTTCGACCTCTAAACTCCGTCTCTACAAAAGGGGAAGATCCATGCCATGTTATTTTGGATAAAACCGAGAAATGGTTGTTTGCGTCCAACTATTCGGGAGGCTCGATGAGCGTATTTCCGATATTAGCAGATGGGTCTATTGGTGGATTACATTTTACGGAATCTTTCCCGGGCAGAGGTCCCCATAAGGGCAGACAAGAGAAATCCCATATTCATATGGTAAACATCAGCGATGATAATACGCGTGTTTATGTAGCAGATCTTGGGACAGATAAGGTGTATGTATACGCTTTTGATGCTGGTTCAGGTCAACTTGTTCGTCAAAAAGATATTGATTTTTCTGGGGGTTCTGGCCCTAGGCATATAGCTTTTCACCCTGTATTGCCTTATATGTATGTAGTGCATGAATTGAAGAACACAGTTTCTAGTATTTCTTTACAGGATAAGAAGGAAGTTGTTCTAGAAACAATCTCTACGCTACCTCCAGACTACAAAGGAGAGAATTACTGTGCAGCCATCCGACTATCTGCAAATGGCGAGTATGTATACGTCTCCAATCGTATATTGAATACGATCGCTCGGTTTAGTGTGAACAAATCCACGGGTAAGTTGACGCTTCTAGACCAAACAGGTACGCAAGGCGATTTTCCGAGAGATTTTGCTATGACACCCGATGAGAAGTATATGTTTGTTCTCAATCAAAAAACCGATAATGTATGCCTTTTGAAAAATAATGAGGGAATACTAAAATATTCCCAAGAGTTTAAGGTTTTTCCTAAACCCGTATGTATAAAATTTCTAAAATGATATGAGGGTTTGCTTAATATTTGACATAGGGAAAACAAACAAGAAAGCTCTTCTTTTTACGACTGATTACAAAGTCGTATGGCAGAAATCGGAGATTTTTGAAGAAATTTTAGATGATGATGGGGATCATTGCGACGATTTGCATGCTTTATGCCTGTGGATGAAACGCATATTGGAAGAAATAAAAGGAAATGAGGCTTTTGATTTGATCGCGGTCAACTTTTCTGCCTATGGAGCCAGTATGGTGCATGTAGATGCCAGTGGCCACCCCATAAGTCCATTATATAATTATCTTAAGGTATTGCCCAAAGACATCAAGGCTAGTTTTTTGGAAAAACACAATCCCAATAAAGATCTTTTCTTGCGTTCGTCTTCTCCAGATCTAGGAATGCTAAATTCAGGCTTACAGGTGTATTGGCTTAAGTACAAAAAGCCAGAGGTCTATAAATATCTTCGATATAGCCTGCATTTCCCTCAGTACTTGCAGTTTTTGTTTACGCAGCAGCCCGTGGCTGATTATAGCAGTGTAGGATGTCATACAGCCATATGGGATTTTCATACAAATACGTATTTAGATTGGCTAAGTAAAGAAAATCTCCGCCCTCTTGTAAATGAAGTTCAAAGCTCGGATAAGGTTTTTAAGATCGAAAACTTGGCTTTTGGCATTGGCATGCATGATAGCTCGGCGGCTTTAGTTCCTTACTTGAAATGCTTAAAAGAGCCCTTTGTGTTGATTTCTACAGGTACATGGTCTATCAGCCTTAATCCGTTTACGGACGATCCTTTGACAAATAAAGAGCTTCAAAAGGATTGTCTTCGGTATTTGACGTATGAGGGTAAACCCGTAAAGGCCTCCCGAGTTTTTATGGGGAATGAGCATAATCTTCAAACGCAGCATCTTGCCCAATATTTTTCGGTAGATGTAGACCGATACAAAACGGTAAAATACGATGTAGAAATCATAAAAAATCTACGCAAAAAGAACGATCAAAAGATGCCAAGTCATGCAGATTTGGGTGATTTGAAACAATCATGTTTTGTAGAAAGGAGCATAAATTCGTTCTCATCCTATGAAGAAGCCTATCATCAGTTGATTATGGATTTGGTAGCTCAGCAGGTGGCGTCTATCCATTTGATCCTAGATAAAAAACCCATAAAATCTTTGATAATTGAAGGTGGATTTGCAAACAATGAAGTCTTCTTACGCCTCTTGAATGAAGCCTTCTTTGGATTGAAACTCTATAAATCCAAGCTTGCTCAAGGCTCTGCTTTAGGAGCGGCCATGGTTATTGATAACTTTTGGGGAGCAAGGCAAATCACTGAAAAAGATCTGGATTTGGAGTTGGTGTAAAATAGTGCTGAGTGCTGAGAGGATTAGTGCTGAGACTTGGAGTCAATAGTCGTTAGGATGGCAGATTTTAGTGTTGAGTGCTGAGAGGATTAGTGCTGAATGCAAAGTGTTGAGTATTTAGTCTTGGAGTCGAAAGTCGTTGGGATGATTGTGTTGGATATTGGATTCTTCCTACAACTTAGTTAGGATTTGAATGTATTTTACTGTAAAAATACAATTGGACTTCTATACATGAATCAACTTTATTCTATTTTTATATAAGTTATTTTATTCACTATTTTAATTATATAATTCCCCATTTGTAAAGGGAAATTCAACTTTGTGCCTGTTAGTTTGGAAAAGAATTGAACGATCGGTATGGATGATAATTTGTGCTCTTCATATTCAGAGGCGTAATAAATTTGAATCAGATCATTTTCCTTAAAATCAATATTTATAGTTTTATTTGTGATACCACCTTCAAAATACCATTGTGGAAGACCGTTTTTTTCAATTGTCGGTGGTAAAAATACATTTAAATCAATCTTGCCTTTTAGTGATGGGTCTATAAAAGCCATACTTGAGTCTAATAAAACATACGGGCTTTGTTTGTTTTTAAAAGTATTCGTAGCGGAAGAATAATATGCATTTTGTTTGGTGGAATCAAAATGTTCTCTCATCGTTGTACAATCAATTGAGACTAAATTTGAATCTAATATCTGGGTTAAATATTCACCTAAATTTTTCCTATTGGGAGGGTTTATTTTAAAGATATGATCGTGACCCGACCAGATAATTATTTTGGAGCTTGGAAAGGTCTTTAAAATTTGCTTTATATTTTCAAAAGCTGACAATTCTCTTATATCATGTCCCGATAGGTCTAATTTTTTTATATTGGGAAGGCTGTAATCATATGGTAGTATAAAATAGTTATGTTTTTTAGCTAGACGTATGGCTTGATTATATATTGGGTCTGTAAAATATGTACTTGACGAAAGTAAAGGGTATTTACGCTTATTAATCAAAGAGTCTTCGAGGTTTAATGCTTCTAAAGCTAAAACATTGAATCCTTTTTTGCTCAAATCGGGTAAAAGGTCTCTTATAAATGCTCTGTTTTGAGGGCTGCTATGGGCTTCATTTATTAAGATAACTTTCTTGTTTTCATAGTTCTTTAGAATAAAATCTTTTGCATCAAATGATTTTATGGTTATACCTAGTTTTTTGGGTGTAGTTTTTCTCTTATTAAAAGCCAAATTTTCATATCTCAAAGCTTCTTTCCAATTACTGTAAGAATGATAAGTCATGGCAACTTGATAGAACATGCTTTTTTTTACAAAATCTGTAGATACAATAATCTCGGGTTCAATTTTCTTTAAATAATTTAGTACCTCTTGATAACCATGATTTTTCAATATTGAATCGCAGACAGTGAATAGATTTAATACAATGTGACCTCCTATATTCGAAGTTGATTTTATGGAAAGTTGATCAATTTGAGAAACAAAGGTTGCTGTTTGTTTATTGAATGTTTCTAAAGGCAAGTCCGTACGATTTTTACTTTTTATTCTATCAATTACACTTACGACTCGAAGTATTTTCGAAGAATATTTAAGTTTTACAGATATGTCAATTATCGACAAACTGTCAATTTTGGAATTCAAATCGTACTTAATGATATTATATTTTGTATTTTTCATTAAGTTGGAACATTCCGTGAATATAGGATTAGCCAAGAATGTTTGATTGAATTTAACTTCTTTTTTGAGTCCCTTATCAAACCTGTCAAGAAGTTTATTTGTGAAATTATCTAAAGTGTCTTCAGGGTATACTAACACGTACAAAGAGCCAAGAAGATTTATTTTTTGGTTTTGCTGCAAAATCACATTCGATACATCAAACGATTTTATAAATCTTTTGTATGTTATTTTCCTTTTAAAGAGGCTCTTGGAGAATGAAACAGAGTCAGATTTGATTTCATTATTGTAAAAATTATTAATCCTAATATCTAGGTTTCTGTTTTGTGATGATCCCCCCAAGAACTGGACAGTAAATTAAGACAAATTTTTCAATAAATTTACTGTATTATGACACGGAGAAAATTTACATCAAAATTCAAGTTAAAAGTAGTACTAGAAGCTCTGAAGGAGCGTCAAAGTTTA
>JBOFGX010000383.1:0-2335 GCA_051649345.1 Leadbetterella sp. | reverse complement strand
GTGCTACTGTTGATGTCAATATTAGGACAGTTAATCACAGAAAAACAGGTCGTGGGATAAATGTGGTAGTTCTGCCATCTATTAGAGCAAATGTGAGACCAGATATGGGTAGAATGCAACTGGAGCATAATTCTTCAGATAATGATTTTGATTTAAACCAATTTAGCAATTCCTCTCAATATACGGTGGCTCATGAATTTGGACATACTATAGACATTACAGATGAGTATGTAGGTTGGACCGGTTTTTTTGCACCGTCAATTCAAAATGATGTTTCTGCAATAATGAATGAAGGAAATGATATTCGACCAAGGCATTATCAGCCATTTGGTGATATGTTATCTCTTGCGATTTTGGGTTGCCGATACAATCCCAATGGGATACGTGAACCAGAAAGAGAAAATCCAGTATTTAGAGCTTCGACCTTGTCGGGTTTGACAACTTATCAAGATGGGTTAAGGTTTTCTGGGCCCGATTCTAGGTCTTCATTAGGAATGAATTATGACATGAGGGTTTCAAATGAACGAATTTTAGGTATTTTTTATCCTCAAATTGGAGCAATAAGTTTGATAAATCCAACAACTGGGGATCAAAATTATGGATTAACTGCAGGGTTAAGATTAGGTCAAATTGCACATCCACTTGTTGTTAATTTAAGGACAGGAATCGTGACTAACCCGTCAAATCCTTCTAATAGTGTTAGTATTCCGCTTAATGTTCAATTGGGATTAAGAACGGGTGAATTTGAATTTGGGCTTCATTACACACCTGTATTTGATATTTTGAACCCATCTCAGGTTACACATTTATTTGGTTTGGGGCTTAGGACTCCTTGATGAAAACCGCTCATGATTATGCTATTCTTTTAAACAAATAGTTCAAGGTATTTTTTGAATCTCTTTACTTAACAATAATCTGCAATAAAATTAGATTAATAAAAAATCTCCCTTAAATTTATAAAAGATAAGATGTTTAATTCATGACGGACAATACTTTCTTGAGGAGTATTTTCAATGAAGCCAACTTTTCTTCTGAGGACTATATTAAGATTATAAGTCAGTATCGACGTGTAGAGTTTGCAAAAAATGACTTTTTGGTCAAGGAAGGAAGTGTAGCTAATTTTTATTATTTCTTAGAATCAGGCTTTGTTAGATCCTTCGCGGTAGATCCTGAAGGAAATGATGTTACGACTAATTTTTTTACTTCCAAAGACGCAGTTATAGATTGGAACAGCTACTTTCTCAAAGTACCTTGTAGAGAAGATATGCAAGCCATTACAAGCTGTGTAGCTTGGAAAATAACGTTTGAGGATTTTATGAAACTTTTTAGTATTGAGGCATTCAGAGAAGTAGGACGGACTCGACTTGTCAATACTTATTTCGAACTAAAAAATCATTCAGTCTCAATGATTGTGGATTCTGCAAGAGATCGATATCTCAGTCTAATGAAGAGAAAACCCGAAATCGTCCAAAATGCCCCCTTAAAACAAATTGCCACGTATTTGGGCATTACAGATACATCCTTGAGTAGAATACGAAAAGAAATAAGTCAAGAAAGATGAATTCTCTATCCTTACCTATCGGATTGTCAGTTGCTTTTTTACTTGCCATGACGGTCACTATTCTGTTTATTACCAACAAAATCAAAAATAATAGTCCCTTGGAAATGAAATCCAAGTTGGGATTGGGAGTTCCGCTATTTTATGTAGTGTATTTTGCCTATGTAGTTTTTATTGTGAATCTTATAAAAGATAGCAAGCCAACGGTTCCTCCTTTGCTGCTTCTTTACACGACACTTCCTTATGGTCTTTTTTTGTTTTTGTACGTTGTACGGACAGATACGGCTAAGCATATTTTTTCTAAAATCGCCTTGGATAGCCTCATTGGAGTACATATTTTCCGATTAATGGGAAGTGTTTTTCTATTTCTAGGCTTTATGGATGCCCTTCCTAAGCCCTTGGCGGTTTTTGCAGGTATTGGGGATGTTGTTACAGCAATTTCTAGCTTGTTTGTGGTAAAAGCCCTTCAGAATCAATACAATAAATCAAGGACAATTGCTTATGTTTGGAACATATTCGGTACTCTAGATATAATTATAACAGCTGTTCTCGCAAACGTGTATGCTAAGATTGCAATAGATACTGGAGTCAATGATATTGAAGCGTTATCCAAAGTGCCTTTTTGCCTGATACCTGCTTTTGCCCCGCCTACTATTCTTTTTCTACATTATTTGATTTTCAAGAAGTTGAAAAAAGAATATGTGTAGCTTACTTTCTTTAGAAGTATTTAAAATGTTAGGGGTTAATAATGATATTTTTATATCGATCAAACTCGCT
>JBOFGX010000382.1:0-2062 GCA_051649345.1 Leadbetterella sp. | reverse complement strand
TCCAACAACATTATCACATAACATTCAGCTACAATCGAAATTAAGATTTTCATTACGAATAAATCTTTTTTTTCTGAAAGACTAGCCTTTGAATAATCATTTGATAAAAATGATTCTTGAGTTTGATCAGATAATCTAATTAACTCGAAATACTTAATTTTACTTTGTTCCATATTTTGCAATCTGTTCCTGTATCCAATTTTTAGCTCTTCTTATTCTTTCTGCAATTTGACCATAAAATATGTCATCCTTCTTAAAACAAGGCAAACGGTGTTTTGGGGGTAGAGCACCCCGCTGCAGCACGAATCCTCTTCCCGTTGGGGCAAAAGAAGCTGTATGGTTCTTATAAAGTTAAAGATTTATTTCTTTCTAGCATATTTTTCAAATTAAAAAAAATCAAAATCCTTACAAATCTATATACGACATCTTGTTTTGACATTTTTCAACCTCAGACACCTTAACTAAGGGGCCCTACGGAGACTCAGAGTGTACGAAATCAATTCCCTACAAAAGGCGAGTGGCTATCGTAATGATGCAGCTTATCGGTATAGGTTACTTTGAAAAATGGAGAGCTTATTGGTTTTGTATCAGGTGCTTTTCCCGCTATCAAATCCAAAGCTTTTTTGAGCAAGGGTTCATTCAGGTTACCGATTGGATAATATGGCAAGATATTGTCTTCCATCAAATAATCGGGAGCAAAACCGTCCTTTCTTCCGTATGGAGATTCCCCTTTCACGTTCTCGAGTGTGGAATAGGCTGGCATAAGGGCGAAAGGGTATTTTCCTGTCTCGTCCGTAATGATAGTAGAAATAACATTTTTTCCGTTTGTGTTTTCTCCAATGAGAATCACCTGCATGTGCGGTTTAAGGCAATTTATGATTAGCTCAGAAGATGAAGATGTAGACTTGGAGGTAAGAATATAAATTCTATCTAATGTATTTAGGTTTGCAGTTTCTTTGGTCCAGTATCGACCTTTTTGGCCACCATCTGGCTTACTTTGGCTTTCCAATGTTTGTGCTTTGTTCGTATTTCCACCAAACATAATTTGCGTGGGATCTAGATTTTTGACTAATAAAGAACCAAATACCTCAGCGTTGGGCGTAAAGCCGCCGGGATTAAACCGTAGATCGAGAACAAACTCATCTACTTTTTGAGCTTTGTATTCGGCAAATACCTTCCTGAGGTCTTCATCTATATTTTGTAAGAATTGCGTAAAAGCCAAATACACGACTTTCTTTTTGCCTATTTCTAAGACTTGAGAATTGTAAATAGGACGTATGGCATACGACCCTTTTGATATTTTTGAACGTTTAATTTCATTCTCTGTGGTTTTCCAAGTAAACTCTAAAGTATTTTTATTGAGAAGTGTCTGTAAATTATCTTCTGTAATGTCTGCACCATCAATTTTTTGAATAATATCGCCTCTGTATAGTCCTCCTTTGTCGGCTGGACTCAATTGACAAACAAGAGATACAGCCAGATATATAGCTTTTGAAGAGGGATCTGGCCGATAGGGTCTAAATCGAATTCCGTATCCATAGGGTGCTCCTGTCCAGAAATTTAAGACATCGTCCTTGTTGGTTCGCATATACGAAAACCAATCTTTGTTCTTATCGATCAAAGACGAAAAGTAGGCTGAAGGCTCGAGGAATTTATCTGTTTTTGATTCCACTGGCATTTTATCTTCCCAGAGGTAATATTTTTTCATTTGGGAATAAATCCAGTTGTTCTCATTGAGGTAAGGAGACGTTTTACCTGCGTTTGGGTCTGCGACGATTTGATCTTCTCCACAAGAAGACAATCCGATTGATATGACAAGAAAAAATAAAAGTACTTTTTTGGACAACATATGGGTTTTATGTAGTCATGTTCCTATCTATTTGAAAGGATTCTAACTACTGTTTTATTGTAAAATGTAGCAATTTTCATCCCGAAAATACGTATTACTTGAAAATAAACAAAATAAAAATAAAAAGATTTAACAATCAATGTTTTAAATACTATAAGAATGTATACAGTAAAATGTTTTTGTTTTTCTGAGCTTTTATAAGAGTATCAATTT
>JBOFGX010000381.1:0-10356 GCA_051649345.1 Leadbetterella sp. | reverse complement strand
AATAAAGTGCCTACGATCCATAGGATAAATACTGTTTTGATTGAATTTAAAACAATATTACTTTATTTTTGATATAAATTCTAAAGCAATGCCAAAGAAGTTGAAACTAAATACCAATTTGCCTAAAGTCCATAAAGATCTTCAAGGCTTAGATGTGAAAATAAATACTTTTGGAGAAATCCAGCTTTCCTATGATATAACAATGATCAATGAATTTCTAAACAAAGAAGTGACTGACAAAAAGCTAAAAAACCGAAAAGAGAAATAGTCTATTTTTTTTTCCAAGGAAGACTTAAAATCCCTCGTCCTACCTCCTTTCCCAAAGTAATCCCATCAGTATTATCTTGGCGAGTGTGTATCCCCCCGTATAACCGAGACATACCACATTCTTCTGCAGCTTCCCAAATACTAGAAAACTTGCGAGGCCTGTACTCAACATTTCGTAGAAAATCCATTTCTCTTCCAACATAAACCTTATCTGTAAAAGTAACTTGATCACCAAACACTGAGACCATTCCTGTAGCGGCTGCTGCAACTTGTGTTGCATGCCCTGAGGGATAAGCTGGGAAAGGAGGTTCAGGCCAAAATTGAGCATAATTGGGGTCGATGTTTCGCTTTATATAGTTGTAGGGGCGTTCGGAATTGTATACATACTTCGCTTTCCAGCATAATATAAATGCGTCTGCCGTACACATTCCCACCTTGGCAAAAAGACTAGCTACTTCATAAATACCCTTTGGATATTCTTCAGAAAGCTGTATCGCCAACATATATGAATGACCACCGGGTGCCCCTGTTTCAGCAGGATCATCCGCCCACCATACTGCAATTTCTTTCTGTCTCTGATTGAGCTTTTGATTGATCGTGTATATCTCCAAAAAATCTTTGTAATAGAGAGAGGAGGTGTCAGTAGAATATTCTAAAATTCTAGGTAACTCAATATGGGCATTAGATGCAACAAACGTCCTATTGTCACCCCAATAGGGATGCAAAGGATAAGGAGAATTTACTTGGCCTTTTATAGGAGTGACCCAATACTTAGGACCAATGGGCCACTTAAATGCTGGATAAAAGGGATGTAAGTATTCATTGAATCCCTTGTCTGTTTTTGACCATTCAAATATTATATCAGCAATCAGCTTGCCATACGCCCTTGAGTTTTTTATACGATTGGAATCACCAACAGCCAATTTTCTGCCTTGCAATATCCTATCATGAAAACTAATAAGGCTATCTTTAAGCTCTTGGCTAGGATTGTTCCAAATATAACTTAAAATATAAAACTGATTCTCGTTAAGTACCGTTTCTAGATCTATTTTCCCCTTGGGCTTGGGTAGCTTGCCTAGACCATTAAGAGAGGGTGCTACAGATTGGTATTCTTTACTTTTAGCAACTATGGACTCGTACATGCTTAATCCAGCATAACCTAACCCTCTACTGCTGTATGTAGGCGAATTTTGTGGGTGAGTTTTAAGATACCTGTAAGTAAAACGAGCCCATTTTATAGCTATTTCGGAGGAAATAAATTTATCTTTCTTGGGTTTCGAAAAACTAACTTCAAAAAGGAACAAAAACAACGATAAGAACAATATGCTTTTTACCTGAATATTACCAAAAACTAAAGTCCGTAATCGCAAATACTTATATACTCCCAAAACTCTGATCATTTAATCCAAAGCTAAACTTACAACAAAATATGCAATTTTATTTTCCAAAAAGATGCCCAACCTTGTTTAAACATCCAAAAACATGGGTAATATCAAAATAATACAAAAATTGTATCTACTTTTTTAGAATTTTGAAAACAAATTCAAATAACAGACTGTCCTATAAGAAATGTATAAAAAATGCCTAAGACATTAAGATATAAGAAAATAAACTCTAATTTTTACATTAATGAAAACGGTATGGTGGTATTTACTAGAGAATACCATCTCAAAAGAGGGTATTGCTGCCAAAATAGATGTCTAAATTGCCCTTACAAAGACGAGGACAATTAAATAACTAAAAAATCTAAATTTAATCGAATGTTTATTTTTAATTCCAAAAAAAATTCCGATCTTTGCATTCCAGTTAAATGGACTAGAAAATAATAGATTAATACTAAACGGATTATACAATGTCTAAGGTTTGTCAGATCAGCGGAAAAAGAACAAGATCAGGAAACAATGTTTCCCATGCAAATAACAAAACAAAACGTAAATTTTATCCAAACTTAAAGACGAAGAAGTTTTTCTTGGAGTCTGAGGGTGTGTGGGTAGAACTTAAAGTTGCTACAAATACTATACGTACGATAAATAAATTGGGTTTAGAGAAAACGCTTTTGAAAGCAGCTCAAAGAGGTACGATTGCTTTATAATTTAGTAAAAAGATTTTTAAGAAGAGACTGTCGAAAGGCAGTCTCTTTTTTTTGTCCTTTTTTTTAACACTTGACAATTTTGGATGTAACTTAGAACTTATAATTATGTTTCACCTCCCTAAATGAACTATAAATTATACGTCATTTTATTTCTTTTTCTAAGACCACACGTACTTATTAGTCAAGACCTTACCTTGTCAAATATTTATAAAACAGACAATGGACTTATCAGTAATCATACCTATGAAACTGTAGAAGATAAGGATGGAATGCTTTGGATTTCGAGCAATAAAGGGGTAAGCTGCTTTGATGGTAAACGATTCATCAATTACACCAGCCGGGATGGATTACCGTCAAATGATGTCATCCAAATAAGGAAAGAAAAAAATGGCACCATTTGGGCGAATTGCTATTTGGATGTACCGGCCTATTTTGACAAAATGCAAAATAGATTCGTAAAAATTGAGGTCGGTGACAAAATTCAAGATTTCAAAAACAATATCTCTTTTTTTCAAATACATCCCGAGGAAGGCATGTTACTTATCAATAAACGGTTTACCTATTTTATAAAAAATAAAAAAATATACGCTCAACATAGTCCATTTGTAGTTTTTATAAACGAAAAACAATTTTATTCTTTCGACTACAAAAAAATGGATCACTTTACATTCAAAAACAGTGAGTTAAATAAAACAGAAACTGTGTTCTTTTCCAAGACAAAAAACATCTTCTATAATTTGTTTATTGTGAATAATAAAATATTTAAACTTGGAAAGCACAAATTAGAATCTTTGAATATCCTTTCGCTTTTCCCCTATAAAGGAACCAAGCAAGGTTTTGAAACCAATGAAATCATCAAATGGTACAAAGTCAATAAAGACGATTTATACATTACCACACAATCGGATATCATTTATGTTTTAGATATCCATACACTCAAACAAAAAAGCAAATTCAAATTCAATCTGAATGTCAATTCCATCACAAAAGACAGTCAAGGGAATTTGTGGATCACAACTGCTGGGGATGGATTGGTAAAACATAGCACATTTCCCATTAAGAAACACAATCTACCCAAAGAGATGAATGAAAATCTTTTCAGTATTGCATTGGGAAACAACAACGAAATTAACTCCGGAAATTACCAAGGGGAATATTATCACAAAGGGACAATACAAAAAATTGTTCCTAATAGTAAACTAGTATTCAACAATTGGGTAAAGAATTTTCATCAATTTGGAAATAAAAAGGTAATTGTAAGTGATAAAGGCTACAGTATTATAGAGAATAACCAATTGAAATTTTATGATTTCTGGAGCAATAGAAACAGTGTTAAATGGGACGACTCTACCTTACTGATAGCCAAATTCGAAGGTGTTTCTTTCTTAAATATTTACACCCATAAAAGTACGACATTTACCACGGAATTTCCAAGAAGCCAACAGGTTTATAAAATCAACAATGATCAATTCTATTTTTTGAAAAACGAAGGAATATTTAAATACACACTCTCTACTCGTACTCAAAAGAAAATAGTATCCAACGGTGACCTAAAAAACCAAACGAAACTGATCGGATTTTCTGTATCCAAAAATAACCAAATCTGGTGTCATTCCGATAAGGGTCATATATACAGAATATCAAATGAAAAAACGATCGAACAAATAAAAACAAACGAGCAATTCCCATTGATTATCAATAAATTAAAAGAAATAGACAGCTATTTATGGGTTGCTACCAACGAAGGGCTATTGAAATGTGACATTTCTAGACTCCCTGACATGAAAACGTATACCATTACCCAATCGGATGGATTAAACTCGAATGCTATTCAAGATTTTGACAATTCAAAAGACAGTCTTTATGTCGCCTCAGATAAAGGTATCAACATTCTCCCACTTTCATTTTTCCCAAAATCCAATACGATAAAACCAAAACTGGTTTCTTTAAAAATCAACAATACACCCACCACAATACAAAATGAGTACTTCTTGAATTCCGATCAAAAAAATATACTTTTGGACATCGCTGCTATTGATCTTAGTGGGCATTTTAATCACTTCATATACTCGATAAATAACTCTTCTAGCTGGAATGTGGCTCAAGGCAACCTATTGAATGTAATTCTTCAGGGCGGAAACAACACCTTAAAAATAAAGGCAATAGACAACAATAATAATAGTAGTCACGAGCAGTTGACCCTCAAGTTTGATATCAAAATACCCTTGTATGAGCGTATATATTTCTGGGTTTTGATAACGATCGTTGGTATCACAGGTTTGGGTTTGATTTTCTATTGGAATCATCTAAAAAGAATAAAAAGAAAGGAAGCTCAAAAAAATGAGCTAATCAAGCAACGCAACATGATTACAGCCGATCTGCACGACGACATAGGCTCTACCCTCAGCAGCCTTCGATTGAATAGTGCCGTAGCAAATAAACTACTATCTAAAAGCCCGGATCAAGTACAAAGTATCCTATCCAAGATTGAGAATCAGGCCCAACAACTTGGCGAAAATTTGAGCGACATGGTGTGGAGTTTAAAACCAATCGAAGAAGAATTTATTGATTTCGATGCGAGAATCAAAAACTTCACCAACGATATTTTGGGTTCGATGGGTATTGATTATGAAATCAAAATAGACGAAGGTCTAAGCCAAAACCTACTGAATATTAATCTTAGAAAAAACTTACTTTTTGTTACGAAAGAAGCCATAAACAATGCAGCCAAGTACAGCCAAGCGACCAAAATTGAGATTTATTGTAGTTTAAAAGAAAATGATATTTTGCTCACGGTAAAAGATAATGGCCGAGGCTTTATTCCTGAAAATATAGTAGGAAATGGAATTAAGAACATGCAAAAAAGAATTAAAGAACTGAATGGCCAATTTGAGGTACAATCACAGATTGGAAACGGCACTACACTATCGGCTACCTTTCCGCTTATCCCTTAAATTAGGTATTACATATAAGGAAATTATACGCTAAATTGCACGCCTAGATTGCTACTTTCTAAAAAACGACTCGTTGTAATTATGGTGGGATGTATAATTTTATTAGTAAGTCTTGAGATAAATTTATTAAAAAAATGAGTATTCGAGTATTTATTTATGATGATGATCTCAATCGCAGTGATAGCCTTAAATCATTGATACAACTGAGCGATGAGGTATTGTACGTGGGTTGTGCTCCAAATTGTGTACACATAGAAGAAAACATGAATTCGACCTACCCCGATGTGGTTTTGATGGATATCAATATGCCCGATGTAAACGGAATAGAGGGATTAAAAATAATAAAAAAACAATATCACAAGATAAAAGTACTCATCCAAACAGCTTTTGATGACTCCTCCAATATTTTTGAATGTATAAAAAACGGTGCGAGCGGTTATATTCTTAAAACGGATGGCCCAAATCAAATACTACAAGCTATCATGGAGGTATATGAGGGCGGTGCCGCTATAAATCCTGGCGTAGCAAAAAAATTGATTCAATATTTTCAACCCAATCCAAAAATACATGAGCTCAGCTCCAAGGAATATGAAGTACTCGAGTGTTTGGCAGAAGGGCTGAGCTATAAAATGACAGCCGATAGAATGGGGATTAGCTACAATACCGTAAATACACATACCAAAAAAATCTACGAAAAACTCCATATTTCAAGTTTGGGTGAAGCCATCAGTTTTTACTATAAAAACTTGAAATAGTTTTTGCTGTAAAACGATGCGTAGCATTCTTATTGATAAAAATTCAGTTTTCAGCTAATTGATTTTCTAGACAGTATGCAATCAATTTTTCTATGTTCACTATACAATAGTAGGGCAAATTGACCAAAACAAATTCTTTACCCGAGCGTGTTGTAGATTTTGTGAATTGCCCAAACTATACCCTGTTTTGTCATTGTTTTACATCAAACTATACCTTGTTTAGTCAAATTTTTGCCACAAATTATACCCTGTTTAGATTAAACTAAAAACAGATTCGATAAAATTAAGGTGTAAAACTCCAGAAGCTAATTTTAGTATTCCAAAGCTAAGCCCTATTCTTCCCTATCACTAGATTTAGGGATTTACTCGCATGTTAGCTTCCTATATATTTGCAAAGTGATTAATTCATATTATCAACTATCCAATGTGATCAAAGACACAATGGATTTAAAAATCTAAAAACAATGAAAGAAATCTTACTTACCTTTTTTTCTCAATCGCAATTTTCAAACCATATAGGCAACGTAGGAATATCCGACTAAATGCCATCCACTCTTTTATTTTGAATACCAATCAAAATAGGATTTAAACGACGTATCTAACGTTGGATTGCGGATTGAACCTATTCGTTCTCTATGAAACAATTAGCTATTATAACTTGCTGAACAGTGTTGCTTGTCCACAATCTCAATGTTAATATTTACTAGAATTAAAAAACGTAAATACGAAATGAAAATCATTTTACTATTGTTTTGTTTTGGCTTTTGCTATGCACAATCTGATTCTACTAAAACAGACACTACTAAGAGCAATAAACAAGCAAATCGTACACCAGCAAAAGAAGAAGAACTCCCTTCATGGGAAAAAACAATTACTTTCGGAACGAGCCTTTCCCATACCTTAAATATCAATGCACCAACAGGCACTCCCAAGCAGGGCTTAGGATTTAATAATGCCATAGATATTTTCTTGAATTATGTAAAAGAAAAAAGTCGGTTCAAAACCAGTAACGAGGTACATTGGACTACTACCCTAACAAAAGCCGATGGTAAATCACGAACTGTTGCCACAGCAGACCTAATTCAGACATTGCATGATATATCATTTTCTTTTCTTAGAAAAAGGTCCATAAGCATAAATACTATTCTCCGAGCAGAAAGCCCACTTTTTAGTCAATTTGATGGTAGCTATTTAAAAGATTACAACCAACTGGGATTAATTACTTCTTTCTTGAACCCCTACAAATTCAATATTTCACCGGGAATAAAATTTGTACCCAAAAAAGGCTTTATGCTATCTTTTTCCCCCTACTCTATTGAATATTATGGCCTTACGGATCAATTTATTGCAGATAAAGGTCAGTTCATCACAGAACAAAAGCCTGATGGGCATTATGTCACTCGGCAGACAAATAAGCTTGGTGCAGAAGCCAATCTATGGATTGATAAAAAAATAAAGAAAAGATTAGACATCAAATGGAGAGTGAATCTTAGCTCAAATTATCAAGACAAATTCCTTAAAAATGGGCGTCTTGGAGGGACTTTCATCACTAAGTTTCTAATAGTAAAAGGCTTGGCACTTACACATCGTGCGAATCTTAAAGGCGATCTATCAATTATACCCTTCAAGCCTTTTTACAACCAAGTAACTATGTTATCCTACACCTTAAACCTATGAAGAATATTCTGTACATATTGAGTATAGGTATACTTGCAGCTTGCGACCCAGCTATCGACTGCAAAAATACCTGTGAGGGCAAACGCATTCGCAATTTTGAAAATGGTATAGACTATTTTAAAATTGAGTATGATTCTGAGAACAGACCTACCAAATACATTAAGGCACTAGCGGAATTTGCATCGTTTGATTATCAAAATTCGAAGATTACCAAAGTATATAATGGAAAGCCTAGCACGTATATTTTGGATGCCAGTGGGAAGGTAACATCATCCAATACCCCTTCTGACAAAATCACCTATACCTACACCTACGACGTCAATGATCAAGTGGTTAAAACAGTTGAGAACAAAAACGGAAGTATCACTACGTTTAATCATACATGGATTAAAGGGAATTTAGTAAAAACTACCTATGACAGACCTCCCGGGGATATTAGTACTACGGTGGTTTATGAATACGATGAAAATACGCGAAATTCTATTCAAAATCCGTATTTAGAACTTAACCTGCTGGGTACGGTTGTAAACAACAACATCCAAAGTGAGTACTTGGGGCTTAATCTTACGGGACAGAGTAGTGGGAATGCTATCAAAAAAATAACTAAGAGCTCTGTAAATCGTCAAGGAGCACGTGCGTCAACACCGATAGTAACTACCTATACCTATATAAAAGACGGCTGTGGTTGCATTACGAGTTCGACAGAGACTGTAGGTAGTACTGTTTTTACAAGGAAGTATCTATATGAATTTTTGGAATAATTTTTTTAATTTAAATTTTAATAACATGAAAAAGACAATTTTTGTGATTGGAATGTTGGTATCATGCCAGACTATTTGGGCTCAAAGAAAATACATTGCATCTCCAAAGACCACAGAAGCTATAGCTTCTAATAAGAAATTTACCGAAAATACCGACCGGTCGCCCAAAACTTGGAACGTAGTAGGTAAAAACGACGAAGGGCTGATTTTAGAAAATGAAAGTAAAGAGCTCATCATTCTCCAAAAGGATAACACACTAAGTGAATTTAGTTCTACGAATAAATACAAAGAAATCGAATATAAATTTAAGCCTCAATCTTTAAAACTAATAGGAACTAAGGACGACGGTCAAATCATTTGGGAAGACGAAACAGGGAAAAAATATACATTAGACATTACTAAAGGAACGAAAGTTGAAGTAACCGATTATAATTCAACACGTAGCAATAGAGACAAAGGAGGTTGATCTATATTTTGGAGTAATTTCCACTTTTGAACTCGGATATTTATAGCCATAAACAAGGCCTCGTACATGCGATTACGAGGCTTTTCGATGGACAACATGAAACTTTAACCCAAATTCAGCATTAGAAATGGACTAAAAATATTTTCGGCAGCTGTCGCTGCTTACTTTGAATTTACTTCAGAACTCACTCAATGGTATCTCGATACCTTTTCGATCGTACTTTGTAGCTTCTTTGCCATACCGAGTATCGGTCAACAAGTCTAACACTGATTTTGGGTTAATAATTCGCTTACGCAGTATTGACAAATTTTAAAAATAATGCATTTACTAACTATTCAACGAAGTAAAAGCAAATCATAGAATAGTGGCGATGTACCATTTTCCCTACTCCCTAGATTTAGGGATTTTTTGACAGTTTTAATTTCTACATCTTTGTAAAGTAATTAATTCATATTATTAACCATTCTACGTGATCAAAGGCACAATGGATTTAAAATCTAAAAACAATGAAAAAAATCTTACTTATTCTCTTCACTTCATTAATTTATGGCAACATCCAAGCACAAGTTATTGTAAACGGCACCGAAACGTATCCATTGACAGGAACAGGAAGTGCTGGCACTAGTTTTGACTTAGGAACAAATATTTTTTCTTATGATAGTGCTCCATCACTAGTTGGTGGCTTTAAATATATAGCTCGAAAAGGCGACTATTGGTTTATATTTTCACAAGGCTTAGGAATGATTTATTCAGGTACAATCTTTCTAACCGCTAGAACAGTAAATCCATATCCAGGCACAATAAATCCACCCGATTGTGCTCAATGGCAAACCTATGTTGTTACGCCTCCATCACCTGGATATGAATGGGTAGGATATTCATCAACGTTTCCAGACATACCCAATGGTACTATTGTCCAATACAATTTAACTGGCATGGTTACAAGTGCAGGACCGGGAACTTCCACTCAGATATTAGCCCCATATATCGATCTTTCTACTAAATCCTCAACAGATATAGCAACATATTCAAATTTCGGAGGGCGTTTGCTATACAATTTATGTGAAAACGCAATTTCATTCAATAATGGATCCGCTTGGAAAAATGTATGGCCAAACAATCTAGATTATGCTATAAATCATGATCAAAAATTAGTATTTGGCCCCAATAATTCTCAAATATTTGGCAAATCAGTATTCGTTGGTGGAACAAATCAAACCCAACTTATATTAAAAACCAATAATGTTGATAGAATTGTACTTGAAAATGATGGTTCACAGAATTCTTCCAAGATAAACTTAAAAAGCTCTGTAAGCGTTCCAATCTCTCAGATTACGTCAAATTATACTGTAGCAGACAATGATTATACGCTAATACTAAACCC
>JBOFGX010000380.1:0-6348 GCA_051649345.1 Leadbetterella sp. | reverse complement strand
ATAGAAAAAATAATGAATTGCATTAGTTTAGATGAAAAAGATAACATTTTTGAAATAGGTGCAGGCAAAGGTCATTTTACTGTTGAATTGATAAAAAGATGTAATTTTGTAACGGCGCTAGAAATTGATTCTAAATTATGTGAGGTAACTCGTAATAAGCTCTTAAATTACCCTAACTATCAAATAGTAAATGACGATATACTGAAATTTACATTTCCTAGCCACAATCCATATAAAATATTTGGCAGTATACCTTACAACATAAGCACAAATATAATTCGAAAAATTGTTTTTGAAAGTGCGGCCACAGTAAGTTATTTAATAGTGGAATATGGTTTTGCTAAAAGGTTATTAAATACAAACAAATCACTAGCATTGCTGTTAATGGCAGAGGTAGATATTTCTATATTAGCAAAAATTCCTAGGCATTATTTCCATCCAAAACCTAAAGTGGATAGCACATTAATTGTATTAAAAAGAAAGCCAGCAAAAATGGCATTTAAAGAGAGAGAAAAATATAAAACTTTTGTAATGAAATGGGTTAACAAAGAGTATGGAAAACTGTTTACAAAAAATCAATTTAATAAAGCTTTAAAACATGCGAGAATATATGATTTAAACAATATTAGTTTCGATCAATTTTTATCGTTATTTAATAGTTATAAAATATTTAACGGCTAAAAACAATAAATCACTTGTAACTGTAAATGTTTAATTATAGGTAGGATAGCATAGGTTAAGTGCTATTCTGCCTTTTTAAAGTAAGGTATACGTTCTAGAGAGAGACTGGATATGTTCCTGTCTACCGATAGCCCCAAAAACGCAGTAGATATGTTTCCACAAACAATGGTCAAGCTTGGATATGTTCCCCCAAATGACCCTTGATATAAACAGGGCTTGGGACAATGAATTTGATAGCTATCCTATCCTCTTAACACACGTTGAGACGTGTGTTTTATTGTCCCACAAAAGTGCAGACGATTTTATCAGTGTAAAAATGGAGTACGCAGACGACCGAAAAATCCAGCCAGATCGTATCACCTACAGGCTTATTCAGGAGTATATCGAAGAAAAGTACGGCTTCAAAGTTCACACTGCAAACATTGCAGAGGTCAAAAGAAACTTAGGCCTGCCGATGTACGACGCACCAAACGCAGTTGAAGAACTAAAACGCCCATATAAACCAGCACCAGAATATAAAGTAGAAGCTATTAAAGACGCATTAAGGCACTTCAAGGTCATAGATTAAAGTAAAGTACCCTTTCAGCAGATCATTACTGTTGAGAGGGTCTTGCTTTTTCAGAAGCCGGCCAATGTAAGGATAGCCCTACAAGATTGCGGGTCTTTCTCTTCGAGCCATGTTTCCAGATTGCTTATAGCGATATCCTTTTGAATATGGATGCTCTCTTCAAATCGATATTCGATTGCACATGTAAGGATATCAACAGGTTCATCAAGAACCTTACCGCCAAGAACTGGGTATTCGTCAATTACAATCCAGTCAGGTGGGAGACCATCAAAGAGAGCCTGCGGATACAATTCCCTAAAGTGAATCTCAATTTCCATAGCTTCGATCTCACCTTGTTCTTTATCTGGGTAACAAGTGGCATAAGATACATCGAAGCCTCTAGTGAGCAGCATCTGAACGACATTGATGAGTTCAATATCAACAGGAATGGTCTTATCGGCGCATTTACAACAAGGCTTCGACCAAATTTCACTGTATAGCTCTAAACATCGTGGACACATCGTCATCATACAATCACTTCCTTCACCAGTTTATAGAAAGTAGTTCTTTTAAGATTAAGTGCCTGCATAGTTGCAGTTGCAGTTTGCTCGCCAGTGCGGTGATATTTACCGCCGGGTACACTGGAATAACCGAGGTTACAAGTCTATTGTTTGGAGATGCGTCAGCCGTTTGGAGGAAAAAGGATCTGAATGTACTGCCCCTACCATAAACGAGGAAACATTGCAGACAGCAGTGGTCAAGGCTATTAACGAACTTTTGGCTAACAAAGAACCCTTCCTCCAGGCGTTGCAGAAAAACATAGCTACTATACTTAATGAAGAAAATGATAATGCCACCAATGATATTGATAGCAAATTGGAAGAATTACAACAACAGCTTCTTATCCAAGCAAAATCCAAGAATGACTATGAAGATGTGGCTGATGAAATCTACCACCTTCGAGAATTGAAGCAAAATGCACTTGTTGAAAATGCAGAGCGTGAAGGAAAAAGGCAACGAATCGCTGAAATGACTGATTTCTTTAATGAACAATCCTGTGAGTTAGAGGAATATGATGAGCAGTTAGTAAGGAGGCTTATAGAAAAAGTTACGGTATTTCATGATAAGTTCGCCGTTGAATTCAAATCAGGAGTCGAGATTGATGTAGAAGGGTAATCTTTAGAAAGAGAACAGAAGAATTATATTGGATTTTTAAAGATAATATGATATAATAAAACGACTTGGAGGTGGAAGAATGTATAACTTTTCTTGCTAATTATATGATGCATAATAAGATATTTAAAGAAACGGCTATAGAACCGTTTGTTTTGTTATGCAAATTGCAAGAAAGTTAAGTATTCTACACTCAATAATACATTACAGTAACCTTATGTTATGTATAACAAAAGGTAATAATAGTATTTGTTTTTGAGCCGTAAGAATTTACTTTCTTGCGGCTTTTAATATTTGTAAAAGAAAGGAAGATAAACGTGATAGACAATGATACTATGTCATTCATGACAAAATCCTTGCAGAGTTGGATAACATTATAGAGTAATTAATGCCGAAAACCGACTTTGCTTATAAAATTTTTATAATGTAAAGGAGGAAGAAATATATGTCCTTAATAAATGTTTCAAATCTAACTTTTTCATATGAAGGAAGTTATGACAATATTTTTGAAAATGTAAGTTTTCAGATAGATACAGATTGGAAACTCGGTTTTATTGGAAGAAACGGACGCGGTAAAACTACTTTCTTAAATTTACTGCTTGGCAAATATGCGTATTCCGGCAATATAAGTTCTACAGTTAAGTTTGAGTATTTTCCTTATGATGTGGAAGATAAGAGTCTATATACAATTGAAGTAATGAAGAGTATTTGTACGGAATGTATGGATTGGGAGATTTTTCGTGAAATATCATTGCTTGATGTTCAAGAAGATGCTTTATATCGTCCGTTTAATACATTGTCAAATGGTGAGCAAACAAAGGTCCTTCTTGCAGCTTTATTCCTTACAGCGAGTTGTTTCCTGCTTATTGATGAACCTACAAACCATCTTGACATCGATGCACGTAATGTAGTGCAAAACTATTTGAAACGCAAGAAGGGGTTTATTTTGGTATCTCATGATAGAAGCTTACTTGATCAATGTGTTGACCATATACTATCTATCAATAAAACGAATATCGAAATCCAAAAGGGAAATTTTACTTCTTGGTGGGAGAACAAAACGTTACAAGATAATTTTGAACTGGCAGAAAACAAGAAACTCCTTAAAGAAATAGGAAGGTTGTCTTATGCAGCAAAACGTAGTTCAAACTGGTCAAATAAAGTAGAAAAAAGTAAATATGGAACAACAAATTCTGGTTCAAAACTGGATAAGGGTTATGTTGGACATAAGGCTGCAAAAGCGATGAAACGTGCCAAAAATATTGAGTCAAGACATCAGGAAGCCGTTTTACAAAAATCAGAACTGCTCCACAACATTGAACAATATGATGACTTAAAAATTTCACCACTTGAATTTCACAAAGAGTGCTTAATAGAAGCGAATGATTTATCATTGTCTTATGGAGATAAAGAAGTATGCAGTAATCTTAATTTCAGAGTCAATATTGGTGATAGAGTTGCCATTATCGGAAAAAATGGGAGTGGTAAGTCTAGTATCCTAAAATTGATTAATGGAGATGATATTAAATTTACCGGAAATTTTATGCTAGCAAGTGGACTAAAAATTTCTTATATTTCGCAAGATACTTCATATTTAAAAGGTAATCTATCTGAATTTGCCTATAATAATAAGATCGATGAAACTCTATTTAAAACGATTCTTCGTAAACTGGATTTTAATAGAGAGCAGTTTGATAAGAACATGGTGGATTTTAGTGCTGGTCAGAAAAAGAAAGTACTAATTGCTAAAAGCCTTTGTGAAAGTGCACATTTGTATATATGGGATGAGCCATTGAACTATATTGATATTTTTTCACGTATCCAAATTGAAAAAATGATTTTGGAATATTGTCCTACACTATTGTTTGTGGAGCATGATGATGCTTTTTGCAATAACATTTGTACGAAAAATATTAATTTAGGTTTGTAGAGATTTTGAGTTGCCACAATAACTAAAAGATATTTACATGAAAGGGTGAAGAAATGTTAAAACAAAAAGAATTAATTGCAAACGTTAAGAATCTTACTGAGTCAGATGAACGAATTACAGCTTGTATGATGTATGGATCGTTTACCAAAGGAGAAGGTGACCAATACTCTGATATAGAGTTCTATATATTTTTGAAAGATAGTATAACCTCGAACTTTGATTCATCCAACTGGTTGTTTGACGTAGCTCCGTACTTGATGCTTTATAAAAATGAGTACGGAACAGAGGTAGTTATTTTTGATAATCTTATACGTGGGGAATTTCATTTCCTTTCTGAAATAGATATGAACATAATCCCCTCGTTTAAAGATTCAGGTTATATTCCTGATACGAAGGCTATGCTTATTTACGATGAAACAGGGCAATTAGAAAATTATTTATCAGAGATAAGTGGTGCAAGACCAAATAGACTTACTGAAGAAAATGCTAATTTTTTGTTGTGTAATTTCTCTAATCTATGGTTGATGGGAATCAACGTTCTAAAAAGAGGAGAATATGCTCGTTCATTAGAACTCTTATCACAACTTCAAAAAAATACACTACAACTTATACGTATGGCAGAAAAAAATGCTGATAATTGGCTAAACATGAGTAAAAACCTTGAAAAAGAAATTAGCCTTGAAAATTATAAAAAATTTGCAAAGACCACTGCTCGATTAGATAAGGTAGAATTATTTGAAGCCTATAAAAATTCTTTGCTATTAGTTATGGATTTGCAAAGTCACCTTATTGAACAATACAACTTAAAAGTTACACATGACATTTTAGAAAGATTGTTGAATTACATTAGTGAATAGGAGAGTAACGTTATTCACAGTATTGGGTACTGAAAATTAACAGCATACCTCAGTTTTTCAAAAAACAGCGAAGCCTATGGATATGTTCCCGTCTACCGATAGTGCAAAAAGTGTCGTGGATATGTTTCCGAGAACGGACATACACAAATGACATTCATTCTGTCCTCTCAATCCACGTCGAGAGTGTAGCCTTATTAACGAAAGTGAAGTAATTAAAAAATGAAAATATGACGTACCAAACTCATACTCCACGTATAGTGAAATGTAGTTTGGTACGTCATTTTATATTAGGCAGAAAAAGAAGGAATAAAGTAGTTAGCGAAAATGCTTTGTTAACTACTTAATATTTTCATGTTATAATAATAAAAAATTAAAAAGGAAGAATCATATGGATCGAAAACAACAAATTGTGGAACTTTTACGAGTCAAAAATGATTGGATGACAGGGGCTGAAATTGCACAATTAACACAGGTTACATCACGGACAATTAGACAAGATATGAAGCAACTGCGTGAAAAGTACGGCACGCAGTTTTTACTTGTCAGTAAGAAGAAAGGCTATCGCTTGCTAGATGACGAATGCGAACTTCCGTCTGTTACAGAGCAGCAGTATACTCGGAAACTACGATTACTTTCACTGTGGAAACAACTTTTTTTTGAAGATAAAGTTGCTATTTATGAAATAGCTGATCAATTTTTTGTTTCTGAATCTACGATTTTGAATGATATAACATACATCCGTGCACAATTAGATAGTTTTCAGCAACATAGCTATAGTATTCAGCGAAATGGCGAATATTGTGAATTAAAGCTTGCTAATTCTGAAGCGAAGTCACCACGTACTTTTTATGACTTTGCCTTGAAACGATTACAAATTGAACGACTCGATGAATTTGCTAGTGTCTTTGACGAATTTTGTTTGAACAGCCTATACCGTTGTTGCGTTGAAGTCTTATATAGGTTTGAGATGAGCTATCAATATATTTCTTTTATTGCACTAGCCGTCGAGTTCGCGACCTTAATTACTCAGAGTGAAAGCGAAATTGATGAGGAGCACGAAATGCACGGTGTTTGTCTGGAAAGTATCGGAGCATTGCAAGTACAAGTTAAACAAGAAATGCAGATTGAATTGACACAAAACCAATGTCGAAAAATGTATG
>JBOFGX010000379.1:0-8649 GCA_051649345.1 Leadbetterella sp. | reverse complement strand
GGAAACTCTGTAAAATGAATATTGAGATCCTGATTGTACGACTTCAAATCATCTATGATTACATTGTCGGTGTAAAAACTGCCAATGCTAAGAATAATGATGGGACCTTTGAATTGAGATCGCATCTTAGAAACAATTGTATAAAAATCTTTTTCGTAATTTGGGTATTGAGGAAACGGATTTTTTACATTTTGCAAAGCCGTTTCTTTTTTCGTTTTTAAATTATAAATAGCAGAATTCAAAAACTTGAAAGGCATATAGGTTTTAGCTTTTTCGTTGAACCATTGTAGCTGGGTAAGATCAATTTCTTTTTTGGAGGATATATAATTGCTTTTTACAAAAAATTGGTTCTCCTCTAGGTCTGTTTCATGAAACTGAATGATGATAGCTTTTAAGTTTGATTTATCTACTTTTTCAAAGTTCTTATATTCTCTAGCTGTGCCATAGGAGGACACACCTGTATTTAGGCACTTTAAACCTGTTTTGGATTGCACTAAAGATTCAAAACATTCATTTTTCTCAACACCCCAGCCCATCGTAAAGGAATCTCCCAAAAAAAGGATTTCGGGTGCTTGAGTGTCTACTTCACTATCTCTAAAGCCCAAAGAGTTTATAGAATACTTCGTATCAAATTCATACCCTTTAAATCTTGAATTTCCTGGCTTTAAAGTATAAAACAAGTCTTTGCTGTATTGTGAACAGTGATCGTCAAATTGAATCATGGGACGAAGCTGCGTTGTGATTTTCTTTATATGTCCAGCCAACGCCGTTCCCTTGAAGGATTCTGGCAGAAAATTGGCACCTTGAAAGATGAAAATTGCATAGACGAGTTCGATCCCCATAAAAACTAGCAATACTGTATACCATTTCAAGTTAAAAAGCTTGGCAAGAAATATAAATAGTAGGGCAAAAGATAGAGTAATCATGATTTGTGACCCATATACTGTAGCCATCTGGCTAATTCTTGGGTGACCTTCGTAGATAAAGAAGTCTAGTCTAAACTGAGCAATGATATATAGGAAAATGGCTACAAATACACCAATGAGGTAAATCTGTTTCTTAGGCATAAAATAGTTAGTCTTGAGTATCTGTATTTACAAATTTCGTAAATATAGCAGCAATTATGAAGCAGAAACCGGCAAGTATGAGAGAATATATGGCATGGTTTCCAAAAATATTTTTTAGAATTATACCTCCAAAAATAGCATTTAGAATTTGAGGAATAGTAATAAACATATTGAAGATACCCATATACAACCCAATTTTCTTGGGTGGAAGCGAATCTCCTAGTATGGCATAGGGGACAGATAATATACTTCCCCAAGCTATCCCAATACCTACCATTGAAGCTATAAGCCATCTATAATCTTCAATAAAATAAATGGAAAACAATCCCATTGCACCGCATAATAAGGAATATATATGGGTATTTTTATTTCCCAATCTTTTACTAATCGAAGGGATTAAAAAAGCATATAGTGCAGAGACTCCATTATAAACGCCGAAAATGATACCTACCCAGTCACCTGCTTCATTGAAAGTAGCAGACTTTGTATCTTCATAGGGTAAGCCATAAATATGTTGTGCAATAGCATTCGTAGAATATACCCACATACTGAACAAACCAAACCATGTAAAGAACTGAACCCAACCTAATTGAGCCATAGTTTTAGGCAAATTGAGTAATGCTTCAAGAAAACTTACTTTTGCATCTTCATTTAAGCCTGTATTCACCCCAAAGGAGTTCAATTCATCCTCAGTATATTCTTTAGTTGTAAAAATGGTCCATAATATAGATAATACAAGACCAACGGCTCCAATTATAAATGAAACACTTACATTTGAAGGTACAGAGCCTTCAGGTGTATTACTACCTAAACCAAAATACTTTTTCAAGAGAAAAGGTAGTGCAGAGCCTAGGACTGCTCCAAAGCCGATTAGAATTGTTTGTACAGCATAGCCTTTGGTTAATTGTTTAGAGTTAAGTTTATCCGTGACTAAGGCTCTAAATGGCTCCATGGCTACATTAAATGATGCATCCATCAATGCCAAAAATAATCCACCAAATACCAAAGCTGGCATCAAGTGAGTAAAAATATTTGCTTTAGGTAATAGTACCAATCCGACAGCTGCTAAAATCGCACCCGCTAAAAAAAAAGGTCTTCTTCTACCCAAACGTGTCCAAGTAGAATCACTCATGTGACCAATAATCGGTTGTACAATCATTCCTGTAAGAGGAGCTACTATCCAAAACCAAGAGATATTGTGCGTATCCGCACCAAAGTTTTGAAGAATGCGACTCGCATTTGCATTTTGAAGTGCAAAACCCATCTGTACACCGAAGAAACCCATGCTCATGTTCCAAATAGCTTTTCGTGAAAGAAAAGGCTTATTGGATTCAACACTTATAGGGTTACCACTAGATGTAGCCATAGATTTTATTTAATGATAATGATTTCGTAGGAATTGGGATTCAATTTTACGGGAATTCTAAATTGTTCGTTTACAACCTTCGTTTTCTTATCATATCCTACCGTAGCTTTGAACTTCCAGCTCTTTTTACTTTCAAAAAGCTCTTTTGGTAAATACACATCCGTATTTAAGTCATTTGACTTGTCGAAATTACAAACGATCAACAATTTTTGCTTGTCAGTGTATCGTAGGAACGAATAATATTTATCCGTAAGGTATGTAGCGTTTTGATCTCTCGTATTTAGATATTGTAGATCATGGAACTTACCTGAATGGATAGCCTCATTCTTCTTCGCAAAATTCAAAATATTCGCATAAAATGTCTTGAATCTTTTCTCGTCATCAGAAAGTTCCTTATCAGAAAACCCAGCATTAATATAATTCTGAGTTTCTGGAGTAGCCCAAAAATCAAATATGGTAGATCTTCCATCTTTGCCGCTAAATCCTTCTGCATCTTCAGCTTTGGCACCAAATTCCTGCCCATTGTACACCATTATTGGGCCTGTGTGCAGCAATGTAGACAAAGCAAACCCAGCAAATCCTGCTTCAGGATTCTTTCCAAATTGTTCAGAAGCTATACGCTGCTCGTCGTGGTTTTCTAAAAATCGTAGCATTTTATTAGAAAATTCTCCTGATTCGTTTTGCCAAACCTTGGTAATATCCATGGCATCACCTTTTCCTTCAATCAGTCTTCTCACTGCATCATAAAGACCTACTTTATCATACAAATAATCAAATTTACCCGTATTTAGGTAGTTTTTATATTCTTTTGGATTATAGATTTCGGCTATAAATAAGACATCTGGTTTAACTTTTTTTACTTGAGGAATTACCCAAGCCCAAAACTCTACTGGAACCATTTCGGCCATATCGCATCTAAATCCATCCACACCTTTATTTGTCCAAAATATAAGAATATCTTTCATCTTATTCCAAGTATCCGGTGTAGGACTGAAATTCTTGACATGACCATTTTGATAATCTACACCATAATTCAATTTCACGGTTTCATACCAGTCCGTAATTTTAGGATTTTCATTGAATACATCGTTTCCTGTTGCTTTTGCTGGGGTTTCATTATAAGGGTTTCTAACTGGGTTCAATGGTTTTATGGATGGATCTAAACTCAGGCTTTTTCCAGGTAGATAATAAAAATTATTGGATGCTGAAAAAGCTTCGTTTTTACTGTCTTTGGCCCCCAAATCATCTATTGTCTTGTCTTTAACGTCAGATTTGTAGTCTCTTGCTACGTGATTGGGCACAAAATCAATAATGGCTTTCAATTTATTTTTATGTGTTCTTTCTATCAAGCTTTCAAACTCATACATCCTGTTTTTAGGCTCATATGCTAAGTATGAGTTGACATCATAATAATCTTTAATTGCATAAGGAGATCCAGCTCGACCTTTGACTAAAAGGGGATGATCGGGTTTTGCAGCTACAGACGAAGCATGCTCAATTACACCTGTATACCAGACATGTGAAACTCCGAGTTTTACAAGAGATTTTAATGCGGCATTATCAATATCATCAAATTTGGAACAACCGTTCTCTTTAACGGTTCCGTTCAATTTGTTTTTAACCAAAGAATTAGCAAAATATCGAGGAAACAATTGATAAACTACGAGTTTGTCGGTTTTACCTTTTTGGGACATAGCGTTAAGTGAAATCAAACAAAGAATTAATAAAACTATTTTTTTCATTTTAATGAGATTGCGGTCAAAAATCAAATATAGGACTTTCCTGTATATCAATTCGAAAAATTACCTTTAATTTGTAAATTTATATAAGAAACTTATGATAACGTATAAAATTATTCCCAAAATTTTCTTTGCATTTATATTGTGCCTGATCAATCTGCAAAGTAAATCACAAATGATCAAGAGAGTAGAACCTATATACTGGTATGTAGGATTTAAAGAGAAAAAACTACAGCTGACGCTTTATGGCAGCGAAATTCAAAATTCACAGATTAGTATTAAGCCTTATCAAGGCATAAAACTGGTTAAGGTTACAAAAGCTGAGAGTCCTAATTATCTATTTGTAGAATTGTCGATAGAACCCAATACCAAACCAGGAATATTGCAAGTTAGAATAGCTAAAAATGGTAAATCAGAGAATGTTGCCTATGAATTGAAAAAAAGAAGCGGTTACAAAACCCAAGGACTTTCTTCCGCAGACTTTATTTATTTACTTATGCCTGACAGATTCTCCAACGGGAATCCTTCGAATGATAAATTTACGGATATGGCCGATACGCAATCGGATAAAAGTAATCCTTGGCTTAGGCATGGAGGAGATATAGATGGAATTATAAATCACCTTGATTATATTCAAGAATTGGGAGCTACGGCTCTTTGGCTCAATCCCGTTTTGGAAAATAATCAGCCTTTGACAAAGGAAGGCAATTCAATGCGAAGTGCATATCATGGGTATGGAATTACGGACTTCTACGCCATTGATAAAAGACTAGGAGGCAATGATAAATACTTAGACCTTGTGAATAAGGCACATGCCAAAGGCATAAAAGTGGTTCAAGATGCTGTTTATAATCATGTCGGAAAAAATCATTGGTGGATTCAAGATTTGCCGTTCAAGAATTGGTTAAATCAATGGCCAGAGTACACAAATACGAGCTACAAAGATCAGCCACTTATAGATCCCTATGCCTCCGACTATGATAAATCAAGAGTCCAATTGGGATGGTTTGTGCCATTTTTGCCTGATTTGAATCAAAAAAATCCGTTCTTAGCGACTGAACTTATTCAACAAGCCTTGTGGAACACGGAAACTTTTCGTTTGGATGCTTGGCGTATAGATACGTATTTCTACAACGACCTCAATTTTATGAATCGTTGTAATTCAGCGATATTAAAAGAGTTTCCTCGAATTCATATTTTTGGAGAGAGTTGGGTAAATTCCGTTGCGAATCAAGCCTACTTTATGGAAAATAATATTCAAACATCTTTTAAATCAAATTTACCGGGCAATGTGGATTTTCAATTTTGTTTTTCCGCACTGGCTGCACTCAACGAGAAACCCGGTTGGAACGATGGTGTCCAGAAATTATACCAAGTTTTAGCCCAAGATTATTTATATAAAAATCCCAATAAACTAGTTACATTTTTGGATAATCATGATTTAGATAGATATTATAGTGTAATAGGGGAGGATTTTGAAAAATATAAAACAGGATTAATATGGTTGTTAACTTCAAGAGGTATTCCGCAAATGTATTACGGAACGGAGATTTTAATGAAAAATTTCAAAAACCCTACGGACGCAGAAGTTAGAAAAGATTTCCCAGGAGGGTGGCAAAGTGACATAGAAAATAAATTTTTGCCTCAAGGCAGAAATGAGAAAGAAAATATGGCGTTTGACTTTGTGAAAAAGTTGGCCAACTATAGAAAATCTTCAAAAGCCTTAACTGAGGGGCAATTGAAGCAATTTTTGCCTTTTGATGATGGTGTATATAGCTATGTAAGATTGTTTGAAAAAAAAGGAGTTTTGGTTATTTCTAACACTTCAGGAGTGGAAAAAACGATAAATTTGGATAGATTCAAGGAGGTTTTAAATACAAAAAACACATTGAGAAATGTATTGGACGGGACATTGATTGTCAGTAATTCGGGTCTTGCCTTAAAGCCCAAACAATCCATTGTCTTAGAATTTTGAAATTATTGTTTTGAAAAGAAATTATTAAATCTAAATTTGTAACACAAATACTTCCTATGATTAACGCCTATATTTTTGACCTCGATGGGGTCTTGGTAGATACTGCCGTATTTCACTATAAAGCTTGGAAAAAAATGGCTAATGGTCTGGGTTTTGATATTGATGAAAAGTTCAATGAAAAACTTAAGGGTATAAGTCGCGTTGCTTCTTTAGACCTGATTTTAGAGAAAGGTGGACTAGTGTTATCTGAAGAAGAAAAAGTAAGCTTAGCTACCCAAAAAAATGCAGATTATTTATCTATGGTAGAGCAAATGACACCAGATGACATTTTGCCTGGTGTGACGTCTTTTTTAGAAAATGCGAAAGCAAATGGAAAAAAGATCGCTTTGGGATCTGCGAGCAAGAATGCAAGACTCATATTAGAGAAAGTGGGTATTATTCATTTTTTTGATGCATTAGTAGACGGTAATTCAGTTTCGAAAAGCAAACCAGATCCAGAGGTATTTACTTTAGGTGGACAATTACTCCATGTTTTGCCTACAGAATGTCTTGTTTTTGAGGATGCTTACGCAGGAATTGAAGCTGCTCACAATGCTGGTATGAAGGCTTTGGGGATTGGTATGAGCCATGATTTGCCAAATTCAAATGCTTGGGTTCCTAATCTTTTAGGCTATGATGTAAGTCAAATAGATTCTATGATTTCGAATTAACATATACTTTATTTTTACATATGAAAAATTACTTAACCATACATCCTTGGAAAATAATAGAGGATAAGTTTCACCCAGAACATAATGAAATAACCGAAAGCCTCATGAGTATCGGAAACGGTAGGATGGGCCAAAGAGGTATGCTGGAGGAGAGTTTTTCTGGGCACTCACTTCAAGGGAGTTATATAGCAGGCGTTTGGTTTCCTGACAAAACCCGAGTTGGGTGGTGGAAAAACGGATATCCCGATTATTTTGCAAAGGTTATTAATTCTACCAATTGGTCGGGAATAGAAGTTGCAATTGATGGTGAAATAGTTGATTTAGCGAAAAATAAAGTAATAGAGTTTTATAGAGAACTTGATATGCAATCTGGTATTTTATCAAGAAATACGGTTGTGGAACTAAGTCAAGGAAAGCAAATTAGGATAGAATCTGAGCGTTTTTGTAGTTTGGTATACGATGAAGGGGCTTGTATGCGATACAAAGTCACTTTTTTGAATTTTAAGGGAAAATTATCCTTAAAACCCTACTTAGATGGTGATGTAAGTAACAAAGATTCCAACCATGGAGATAAGTTTTGGGAAGGAATAAGTCAGGGGTTTGCACAAGGATCAGCTACTTTAAGCATGAGGACCAAAAAGTCGCCTTGGACAACGGTGCCCCAGTTTACGATAGCGTCTTCTATGATTTTACAGATTTCGAAAAATGGACAATCTATACAAAATGATTGGAAAGAATCGTCCAAAGAGAAGTATTTAATGTATGAGGGAGAATTTCAACTTTCAGAAAACGAATCTATTGAGGTTTTCAAGTATGTAGCTAATTTGTCCTCAGAAAATCATTCAGAATCTGAAATTGCCGACGAAGCTAAGAAATATGCTCAAAAACTCGCTGAAACCTCGTTTCTTAGAATAAAAGATGAGCAAGTACAAGCTTGGTCTGCGAAATGGGAGACTAATGATATCCAAATAGAAGGAGACGATGTTGCTCAGCAAGGTATAAGATTCAATATTTTTCATCTACAGCAAACGTATACAGGTCAAGATGCCCGATTGAATATAGGTCCTAAAGGATTCACAGGTGAAAAGTACGGCGGTGTAACTTATTGGGATACCGAGGCATACTGTATTCCGTTCTACCTTTCAACTGCCCCAGAAATTGTATCAAAAAATCTGTTGGTTTATAGACACAATCATTTAGCAAAAGCTATAGAGAATGCCCAAAAACTAGGATTTAGTAAGGGAGCAGCTTTGTACCCTATGGTCACTATGAATGGCGAAGAGTGTCACAACGAATGGGAGATTACATTCGAAGAGATTCATAGAAATGGAGCCATTGCGTACGCAATTTTTGATTACGTAAATTATACAGGAGATAGTGCTTATCTCAATTCTCATGGATTAGAAGTACTCATAGGCATATCACGTTTTTGGGCACAACGTGTAAACTGGTCAGAAAATCTCCAAAAGTATGTTATGTTGGGAGTAACGGGACCTAATGAGTATGAAAACAACGTGAATAATAACTGGTATACCAATTATCTTGCTGTTTGGACACTTAAATATACCATAGAGGCTCTTCAAACAGTGAAAGAAAACTCTTCAGATTATGAAAAAATAACAAGAAAAGTATCCTTCGATGAAGCTTCGGAAACTAAGCAATGGCAAAGTATTATAGAAAATATGTATTTTCCATATGATACCTCACGAAAAGTGTTCTTACAGCAAGATGGGTTTTTGGATAAAGAATTGAAGCCAACTTCTGAAATTTCAGAACATCGTCCTATCAATCA
>JBOFGX010000378.1:0-2546 GCA_051649345.1 Leadbetterella sp. | reverse complement strand
CAATGTATGTAATTCATGCCCTAGGTGAGCCTTGCAAGTACGATCCTAGAAATTTGTGGGGAATCAGTTCTTGTGATAAAGAGCGCTTAGCTAACCCATTACTACATCCCCCTAAGCACTACGCCTTCTCTATTAAATTTTAAAAAGGATAAATATGTACACGATAATTGTTGAATTAGGCGACTCATCAGGTGATGGACATGATAAGACATATCAGTTTGTTATTGATTCCAATCTTTCTCAAACGGAAATTAACGAAGCTTACACAAAAGCTACGAATATTATAGGTTTTGATCTGCGTAGAGATGCGGCGACAGAGTGCGAAGACGATACGTTAATTCGCAAACACTACCTTATGTTACAAAAGGCAGGTTTGGATTTATCCGAATTAGAAACAGAGTTTAATCCAGATAATTCAAATTCTGACATTACTGACGAAAGTGTTGTTGTGTATTTAGATTTTGATCAATATTTCAATTTGTACATGCAAATTGTCAAATTAGGTAATTCTGATTTTACCTTCACACAAATACCTAAAAGCACTATGTACATTGATATAGGCGGCTACGGCCTTTTCACGATGTAAGTTGTACTTAACCCCCCTTTCACTTAAAGGAGATGTTTATGAAAAAGACACGTGAAGAATTAAAACTAGAAATTCAGAAAGTAGCGCAAGAGGCATCAAATGATTTTAATAGATGTCAAAGTGCTAGGGCTTTAGGTCGTTCTGATGAAGTTGTAGATTACTTCTACGTATCTCATTTAGAAAAGCATGAATGGGTTGAAGAGGAATTAGGTAAATTAGAAACAGATCCTAATTTTCCTGAAAACACTGAATTTCCTGAAGATGAACTGTCTCACATAGACACATATAGGGAAAACATGTTAGCTGCTCTTAGAATGTCTAGACGCGACCAGGAAGAAATTGCTGCTGAAATTTCAGACTGGGATAACGACGACAGTGATTTTGACGATGATCCATACTATGTAGGAGATGAAGATTATGTTTGATTATGTAAATTGCAAGTTAGAACTTATTGCTCTTTGTGACGACTTAATTACACTTGTCCCTGATACTTATAAAAAGTATTGGGAATCTTTAAAATCTAGCGTAGAGTTTGCCGCTCCCGAGACTTCTACCTTTTGGTGGTCTGAAGCAGAGAATATGTTAAATAGATGTGTATTACTATCTAACAGTGTATTAGATGCTGTTTGGATGGTTTGGAACAGTCGTATGGCTAACGTAAATAAAATCTCGAATGTTTAGGAGAAAATAAATGCAAAAAAATTGTTATCAAACTCTTAGTCAACTTCCTGTTACGTTAAATGGAAACGTAGGTAACATGCACGTTTGTGTTACTTCACAAAAAGAATTTGTCGTCATAGATGCATATAGCGACAAAGAATCTTTAAAAGGATTTAGTTTGATTTTTCACGGCCCTATTCCCGTTGCAATCTTAGAAAACGGCGAAAGATTTTCTTTTGAAGACAAAGCCACAAGATTTGAAACTAAAGCTGATTTTTTGTTTAAAGCTCTCAAGCAGTATAAAGTTATTAATTAAAGGTGACACATGGCTCAAATTTTAGAGAACGATGAGCTAAGAAAACTTTCACCAAAAGAATTTACTGATTATAAAAGTAACAAATTAAAAGGATTTGTACTTTTAAGTGAAGATGAAGAAATAGAATTTATCGTTGCAAGGCTTACGGATGATCAAAACTCGAAATTAAAACTTTGGGTTGAAGTTTTAAAAGAAAATAAGTACTTACAAGCTAAAGGTAGTCTTAAAAAAGGTAATTCTTTTTGCTGCCTTGGGGTGGCTTGTGATATTTACAAAAAAGAAGTTAACGGAAAGTGGCTAAAAGGCGATTTTATTATATCGTTAGACGACGGTAAAGTAAAATCTAAAAATAGTCAGGCACTACCTGACGACGTCTATAAATTATTAGGATTTAACGCAAATGTTCCTAAAATTTCTAAAAAAATTGCTGCACAAATCTGTGCAGAATTTGAATTAACTTCTACATATAATATCAATCTAAAGCGTTGGTATGAAGATGGAGGATCTAAAGTTAGTAAATATTTTAGTATAGCTGCTTTAAATGATATTTTTGATTTCTCATTTCCCATGATAGCTAGAGCTTTAGAATTACAATACGAATTATAGGAGAAAATATGTAATATACGTTAACTTAATTGGTCTTGTTGTAAAATACGCCCTCTATTTAATATTACCTAAAAAAAGGAAGTGAATTATGAAAATGTTTAAAATTCTCGCATCCGCTGTACTACTGTCCACTTTACCCCTACTTATCGCCAGTTGTGAGAAACCTCCTCGAAATCTTACTAAAGACGAGCTAACTACAGCTAACAATTCTGCAAGATCGTTCTTTTCAGCTCAACAAGTTAAGGGTACACAGGGAGCTTTCTTGTCGTGTTCTGGTAGAGACTCAGACGCCGACGGTAATACTACATGTACAGGTCAAATCCCCGTACAGTCTGAAGATAAAATCAACATGGTTTTTCAAGAAATCATTTGTGCTTA
>JBOFGX010000377.1:0-5026 GCA_051649345.1 Leadbetterella sp. | reverse complement strand
TTTTTTTGTTTTAAATCAAAAATGAAATGATGAAATTCAATAGTACAAGAAATTTATTGTATCATAAAACTTATTCTTCGTCCAAGCCCAATTTCAATTAATTTATAAAGCGTAGAAAGTTGAATATCGCTGTGTCCATTTTCTATTCTTGAAATAATGCTTTTTTAGCTCCAATTTTGTCTGCAAGCTGTTCTTGGGTCAATTGAGCAAGTTTTCTTTCTTCTTTTATGAGTTCTCTTATAGCAAACGATTTAGCTTTGATTTCAAACTCAGTTCTTTTTAATGTCCCTACTTTTCCATAACGCCCTTCAAGATGTTGCGTAAAGGTCTTAGTATTTTTATCGTTTATTTTCATTATTTTTTATTAAAATTTGTCGCCTTGCTTGCTGTAACTCTCAGCTAGTAAAACCATGGATTCGGTAGAGGTTTGTCGTAGGGAATCTTTGCCTGTAGCCTTGTCTTTCCAAAAGGTTCTTTTGACCATTCTGGGATGCAAGGCACGTTCCATTTGGGAAGGATTTACACTATGTTGCAATTCGATATAATCCAAAGCGGCTTGCTTGATGGCTAGGCTATCTTGTTTGGTTTGGGCTGCAATAGTCGTAATATTCAGGAGCACAAAAATGAGTGTTGTATAAGTGATTTTATTCATAAATAATATATTTTTTATATTTTATACGAAATATAAATTCACTTTTACCACTTTTAAAAGTTTGTCATTATCAAACTTTTCCACATAAATAATGTCATTTATATCTATCGTTTCATATAACTTATTTTCAACGCGTATTGTCTCATACTTCGTCATTAAATTTCGAATATTTTTAAACGCCCGTTTTTTACATACTTTAAATGTTCCTACCCACTTGTACTTTTGTTTAAATTCAAAATTTAATTGATTTAAAGCGAAAACAATTGATACGATGTAATAAAAAGTAATACCTATTACAATAAAAATGAATATTTTTTGGGTATATATAAATACTATAGCTACTAATACAAAAAATAAATACTTCCATTGAAATAATTTTAGTTTTTTACGGTAAGTTAGCAATTTAATGGCAATTTCTTTCCTGTCTGAAAAAGTAAGATTTCTCTTTTCGAATTTTTCTGTTGGTGTCACATTAAATTTATTATATATTTTGATTTATATGATTCAAAATGAATAACTTAAATATGCTTCTACACCTTCTCACCCTTGATTTTCTCTTGGAGCTTCATGATTCCGCCCAAAAGAGCTTCGGGACGGGGAGGGCAGCCGGGTACATAAACGTCAACGGGAATTACACGATCAACACCTTTAACTACATGATATCCATGTTCCCAGTAGGGGCCCCCACAATTGGCACAACTACCCATCGATACTACGTATCTGGGCTCTGCCATTTGTTCGTATAATCGGCGTACTCTGTCCAACATTTTGAAGGTGACCGTGCCCGAAATGATCATCAGGTCGGATTGGCGGGGTGAATTACGGGGAAATATTCCAAAACGTTCTAAATCGTGGTTGGAGGCAAATGTGGACATCATCTCAATGGCACAACAGGCCAATCCAAACCCCATAGGCCAGAGGGAATTGGCTCTAGCCCAATTGCTTATCTCATCAAGTGTAGTCAAAATGACTTCACCTTCTGCGGATTTTATATGGGCTTGTTTTTCGAGTGAATCAAGATTCATGGCTTGCCTTTTTTTGAGATAAACTTTTATTCAGTTTTGTATAGTCTTTGGCAGCTAAGGGCCATTCCAGTTCAGATGGTGTTTCTTTACTTTTGATCCAGTCCAAATGTCCCTTTTTCCAGACGTAGGCAAGCCCCAAAGCTAGTAAACCTACAAAAACCAAGATCTCTGCTCCTGAATACAAAAGCCAGTTTCCGTCACTTGCGGCAATTGCTTCCTTATCGCTAAAGACAACAGACCACGGGAACAAAAGCAATAATTCAACCTCAAAAAGGAGAAAAATCACTGCAATCACGTAAAACTTGATGTTGAATGCTACTTGAGAGCTACCCTCCGTGGCCTCTCCACTTTCGTAGGTTGTATTCTTTTCTTCGTTGGGTTTGTCTTTACGTATAAGTTTCGCAACCAGCATTACAACCGTGACAAGGAGAATGCCCGCTAGAAAGAATAAAAATACAAATCCGAATTGAGACTTCATTTTTTAGATGAAAGATGTTGGATGATAGATGTCAGAATTTGATTCGGACACAATCAGCCTTACACAAACTTAGTCAAATTTTCTTTCCAATTACCGTATGCATCCAAATACTGGCTTTGTTTGCTTGTATCAGGCTCATTTACAGCTACTATTTTGAGGTTTTGTAGGGCTTCGTTGGGATTTTTGAAAATTCCAACTCCCACACCACTCGCCAAGGCTGCACCTTTGGCACCGTGGGTATCGTACATCTGAACCCCAATTCCCATTGTATTGATCAAGGTCTCTGTAAACAGTGGACTCAAAAACATATTGGCTTTACCTGCACGTATAATGGTAGGTTTCACGCCTAAATCCTTCATCATTTCGAACCCATATGCCAAACTGAACACGATACCTTCTTGGGCGGCACGGAATATATGAGCTTGGGTATGCTTGTTAAAATCCAACCCTAAAAACTGAGCTCCAATGTTTTTGTTTTTCAACATACGTTCAGAACCATTTCCAAACGGTAAAATACGCAATCCATCAGATCCCACAGGAATGGAAGATGCTAGTTTATTCATTTCAACATAATCCGTATTTCCACCTATTTGCTCCTTAACCCAACGGTTTAGGATACCTGTACCGTTGATGCACAACAGAATACCAATACGGTTTTGGGCATCATTTCCATGGTTTACGTGAGCAAACGAGTTTATTCTCGAAGCGGCATCGTATTTCACTTGATCCGATACGGCGTAAACAACGCCAGATGTGCCGGCAGTTGCTGCAATTTCACCTGGTTCGAGTACATTTAAAGAAAGAGCATTATTGGGTTGATCTCCCGCTTTGTAGGTTACAAATGCAGAAGAGGGGATGCCCAATGTATCTGATACAGATGAAGAAACCTGTCCATGCTGCGAAAACGTAGGTTTTACAGCAGGAATTAGACTAGAGTCGAATCCATATACTCCCAAAATATCCTTCGAGACTTCGTTGTTCTTAAAATCCCAGAAAATACCTTCAGATAATCCAGATGCTGTGGTACTAATTTCTCCTGTAAATTTCATGGCTAAAAAATCACCTGGAAGCATGATTTTATCACATTGTGCGTATATTTCAGGCTCATTGTTTTTTACCCAAGCCAATTTGGAAGCTGTGAAATTCCCCGGTGAGTTCAATAAATTAGGTAGGATTTTTACACCTCCCAAGTCATTAAATGCCTTTTCGCCCGTTTCTACGGCTCTACTATCACACCAGATAATAGATGGGCGTAGTACTTTTTGATTTTTATCTACCATCACCAAGCCATGCATTTGATACGAAATACCTATAGCTTGGATAGATGAATATTCAGATGGAAATTGGGTTTTTAGTCTTTTTAAAGCCTCACAGGTATTGGTCCACCATAATTCGGGGTCTTGTTCTGCCCACCCTTTCTGTGGTGATTGTATTTCTGCTTCCACGTCGGGATATTGCGTACTGCATATTTCTGCTTGCGTTTGTGAGTTTACAAGCGAAACTTTAATCGAAGAGGTTCCTAGGTCAATTCCTAAAAGATACATAGTGGTATAATTTTAAAGTCGGTCTTTGAATGTTTCGTAACCGAAGGTTTTGAGAAGTTGAAAATCGTTATTTTGTTTGATTACCCCAATAGATGGCAATCCTACTCCGTTAAAAGTAGTGGTTTTTACCATGGTGTAATGGATCATATCGTCAAAAACTACATCATCATCAATGGATAGGGGCTTTTCAAAGCTGTATTCACTCATGTAATCGCCCGCTAAACAGGTCATTCCGCCTAGTCTGTAGGTTGGTTTGCCTTTTTCAGCATCTGTAGCTCCCCACACTTTGGGTTTGTAGGGCATTTCGAGTGTATCGGGCATATGAGCAGCAAAAGAAATGTCCAAAATCGCTACATCAATGCCTTGAGCATCTACAATATCCAATACTTTGGAACGAAGAAAACCGGTTTGCCAACCGATGGCAGAGCCGGGTTCTAGTATTATTTCAATATCATACGTTTCTTGTAGGCGTTTCAATTGAGCGATCAAATGCTCATGGTCATATCCTTCCTTGGTCATCAAATGGCCACCACCCAGATTTAGCCATTTGACTTTATGTAGCAAATCGCCAAACTTTTCCTCGATATGCACCAAGGTTCTTTCAAGCGTATAGGAGTCGTTTTCACACATGGTGTGGGAATGGAGCCCTTCGATACCTTCTGGAAGATCGTCTCCCAAAGCGACACGGGTGATTCCGAGTCGAGATCCCACCACACAGGGGTTGTACATATCGGTAGCAACCTCAGCATATTCCGGATTTATTCGTATTCCCATTGAAATTGAACTAGAATACGAATTTATCCGTTCTTTGAATGTATGAAATTGATTTAAAGAATTAAACGTAATGTGTGAGCTATACTCCATCAACTCGTCAAATTCCTCGGGTTTGTATGCCGGAGAATATACGTGAGCTTTGCACTGCATTTCGTTGTGAATCAGCCTTGCCTCGTTTAAAGAAGAGGCCGTTGCACCGTGCAAATATTGTTTTACCAAGGGAAATGTACTGTACATCGAAAAGCCTTTCAAGGCTACAATGATATGTGCCCCCGAGCGTTGACTTACACCTTGTATGAGCTCCAAATTACGAACGAGTAATTTTTCATCCAATACATAGCAGGGAGACGGTATTTTACTAAGATCGTAAGCCATTCTTAATATCAATATTCGTGAGGTAGTACGCCGTTGATTTCCTCATTCCAAGGCAAGCCATGGATATTGAGTTTTTCCATAAATGGATCCGGATTCAGATCTTCACAGTTATAAACGCCCGGTTTCATCCAATCTGGATGGGTAAGCATCAACATCGCACCAATCATGGCAGGAACAC